>CBFGMM010000245.1:0-1500 GCA_965649855.1 uncultured Thermomonas sp. | reverse complement strand
GGCTTCTCCATCCGCGAGGACTGACGCGGGTACTGGCGGGCCTGGGGCTGTTGGCCGCCCTGGCCGGCTGCCGGGCACCGCCTGCACCACCCCCGCCGGCGGTGCAGGCGCCGTCGGCCGCGCCCGCCGCGCTGCCGCGCGCGCTCCCCGCGTTCCTGCCCCCGGAGGCGGACGCCACCATCGCCAGCATCCGGCGCGGCGGCCCGTTCCCGCATCCGCAGGACGGCGGCGTGTTCCGCAACCGCGAAGGCCACCTGCCACGCATGCCACGCGGCTGGTACCGCGAGTACACGGTCGAGACGCCCGGGCTGTCGCACCGCGGCGCCCGGCGCATCGTCACCGGCGGCCACCCGCCGCGTGACTGGTATTACACCGACGACCACTACGACAGCTTCCGCGCCTTCAGGCCCGCGGACAGCGGGAGCCAACATGACTGACACCGGGCTGGACCTGGGGCTGGCCGACCCGCGCCGCGCCGGGGTGTACTTCGTCACTGCGGACGATATCGGCCCGCTCGACGCGGCGTGCCGGGACGCCGGCCTGCTCTGCCGGCGGGTGGACCTGCGCGGCTGCGAAGGCAAGCCGGCGCTGCTGCTGCGCATGGCGCTGGCGCTGGACGCGCCCGGCACCGGCGGCCGCAACTGGGACGCCCTTGGCGACCGCCTGCGCGACCTGTCGTGGCTGCCGGGCGCGGGCTACGCCCTGCTGTTCGAGGATGCGCAGGCGTTGCGCGATGCCGACGAAGCGAGCTTCGACATCCTGCTGGACCTGCTGGACGAGGCGGTCCGGGCGTGGGCCGCGCGCGACGTGCCGTTCTGGGCATTCCTGTCGCTGCCGGACGCCGAGTTCGAAGATGCCTCCGGCTAGCGCTCGCCGCAGGCGGGACGCGCGACCCGCCTGCTATCCCTGGCGCAGCAGGGATTCCCACTTGGCGCCCCACTCGCTCACGTAATCCAGCGCCGCCTGTTCGGAGTCGAAGTAGGCATAGCGGATGCTGAAGCGCAGCGGGTTGAGGCAGGCACGGTAGCGCCCGTCGCCCAGCGGGACGATGTCGGCCACCATGCGCCCGTCCACGTACAGGGCCGGGCCGTCCATGTAGGTTTCGAAATAGAAGCCCTGGGGAAGCATGGGCGGCATCCTCGCACAAGATCCGGCGCGTGACATCCGTCACACAAGCGGCTGCGCGGACCCGCTGCCCACAACGGCGAAGGCCCGCGCGCGGCGGGCCTTCGTGATCCGGATATGGTGCCCAAGAGGGGACTCGAACCCCTACGACCTAAATCGCTACCACCTCAAGGTAGTGCGTCTACCAATTCCGCCACCTGGGCTGAAAACGTGCGGCCGGGGCCGCGTCGAACATTGTACGACGGGGATCAGCCGCCGGGCGCGGGCTCGGTGGCGGCCGGCTGCGCGGGGTGCGCCGGAGCAGGCTGCACCGGAGCCGCCTCCGCGGCAGGCGCCGCGGCGGGGACGGCGGGTTGCGGCTGCGCGGCGGGCACC
>CBFGMM010000244.1:0-1510 GCA_965649855.1 uncultured Thermomonas sp. | reverse complement strand
GAGCCGATGCGCCCGCGCCTTGCCGCGCAGCGCGCCAGCCTGGGCGACGACCCGGCCGCCGCGGTGTCGGCCTGGCAGGCGCTGCTGGAGCGCTCGCCGGACGATGCCGAGGCCGCGATCGAACTGGCCCGCGCGCAGGGCGCGGCCGGCGAGCTGCAGGCGGCCATCGACGGGTTGCTGGCCCTGTCGGCGCGGGACGGCAACGATCCCCGGGTCTGGTACGAGCTCGGCAAGTTCAGCATCCTCAAGGGCAATGCGCAGCAGGCGGTGGACGACTACCTGACCCGCGCGCTGGTGCAGTTCAAGCGCGGGCGCGACCCGTACGGGCAGGCGGAGGCGATCAATGCGCTGGGCGTCGGCTACGGGCGCCTGGGCCAGACCGCGGACGCGGCCGAGCAATACCGCCAGGCGATCGCGCTCCGGCGCGCCCTCGGCAACCGGCGTGGCGAAGCCACCAGCCTGCGCAACCTGGCGGGCGTGCTGTCGCTGACCGGCGACTTCGAGGGCGCCGAACGCGCGCTGGGCGAGGCCCGCGTGATCGCCGAGTCGCTCAGCGACCGCGAGGGCGCGGCGGCGCTGGACAACGACCTGGGCCTGCTGGCCGAGGAGCGGGGCGACTATCCCGGCGCGCTGCCCGCCTTCCAGCGCGCGTTGCGGGTCTGGCAGCAGGTCGGCAACGCCCAGGGCGCGGCCGAGGCGCAGGACAGCATCGGCTTCGTGCACTACCAGCTGGGCAACTACCAGGACGCGCAGGTGTACTGGCAGCAGGCGGCCGACGCCTATGCGCGCCTGGGCGAGGGCAACGGCGGCGTGCGCACGCGGCAGAACCTGGGCCTGCTGGCGATCGCGCAGGGGCGCTGGAGCGTGGCGCGGCGGCTGCTGGAGCAGTCGCTGGCCGACGCCGAGCGCCAGCAGATGGTGGAAGAGGCCGCGGTGAGCCGGCGCAACCTGGCGGAGCTGGCGCTGTGGCAGGGACACCCCGACCGGGCGATCGCGCAGGCGCAGCAGGCGGAGGCCAGCTTCCGCAGCCGCGAGGACGCGCGCGGGGTGGCCGACACCGGCCTGCTGCGCGCCCAGGCGCAGCTGGACAAGGGTGAACTGGACCAGGCCGCGGCGACCCTGGACGGCCTGGCCGGCGCCCTGGCCGATGGGTCCAGCGAGCAGCAGGCGATCGGACAGCTGCTGCGCGCCGAGCTCGCCCACGCGCGGGGGGCGCCTGCCGAGGCCGCGCGCGCGCTGGAGCAGGCCCGCGGACTCGCGGCCCGCTCGGGAGTGCGCCTGCTGCAGCTGCGCATCGACCTGTTCGCGGCGCGGGGCCGGCCGGATCGCGCCGCCCGCTTGCGTGCCTTGGATGCACCCACCGCCGGCCTGGGCCACGCGGGGCTGCGACTGGATTGGCTGGCACAGCGGCTGGACACGGCGCTGCAGGACGGCGACCGGGACGGGGCCCTGGCCGCCTACCAGGAAGCCGCCACCTGGCTGCGCGCCGGCGAGTTCCGCGGCGCGGCGG
>CBFGMM010000243.1:0-1511 GCA_965649855.1 uncultured Thermomonas sp. | reverse complement strand
TGGCCGGCAGGGTGGCGCTGCTGGCGGTGCCTGCCTCGGTGCCGGCATCGGCCTTCGCCAGCTGGCTGAAGCTGTAGACCCACCAGTCGTGGGACAGCCGGCGGGTGACGCTGCGCGCGGGCGGGATGGCGGCGTCGTGCTCCGTCGGCAGGCGCGGCAACGCGGTGTGCGTGGGGCTTTCGTCCAACGCGATGCCGGCGGCGGCCAGTGCTTCGGCATTGCCCAGCATCTTCGACAACGGCGTCTTGTCGTGCGCGAAGAAGTCGCCGGTGGCGATCCACAGCGCATGCTCGGCGCGGGTCAGGCCGACGTAGAGCAGGCGCGCGTCTTCGGCGCGTTGTTCCTGCTTCCATGCGTCGATCGCGTCTTGCCATTCCGTCTCGTTAGCCAGCTTCCGGTGCAAGCGCCGGCCATGCTGCGCGTGATGCACGACGCAGGCGCGACTCGGCGCCTTGTCCTGGCGGCCGATGCCGACGAAGGGCAGGAACACCAGCGGATATTCCAGGCCCTTGCTCTTGTGCAGGGTCACGATCTGCACGCGGCGGGCGTCGGATTCCAGGCGCAGCAACTGGGTCTCGTCGTTGGCATCGGCGGTGGCGATGCGGTGGCCCAGCCAATCCACCAGTCCATGCAGGCCGAGCGCGTTGGCCTGCGCTTCCTGCAGCAGTTCCGCCAGCTGCAGGTAGTTGCTCATGCGGCGCTCGCCGTCCAGCAGGCCCAGCAGGCGTTCGGCATTGGCCGCGCACAGGTCGCCGACCAGGGCGAGCGGGCCGCCGCGCAGCAGGCGTTCGCGCCAGCCCATGGCTTCTTGTTGCCGGTCGCGCTGCGCCTGCGCGCCCGCCTGTTCGGCCGGCGCTTCCAGTGCCTCGATGCCGGCCGCGTCCACGCCGACCAGCACGGTGGACAGCGCCGCGCGCAGGCGGCCGTCGTCGCCGGCATGCAGCAGGGCCAGCAGCAGCGCGTGCAACTCGCGCGCCTCCGCGGTGGCGAACAGGCTCTGCTTGCCGGCGGCGACCGCGGGAATCCCGGCCAGCGCCAGCGCCTGCTGGACCATCGTGGCCTCATGGTGGGAACGCACCAGCACGGCGATGTCGCCGGGTTGCACGGGCTCGCCTTCGATCAGCGCCCGTCCGCTGCGTGCTTGCGACAGCACACCGTGGATGGCCGCGACGCAGGCGTTCGTGGCGAGGGTCCGTGCCTCGCCCGCACGCCACGGCTTGCGCTTGCCTTGGTCATCCAGCGGCGGCAGTGGTGCTTGCCACACGGTGAGCGCGGGCGCGGGTGTGCCGTCGCGCAGGTAATCGTGGTCCGTGCGCTTGCCGCCTGCTTCGACCTCGCGGAATTCGATGCGGGGGTCGACGAAGGCGTCCGTGCCCGCCTGCGCGTACAGCGCCGCGAGCGCATTGAGCACGCCAGGCCGCGAACGGAAGTTCTGCGAGAGCGGCGGCGCGGCGATGGCGTGCGTGCCGGCATCGAGATACGTGTGCACGTCGCCGCCGCGGAAGCCGTAG
>CBFGMM010000242.1:0-1522 GCA_965649855.1 uncultured Thermomonas sp. | reverse complement strand
GCCTGCGGCACACTCCGCTGCGTCCATCCGGAGGATCGCCATGAAGCTCGCCGTCGCCTCGCTGTCCCTGCTGCTGGCCGCCTGCAGCGCACCGCAAGCCCCGGCCGCGCCGGAAGCGCCTGCTGGATCCGCCGAACCCGAGCCCGCCGCCGCACCCGCGCCCGATGCCACGGCGATGGCCAAGCGCGCACCCGGTCAGGAGGACGCCACGCCGCTGCACGTGTTCCGCGCGTTCGGCACCGAGCCCTTCTGGAACGTCAACGTGGAGGACACCACCCTCACGTTCACCACCCCCGACGACCCCGACGGTGTGGTGATGCAGGGCGCCCGGCAGGCATTGCCCGACGGCCTCGAAATCACCGGCACCCACGCCGGCCAGGCGTTCGCGTTGCGCGTGGCCCCGGGCGAGTGCAGCGATGGCATGTCCGACAACCGCTACACGATGACATCCACGTTCCGGGTCGGCGACATCGACTACCGGGGCTGCGCGGAAGCCGCGAAATAACGCGTGCGGCGCTAGAGCGAGGCGAGTTCGACGCCGTTGGCGTCGACCCGCAGCACCGAGCCCTGTTCGTACCAGTCGCCCAGCACGATGCGGGTGCACCCGCCCTCGGCATGGATGGCCGGGCGATGGGTGTGGCCGTGGACCATCCGCTGCACCCCGAAGCGCCGGAACCATTCGCCCACGGTGGCCGGCGACACATCGGTGATCGTCTCGGACTGTCCGCTGGCCTGCAGCTCCCCATGGCGCGCCCGGCTGGCGGCGCGCGCCTGCGCGGCGAATGACAGCCGCGCCTGCACCGGTTGCGCCAGGAACTGCGCCTGCCAGCGCGGCTCGCGGGTCTGCGCGCGGAACTGCTGGTAGGCCGCGTCGTCGGTACACAGCAGGTCGCCGTGCAGGATCAGCGTGGGCTGTCCGTGCAGCGTCACGACGGCGGGATCCGGAAGCAGCTGCATGCCGCAACGCCGCGCGTAATCGGCGCCCAGCAGGAAGTCGCGGTTGCCGCGGATGAAATGCACCGGCACGCCGGACGCGGTGAGTGCCTGCAGGCGTTCGGCCACGAAGGTGCCGGCGTCCGATGGATCGTCGTCGCCCACCCAGGCTTCGAACAGGTCGCCCAGGATGTACAGCGCCTCGGCGCCGCGTGCCTCCCCGTCCAGGAAGCGGCCGAACAGTTCGGTGATGCGCGGGCGCGCCGGGTCCAGGTGCAGGTCGGAGACGAACAGGGTGGTCATGCGCGGAGTGTACGGCCGCGCCGGAGGCGGCGAGGGGGGGCGGGTCGCACTGCGGCTCGAAATGCCGCTGCCGCGACCAGCCCGCCCCCCGCCGTGCCGCGCTCGGGGGCGCGCGCGGATTGGCCGGCTAAAATGGCGGGATTCCGTCGATCCCCGCCCCCATGACCGTCCGCACCCGTTTCGCACCGTCCCCCACCGGTTACCTGCATATCGGCGGCGCACGCACCGCGCTGTACTGCTGGCTGGAGGCGCGCCGCAAGGGCGGGCAGTTCATCCTGCGGATCGA
>CBFGMM010000241.1:0-1524 GCA_965649855.1 uncultured Thermomonas sp. | reverse complement strand
GGCCATGGCGGAGGCCGACGCCGAAGGCCTGGACAACCTGGACATCAGCGGCGGCGACGAGGAGCTGACAGCTGACACGGGGGTGGACGCCAAGGGCGATGACACCCCGGTGGTGAAGTTCATCAACAAGGCGCTGGTGGACGCCATCCGCAAGGGCGCGTCCGACATCCACTTCGAGCCGTACGAGACCGAATACCGGGTGCGCTTCCGCATCGACGGCATCCTGAAGACGGCGAAACGGGTGCCGGTGAAGCTGCACCAGCGCATCGCCGCGCGCCTGAAGGTGATGTCCCAGCTGGACATCGCGGAAAAACGCGTGCCGCAGGACGGGCGCATCAAGCTCAACCTGTCCAAGACCAAGCAGATCGACTTCCGCGTCAGCACCCTGCCCACCCTGTTCGGGGAGAAGGTGGTGCTGCGCATCCTGGACGGCAGCGCCGCGCGCCTGGGCATCGAGAAGCTGGGCTACGAGAAGGACCAGCAGGACCTGTTCGTCAACGCGGTGCAGAAGCCCTACGGCATGGTGCTGGTCACCGGCCCCACCGGCAGCGGCAAGACGGTCAGCCTGTACACCGCGCTGAACATCCTCAACGACGAGCAGCGCAACATCAGCACGGTGGAGGACCCGGTGGAAATCCGGGTGCCCGGCATCAACCAGGTGCAGATGAACGTGAAGCGCGGCATGACCTTCGCCGCCGCGCTGCGCAGCTTCCTGCGCCAGGACCCGGACGTGCTGATGGTGGGCGAGATCCGCGACCTGGAGACGGCGGAGATCGCCATCAAGGCGGCGCAGACCGGCCACATGGTGCTGAGCACCCTGCACACCAACGACGCCCCGCAGACCATCGCCCGCCTGATGAACATGGGCGTGGCGCCGTACAACATCACCAGCTCGGTGACCCTGGTCATCGCCCAGCGCCTGGCCCGCCGCCTGCACGACTGCAAACGCGCGGTGCACCTGCCGGAGCACGCACTGGCCGCCGAAGGCTTCACCGCCGACGAAATCCATGCCGGCATCACGGTTTACGAGGCCACCGGTTGCGAGGACTGCACGGAAGGGTACAAAGGCCGGGTGGGCATCTACCAGGTGATGCCCATGACCGAGCAGATCCAGCAGATCGTGCTGGCCGGTGGTAACGTGCAGCAGATCACCGAGGCCGCCGCGGCCAGCGGGGTGCGCGACCTGCGCCGCTCCGCGCTGGACAAGGTGAAGGCCGGCGTGACCAGCCTGATCGAGATCAACCGCGTGACCAAGGATTGATGCCCATGTCCGCCACCCGCACCGCCGCCCGCCCCGCCAGCAAGGCCGCCGCCGCCCGACTGCCGCAGCTGCAGGAGTTCACCTGGGAAGGCCGCGACAAGCGTGGCGTGATCATGAAGGGCGAGCAGACCGCCAAGAATCCCAACCTGCTGCGCGCGGAACTGCGCAAGATGGGGATCACCCCCACCGTGGTGAAGCCCAAAAAGAAGCCACTATTCGGCGGCGGGGCGAAACGGATCAAGCCGGGCGACATCGCTGTCTTC
>CBFGMM010000240.1:0-1554 GCA_965649855.1 uncultured Thermomonas sp. | reverse complement strand
TGGTGGGAGCGGGCGCGACGGCAGCGCCATCGCCCGGCCACTCGAGCACCAGGCGCGGACCCTCGGGCGCATGCTCGATCCGCGGCGGCAGGGCGCGCACGCTGCCGGCCAGGTCGAAGACCACGCGCGCGACGCCGGGTTGCGGCTGGCCGGTGCGCACGGCCTGCACGGCGCCGCCGGGCGTCGGCAGCGCGAGCCCGCGGCGCAGCTGGCTGGCAGCGAAATCCACCACCAGGCGATCCGGGTTGCGCAGTTCGATCAGGGTGTAGTCGCCGGCCCGGTCCAGCTGGATTTCGGCGCGGGTGCCGGTGGCCCCGGTGTCCAGGCTCACCCGCCGCACTTCCGCCGCGTTGGCCAGGTTCCAGCACAGGGCGGCAAGCAGCATGGCTGCCAGCAGGAATTGCTCGAGGCGGATCCCCTTTGCGCGCATGCGCCGAGTTAAGCACTTGTTATCCCCCGGCGCAAGCACTTTTTCCTTGTGAATCCGATACCTGCCGAAACTTCCTGAACCGGGCCGCAGGAGTGATGCGCGTCTCATCCCAGCCCGGCGAGCCGGAGCCACTCCCTGGCCGTGGCGGTGCACGCGCCGAGCCGCACCCGGCGGCCGTCGCCCTCCACCTCGAGCGTCACGTTCATGTCCGGGGGCGGCAGGGCGCCCTCCCCGCGCTCGGGCCATTCGACCAGCCACAGGCGCACGGCGTCGGCGTCCAGGCCCAGGAATTCGAGCTCGCCCGGATCCGCGATCCGGTACAGGTCCAGGTGCAGGGCCTGGCCGCCGCCCGCCAGCGGGTACTGCTCCACCAGGGTGTAGGTGGGGCTGCGGATGGTGCCGGTCACCCCCAGCGCCCGCAGCACGGCGCGCGCCAGCGTGGACTTGCCGGCCCCCAGGTCGCCGCGCAGGTGGACCACGGCCCGGGGCGGCAGGGTGGCCGCCAGGCGCGCGCCCAGCGCATCGGTCGCCTGGGCGTCGGGGAGGAAGATCGACTGCATCGCGCTATCGTCGCACCGGATTGGCCAGGCGGCGCAGCCAGGGCATGAGGTCGGACGGCAGCAGGCCGCGTTCGCCATCGGTGCGGGCCGCGGCGTCCCCGGCGGCGGCGTGCAGCAGGCTGCCGGCCACCGCGGCGTCGCGCGCGGGGAAGCCCTGCGCCAGCAGGGCCGCGATGCAGCCGGTCAGCACATCGCCCATGCCCCCCACCGCCATGCCGGGATTGCCGGCGCAGATCACCGCGGGCAGTCCGTCGGGTGACGCGACGATGGTTCCGGCGCCCTTGAGCACCACCTGCGCGCCGAAGGCGTCGCACAGCGCGCGCGCCGCGGCGTCGCGGTCGCGCTGAACGTCGCCGATGCGGGTGCCCAGCAGCCGCGCCGCCTCGCCGGGATGCGGCGTCAGCACGTCGCGCGCCGTGAGCGCGCGGGGCGCCTGCGCCAGCAGGTTGAGCGCGTCCGCGTCGATCACCCGCGGCGCGTCGGCGCCCAGCACCGCGTCGAACAACGCCCGCCCCCCCCCCCCCCGACCCCCGCCCCGGCCCCCCCCCCCCCCGCCCGCGCGCG
>CBFGMM010000239.1:0-1554 GCA_965649855.1 uncultured Thermomonas sp. | reverse complement strand
CCGCAGGGCAGCGAGCGCCCGGTGCGTTTCATCCAGTGCCGAGCGTATTGAGCGAGGTCCTCTCAGCCGACGCCGCCGGCCGGGCCCACGTGTTGACCCCCATGGGGGTGCATGGTGTGATGCGGCCTCCGCACGCAGGAGACCCGTCCATGTCCGATCTGCACGCGCGCTTCGCGCAGGCCGCAA
This sequence comes from uncultured Thermomonas sp., assembly GCA_965649855.1. GTDB lineage: Bacteria > Pseudomonadota > Gammaproteobacteria > Xanthomonadales > Xanthomonadaceae > Thermomonas. The sequence goes on along the minus strand of CBFGMM010000239.1, from coordinate 1,368 downwards.
GGGACGTGCACGGACTGCCGGAGCGACCGGACAACGAGACCCTGCTGCGGCTGTACGCCCTGTACAAGCAGGCGTCGGAAGGCGACATCAGCGGGCCGAAGCCGGGCTTTTTCGACTTCGTCGGCACCGCCAAGCACGAGGCCTGGGCGAAGCTCGCCGGCACCCCGCGCGAGGACGCGATGCAGCAGTACGTGGACCTGGTCGCCACCCTGGGCGCCTGATCGCCTCGCCGCGATGGCCCGCCAGACCCGCCAGCGGATCCTGGATGCGTCGCTCGCGATGTTCAACGCGCAGGGCGAGCCGAACGTCACCACCAACCACATCGCCGACGAGCTGGAGATCAGCCCGGGCAACCTGTACTACCACTTCCGCAACAAGGACGACATCATCGAGCAGCTGTTCGGCGGCTTCGAGGCGCGCATGGACGCGGCGCTGGCGGCGCCCAGCGGCCGCCTGCCGGAACTCGAGGACGTCTGGCTGCAGCTGCACCACGTGTTCGAATGCATCTGGGACCACCGCTTCCTGTACCGCGACCTGGTCGACATCCTGAGCCGCAACCGGCGCCTGCGCCTGCGCTTCGCGCGGATCCTCAGGCGCGCCGACCAGCAGGCGCACCAGGTGATGCGCGGCCTGGTGCAGGCCGGGGTGATGCGCGCATCGGCCGACGAGGTGGACGCGGCGGCCACCAACATCCTGGTGATCGCCACGTTCTGGCTGAACTACGCGGCCGCCCGCGGCGACAAGGACGAACGCGCCTCGATCCGCGACGGCATCGTGCAGGTGATGATGCTGATCGCGCCGTTCCTGCGCGACGCCGAGCGGGTCCACCTGCACACCCTCACCCGCGCCTACCTGGACTGACGCACCCGCCGCGCCTTCAGTGGTCGCTGCCGGTGGACCGCGCTGGCGCGGTGTCCACGTGCGCCAGCGCCGGCGGCCCGCCGCCCCGCAGCCGGCGGAAGAAGGCCACCGCGCGCTCCCGGCGACGGGTCAGCAGGTACCAGCCCAGGCACAGCAGCAGATAGAGGCTCAGCAGCAGCGGGTTCGGCACGTCCATCCGCATCGCCTGCCCCGCAAGCAGGCCGGTCAGCAGGCTGAAGGACACCAGCACGCCGACCACCTGCATCGGCCGGAAGCCGGCATCGGCCATCACGTGGTGGATGTGGTCGTTGCCCGCGGAAAACGGCGAACGGCCTTCCTGCAGGCGGCGCACGATCAGCACCAGGCAATCCATCACCGGGATCGGCAGCAGCCACAGGGCCAGCACCGGGTTGACCGGGTGTCCCTGGTTCTGGGTCAGGCGGAAGGCCACCCACGCGATCACCAGGCCCAGGAACCCGCTGCCCGCATCGCCCATGAAGGCGCGCG
>CBFGMM010000238.1:0-1555 GCA_965649855.1 uncultured Thermomonas sp. | reverse complement strand
CGTCGGTGCCGAGCGCCAGCGGGGTACCGGTGGCGGCGGTGGCCGGTGCGGTCGCACCCCCGCCCGCCGCGGCCAGCGTTGCCGCGGCGCCCGCCATCCGGTTGCGCAACGACGTGCTGGCGCTGGCGCTGGACGGCCGCAGCGTGGTGCGGGCCGAACTGCTGGCCTATCCGCAGTCGCGCGAGGCGGGCAGCGCGCCGGTGCTGCTGCTGGACACGGACCCGGCGCGCCTGTTCGTGGTGCGCAGCGGCTGGACCGGCCTGGATGGCAGCGAACTGGTCCTGCGCCCGGAGTCGACCGCCGCCGACCGCGTGCTGGCGCCGGGCGCGGCGGAGGTCTCGGCCACCTTCGTCGGCGCGGCGGACGGCGTGGTGCTGCGCCGCACCTATACCCTGGCGCGCGGCAGCTATGCGCTGCGCGTGCGCGACGAGGTCTCCAATGGCGGCGCCGCGCCGTGGACCGGCATGGTCTACCGGCAGATCCTGCGCGACCCGCCGCCGCAGCCCAGCGGCCTGACCAACCCGGAGGCCTTCAGCCTGAGCGGCGCGGCCTGGTACAGCCCCGAGGAGAAGTACGAGAAGCGCAAGTACCCGGACTTCGTGGAGGACGGGCCGCTGGACCGCCAGGTCACCGGCGGCTGGGTCGCCCTGTCGCAGCATTATTTCCTGGCCGCCTGGGTGCCGCAGAAGGACCAGGCCGCGCTGTACTCGCTGGGCGCCGACGGCCGGGTGCACCGCATCGAGGCGCGCGGCCCGCAGGTGACGCTGGCGCCCGGCCAGCGCTTCGCCAGCGAGGCCACCCTGTGGGTCGGCCCGAAGCTCGCCGAGCAGCTGGACGCCACCGCCACCGGCCTGGGCCTTGCGATGGACTACGGCATGTTCACCGCGCTGTCCAAGCCGATCCACTGGCTGCTGACCCAGCTGCACAAGCTCACCGCCAACTGGGGCTGGGCGATCGTGCTGCTGGTGGTGCTGATCAAGCTGGCGCTGTATCCGCTGTCGGCGGCGCAGTACAAGTCGATGGCCAAGATGCGCAAGTTCGCGCCGCGCATCGAGCAGCTCAAGGAGCGCTACGGCGACGACAAGCAGAAGTTCCAGATGGCGATGCTGGAGCTGTACAAGAAGGAAAAGATCAACCCGGCCGGCGGCTGCCTGCCGATCCTGATCCAGATGCCGGTGTTCCTGGCCCTGTACTACGTGCTGCTGGAGGCGGTGGAACTGCGCCAGGCGCCGTGGATCGTCGGCTGGATCAACGACCTCACCGCGCGCGACCCGTATTTCGTCCTGCCGGTGCTCAACGGCGCGATCCTCTGGCTGACCCAGAAGATCTCGCCCATGGCGGGCATGGACCCGATGCAGAAGAAGATGCTGCAGATCATGCCGATCGCGATGTCGGTGATGTTCGCGTTCTTCCCCGCGGGCCTGGTGCTGTACTGGGTGACCAACGGCGCGCTGGGCCTGCTGCAGCAGTGGTGGATGACCAAGCGCTTCGCGGAGGCGCCGGCGAAGGCGTAAGCGGCCCACGTCACGGATGTGGCCTGCGGCGTGTCGCTACG
>CBFGMM010000237.1:0-1563 GCA_965649855.1 uncultured Thermomonas sp. | reverse complement strand
CAGCTTCCCTAGAATGACGCTCCCCCGCGAGGACCCGACCCATGCATGACGTGCTCAAGCGCATCCTGGCGCGCAAACGGGAAGAGGTCGCCGAGCGCCGCGCGCGGACCTCGCTGTTCGAGCTGAAGGCGCGCGCCGCCTCCGCGCCGCCCGTGCGCGGGTTCGCCGATGCGGTGGCGGCCAGGATCGACGCCGGGACGGCGGCGGTGATCGCCGAGGTGAAGAAGGCCAGCCCGTCGAAGGGCGTGATCCGCGCCGACTTCGACCCGGCCGCGATCGCGCGCAGCTACCAGGCCGGCGGCGCGGCCTGCCTGTCGGTGCTCACCGACGTCGACTTCTTCCAGGGCAGCGACGCGTACCTGGTGGAGGCGCGCGGGGCCTGCGACCTGCCGGTCCTGCGCAAGGATTTCGTGGTCGATGCGTGGCAGCTCCATGAATCGCGCGTGCTGGGCGCGGACTGCGTGCTGCTGATCGCCGCGGCGCTGGACGATGCGCAGCTGTCCGAGTACGCGTTCATCGCCGGCGAGCTGGGCATGGACGTGCTGGTCGAGGTGCACGACGTGGACGAGCTGGAGCGCGCGCTGCCGGTCCCGGCGCGCCTGCTGGGCATCAACAACCGCGACCTGCGCACGTTCGAGGTGTCGCTGCGCAATACCCTGGACCTCAAGCCGATGGTGCCGGCCGACCGCGTGCTGGTCACCGAGAGCGGCATCCTCGCGCCGGGCGACGTCGCGCTGATGCGCGATGCCGGCGTGCATGCCTTCCTGGTCGGCGAGGCCTTCATGCGCCAGCCGGACCCGGGCGCCGCGCTGCAGGCCCTGTTTCCGGCATGAGCGGCCGCTTCGCAGCCCCCGCGCAGGACGCGCCGCTGGTGGTGTTCGACTTCGACCACACCCTGTACGACGGCGACTCGGGCGGCCACCTGTTCAAGTGGCTGGTGATGCGGGCGTGGTGGCGGCGGCTGCTGGCGTTGGTCATCGCCCCGGTGGCCGGGCCGATGATCGCGTTCCTGCCGACGCGGCGCGCGGGCATCTCGGCCTTCGTGTGGGTGGGCACGGTGGGGCTGCACCGCAGGCGCGACCTGGACGCGCTGATCGACCGCTACGTCGCCGGCCACGTGGAGGCGATCCGCGCGCGGCTGTTGCCCGTCGCGCTGCAGGTGCTGCACGCGCATCGCGAGGCGGGCGACCGGGTGGTGGTGGCCACCGGCGCGCCGCCCGAACTCGCGCGCGCGATCCTGGCCTTCGTCGCGCACGAGGACGTGCCGGTGGTCGGCACCCTGGTCGGGCCGAAGTTCGGCGCGGTGGGCGCGCTGCGCCACTGCCACCACGAAATGAAGATGACCATGCTGCGCGAGGCGGGATTCGCCCAGCCGGTGGCGCGCGCCTACTCCGACAGCAGCGCGGACCTGCCGCTGCTCAAGGCCGCGCGCTCGCCGGTGGTGGTCAACCCCAAGCCCGGCAGCGTGGCGATGTTCCGGCGGGCGCTGCCGCCGGGCACGCCGATCCTCAACTGGGGCTGCGCGGACCGCGCCGGCGAGCCGGTGCGGGCATGAGCACATCG
>CBFGMM010000236.1:0-1600 GCA_965649855.1 uncultured Thermomonas sp. | reverse complement strand
CCGGCGACGACCCCGCGCGCGAAGGCCTGCTGGACACGCCCAAGCGCGTGGCCAGGGCCTACGAGGACTGGTTCAGCGGCTACGCTCTGGACCCGGACGACTACCTGGCGCGCACCTTCGAGGAAGTCTGCGGCTACGACGAGATGATCGTGCTGCGCGACATCGACTACGAAAGCCATTGCGAGCACCACATGGCGCCGATCATCGGCAAGGTGCACATCGGCTACCTGCCGGACGGCAAGGTGGTGGGCATCAGCAAGCTGGCCCGCGTCGTGGAGGCCTACGCGCGCCGCTTCCAGGTGCAGGAGAAGATGACCGCGCAGATCGCCGGCTGCATCCAGCGCGCGCTCAATCCGCGCGGCGTGGGGGTGGTGGTGGAGGGCGCGCACGAATGCATGACCACACGCGGCATCCACAAGCGCGGGGTGAGCATGGTCACCTCCAAGATGCTGGGAAGCTTCCGTGACGACGCCCGCACCCGCGCCGAATTCCTCCAGTTCATCGACGTCGGCCCCGGCCGCTGAGCCGCGCCACGACGTGCTGGTGGTCGGCGCCGGCCCGGCCGGGCTGACCGCCGCCACCTACCTTGCGCGCTACCACCGCGACTTCGTGGTGGTCGACGCCGGCAAGAGCCGCGCGCGCTGGATCCCCGCCAGCCACAACTGCCCCGGCTTCCCGCACGGGATCGGCGGCACCGACCTGCTGGCCAGGCTGCGCGCGCAGGCCGAAGGCGCGGGTGCCTGCATCGAGGCGGGCCGCATCGGCAAGCTCGAGCGCGACGGCGACGACTTCATCGCCACCGCGGACGATGGGCGCCGCTGGCGCGCGCGGATGGTCCTGCTGGCCACCGGGGTGGTCGACGTGATGCCGGCGATGGACGGGCTGGAAGCCGGCATCGAGCGCCACGCGGTGCGCCTGTGCGCGGTGTGCGATGGCTACGAGGCCAGCGACGATGCGATCGCGGTGCTGGCGCCGGCCGACGAGGCGATCCGCCACGCGTTGTTCCTGCGCAGCTTCTCACGCACGGTCACGGCGGTGCGCAGCGAAGCGGGCGAGCCCTCCGACGAATGCGCGCGGCTGGCGCGCGAGGCGGGCGTCGAGGTGTTGCCGCCGGCCACCGCGATGCGCTGCGATGCGGCCGGCTGCGAAGTGGAGACGGAGGCGGGCACGCACCGCTTCGATACCCTGTATCCCGTGCTGGGCAGCGACGCGCAGTCGCAGCTGGCGGTGCAGCTGGGCGCGGCGGTGGACGAGAACGGCGAACTGGTGACCGACGCGCGCCAGCAGACCAGCGTGGACGGGCTGTACGCGATCGGCGACGTGGTCAGCGCGCTGAACCAGATCAGCGTGGCGATGGGGCACGCCGCCATCGCCGCCACCTGCATCCACAACCGTCTGCCGCGCAACTGGCGCGAGCGCCAGGACGTTCCCGCCTGACTGGCGCGGCGCGTCGCGCGGCCGCAGTCAGCGGGCCACGGTCGGCGAACCCACTGCGGCGGGCGTGGCCACCGCTGCGCGCGGCTGCGGCAGGCCAACGTGGCCGCTGGCCCTCAGGCGCTGCCTGAGCGCGGCGGCGCGCGGCGCGTCGCCCAGTGCGGCC
>CBFGMM010000235.1:0-1602 GCA_965649855.1 uncultured Thermomonas sp. | reverse complement strand
TGGCGTGCAAGCGCGGCCGCTCGCCCCTCCGGGCGCGCCATCTTCGATGCGCTACATCGTGATCAACGGACGTGCGTCCACCGGGAGCGGCCTCGCCCTCGCGCATGGCTCGCCCGCCTGCCCGTCGGGCGACCTCGCCGCCGAACGATCGATTGCCGCATGCGCGTTCCGCGTGTTGCGTCGCAATACGCGGAACCCTCCAGACCCAGCCGTGGCGCGGTTTCCGCCCGACCACACGGCACCGTGTTGACCGCCGCGAAAACCGCACGCTAGCGTACGGACGGCCCAGGGGGAGGCCGGCGGACCGTGCGTCCGTCGCGGGATCGAACACCATCGGCGTCGGGGCACGGGGTGCCGGGCGACGCACATCAACCGGGAGGGGAACACCATGCTCGTGCGCCTGTGCAAGATCGCGTCTGCGGTGGGGGTGCTGGTCGTCGCGCCCTGCGCCATCGCCAGCACGCTGAACCAGAACGTGTCCTGGACCATCGACCGCTCCGGGACCACCGCCAAGTACCGGGTCGTGGCCTACGGCGACTCCATCTACGCCGGCTACAACGGCTCGGTGTCCAACGCCGCCAGGTACGCCGCGCCGACGGTCGAGGCGGAATACCTCTCGGCGCTGTGGAACGCCGACATCGAGAGCGTGCGCCGCACCAAGTCCGGCGCGGTGGCCTCCGACGTGTACAACAACAAGATCGTGGCCGAACGGTCCTACATGCAGTCCAGCAACACCCGCGTGGTGACCTTCGAGATGTGCGGCAACGACGGCCTGCAGGCGCGCACCAGCTTCAAGAACCAGACCGGCACCTGCAACTACGGCGTGCTGGACACCGCGGTGGCCAACTGCAAGACCTATGTCTCCGCGGCGATGAACTACATCAATGCCAACGCCTACCCCGGCGTGAAGCTGAAGGTGGTCTCCAACCTCTACTACCCCGGCTACAACGCCGACAACGTGCAGAGCTCGTGCACCGACGCCAGCACCGGGCAGCGCGTGAACCTGCGCGACCGCTTCCTGCCGGCGCTGGTCAGGATGAACTACTGGATGTGCGAGTACGCGCGCCAGAAGGGCTTCGCGTGCGTGGACAGCTTCGCCCAGTACATGGGCGCGGACTACGACAGCAACGGCGATGGCAAGGTCGATTCCGAGGCGCTGCGCTTCGTTGCCGGCGACACCGAGTCCGCCTACCTGACCCGGATCACCTCCACCCTGCGCTCCACCCTGCGCGATGCGAACACGCATTTCGTCTCGTCCAGCAGCAGCTACGACTACATCCAGTCCGACGACGTGCACCCGACCTACACCGGGGGCACCGTGACCGCGGGCATCTGGGGCGGCACCACCGGCTCCGGCGCGCCGCGCTACACCACGTTCAGCGGCGGCAAGAGCCCGATCTGGAACCAGTACGGCCACGAGCGGATGGGCTGGGGCCTGTCGGTGTTCGGGCCGCCCAGCCCGTTCTGACCGGCGGGAAGGCAAGACCCGATGGACGCGCCACGCCCCCCCGCATCGCCGCCGCGCGCCGGTCGGGTCCGCGCGATGGCGTACTGGGCGCTGGCGGTGGGGGCGCTGGCCGGCGCCGGATGGCTGCTCTGGCC
>CBFGMM010000234.1:0-1634 GCA_965649855.1 uncultured Thermomonas sp. | reverse complement strand
CCATGGCGCAGCAACCACGCGACCCGGCGTGCATCGCCCGCGATCTCCGGGTCGGCCAGCAACCCGTCCAGTTCGTCGCGGCCCACCAGGCCCGCGAGCGGCGCGGGGTCGCCGCCGTCCAGCAGGCGCTCGCGCAACAGCAGCGAGGGCGGGCGGTCCGGCGGTGCATCCTCCTCCGCGTCCAGCGCGACCGGCAACGCGCGCTGCGGATCCAGCGCCGCCACCAGGCTCCAGCGGCCAGCCGCGGTGGCCACGTCGATGGCGCTGCGGCCGTCGGCGTCGTGGGTGCGGGGGTCCACGCCCAGCGCGAGCAGGCGGCGGACCAGCGCGGACGACGGCGCTTCCGCCTGGCAGGCCAGGTGCAGCGCGGTGGCGCCGGCGGCGTCCTGTTGCAGGGGATCGGCGCGGGCGGCCACCAGGACCTCCAAGGCGTCCAGCGCGCTTGCCGCCACCGCGTCGAGCAACGGGGTCCGCCCGTCGTTGTCGCGCGCCGCCGGGTCTGCGCCCGCGTCCAGCAGCGCGGTGCAGATGGCCGCGTGGCCCGCGGCGGCGGCCTCGTGCAGGGCGCTGCGCCCCTGCGCGTCGCGGGCGTCCACCCGCGCCTTGTGCCGGAGCAGGAGCTGCACGCCCGCGGGATCGTCTTCTTCGGTGGCGGCGGCCGCCAGCAGGGCGGGCTGGCCGCCTTCCGGCTCCGCCCTGGCGCCGCGCTCCAGCAGGAAGCGCGCAAGCCGCCAGTTGCCCGCGGCGCAGGCCATGCCCAGCGGCGAGACGCCCTCGGCGTTCAACGCGTCCATGGTGGCGCCGGCATCGCGCAGCAGCGCCGCCACGCCGGGGTCCGAGCTGCGCGCGGCGTGGTGCAGCGGGGTGTTGCCATCCGCATCGGTGGCGCCCGGGTCCGCGCCGTTGGCCAGCAGGGTCATCACGGCTTCGGGCCGGCCATGCCAGCTGTCGCGGGTGGCGGCCAGCAGCGGCGTGGAGGACCCGGCGGGATTGAGGTCGATGCCCCGTCCGATCAGTGCACGCAGCAGGCGCAGGTCCGGCAACACCGCCGCCAGCACCGGCAGGCGCCGCCGGTCGCGTTCGCCCGGCGGCGGATCGGCGAACGCATCGGCGCCCGCGTCGAGCAACTGCAGGGCGCGCTCCACCCGCCCGGCGCGCGCGGCGGCATACAGCTCGCGCGCCAGGGCCTCGGCATCCGCTGCCGCCGGCATCGACGCGTCTCCCGGGTCCGCGTCCTGCGCGACCTGCTCGCCCGGCATCTCCTCCACCGGCAGCCCGCCCACCCGCAAGCGCGCGGGCGCGGCCTGCACCAGCAGGTGCGCGACCGGGAGCGCGAGCACGTAGCCCAGCACGAGGATCCAGCGCGACGGACCCGCGGCGATCGCCGACACGGCCAGGACGACCCCGCCCGCCAACACCGCGAACACCGGCACGGCCACCTGCAGGCCGCGCCACGACTCGCGCTGGTGCGCGGCCTGGGCGGCGAATCGCGCGCCCAGCGTGCCGCCGTCGCGTTCCAGTGCGCGCCAGAGCGGCCAGTGCCGCCACAGCACGGCCAGCAGGATCCCGGCTGCGGCGCTGGCCAGCAACACCGGGCCCAGCGACGCGGCGGCCAGCACGCGCTGCAGCGGCTC
>CBFGMM010000233.1:0-1723 GCA_965649855.1 uncultured Thermomonas sp. | reverse complement strand
CGGCGGACGCTGCCCACCGGCGCGGCGGCCAGGAACTTGCGCGGGTTGACCACGGCGCCGTCCTGCCAGACCTCGAAGTGCACGTGCGCGCCGGTGGACCGGCCGGTGGAGCCGGCCTTGGCGATCTCCTGGCCGCTGCGCACCAGGTCGCCGACCCGGCGGCTGAGCCGCGAGTTGTGGGCGTAGCGGGTCACGTAGCCGTTGCCGTGGTCGACTTCCACGGTCAGGCCGTAGCCCGCGCGGTCGGCGGAGAAGCTGACCACGCCGTCGGCCACCGCCAGCACCGGGTCGCCGGTGTTGGCCGAGAAATCGATGCCCTTGTGGAACTGGGCGCCGCCGCCGAACGGATCGGCGCGCAGGCCGAAGCCCGAGGTCACGTAGCTGCCCGCGATCGGCTCGCGCGAGGGCATCGCATTGCGCTCCAGCTCGCGGTTGAACAGCAGGCTCTCCAGCACCGAGAGCTGGGTGTCGGCCTGGGTGTAGTCGGCTTCCAGCGCGGCCAGGCGCGCCTGCAGCTCGCCCGGCGGGATGTCGCGGGCGCGCCCGGCGCCACCCTGCCCGACCGGACGTTCGAAATCGAATTCGCCGTCCTGCAGCTGGCCGGCCTGGGTCAGGCGCGCACCCAGCGCGTTCAGGCGGTTGGCCTGCGCCTGCAGTTCGGCCAGGCGGGCGGCCAGCGCGTTGACCTCGCGCTGGGCGTCGCGGCGGACCTGCTCCAGCTCCGCCTGGCGGGCCGATTCGGCCACCTGCAGCGCATCCACCTGGGCCAGGCCCACCGCGCTGCGCGCGCCGGCGCCGGCCAGCAGCCCCACCGCCAGCAGCACGCCGGCGGCGGCCATGGGGCGGCGCATCGAGAAGAAGCGGACCCGGTGCAGCAGCGCAAGCGCGCGCTGGCGGGTATCGTGTCGTTCGTTGGTCAGGATCATGCACATGCCTCGTTCTGGGTCCACGCCTCCCGCGGGGAAGGCTCGGGCGCCGGCCGGTCCCCGCGCGGCGCTGGATGCGCTGCTGGCGGAGCCCGCCGGCGATCCGGTGCGTCGGGCGCTGTGGCTCGACACGCTGGACCAGCGGTTGCGTCCCCACCTGCCGCCGGGCGCGGCCGCGCATGCGCGGCTGGCCAATATCCGTGGCGACAGGCTCGTCTACATCGTCGATGGGCCTGCGTGGCATGCGCGGGTGCGCCTTGCCTCGCAGGAACTCGTCGATGCCGCCCGATCCATCGGGCTCGACGTCGCGGGGCTGAGCGTGAAGACCACGCTGCAGCCGTTGCGCCCGCTTCCAGCGGCGGCGCAGGCCACGCCATCGATGTCGGCGGCCGGCCAGTCGCAACTGGCGGCCGCCCTGGCCTTGCTGCGGTCGGGGGCGCCGGAAAAGGATCCTGCGCGCGAGGGGGGCGACCGCCCGGCCGGTTCGCGGCGCCTACGAAAAGCGCGCCCTGATCCGGCCAGCGGGGCATCCTAACTTCACAAGTCCGTGATTTTGTTAAATAAAACGAAATCGTGAAGACTGAATGGGGAATGGGTTCACGCGACGCTGACGTTGTTCAGGCTCAGCCGTTGTGTTTCGCGCGTTGATTGGAAGGCGCGCCGCACCAGCCTTTTCCCGTAGGAGCGCACCGCAGGGGCGCGACCAGCCGGTACCCGATGTAGGAAACACCAATCGCATTGCCTCAATACGCACAGGCGCGGACGCGGACGCGGACGCGGGCGGGTGCGGGTGCGGG
>CBFGMM010000232.1:0-1735 GCA_965649855.1 uncultured Thermomonas sp. | reverse complement strand
AAGGCCGATGCCGGCACCGAGGCAGGCACCGCCAGCAGCGCCACCCTGCCGGCCAGCGGCGGAAACGACGAACCAGACGGCGCGGACGAAGCCACCGTCGAGGCCGATATCGACCTGCGCTTCAGCGGCAACCGCTACGGCGTGGCCCTGCACGCGGCGCTGGAGCATTCCGATTTCGGCGCATGGCGCGGCTGGCAGCCCGGCGATGCCGCACCGGCCGACGAAAGCACGGTCATCGCCGACGCCCTGCGCGACGAAGGCTACGGCGCCGACGTGCTGGAGGACGGCATCGCGCTGACCACGCAGCTGGTCGGGCAGACCCTGACCGTCGCGCTGCCGGAAGGCGTGCGCCTGTGTGATGTGCCGGCCAGCGAACGCCGCCCGGAAATCGAATTCCAGTTCTCGCTGCAGCCGGTGCAGGTGGACGCGCTTCTGCGCCTGCTGCACGCGCATGGCGTGGTCCGCGAACGCCATGGCTTCGGCCTGCGCCAGAAACTGGAAGGCCTGATGACCGGCCTGATCGACCTCACCTACCGGCACGCCGGCAAGTGGTACGTGCTCGACTACAAATCCAACCGCCTGCCCGGCTACGACGACGCGGCGATGGCGCAGGCGATGGCGCATAGCGAGTACGACCTGCAGGCGCTGATCTACACCCTGGCCCTGCATCGCTGGCTGCGCTTCCGCCTGCGCGGTGGCTACGACTACGCGCGCGATTTCGGCGGCATCCGCTACGTGTTCTGCCGCGGGCTCGATGCTGGCCGCGCCGACTCGCCCGGCATCCATGAGCAACGCTTCAGCCCCGATCTGGTGGATGCGCTGGACGCACTGTTCGGCCAGGGCGATGCGCAGGGAGTGGCCGCATGAGCCTGCTGCGCGAACTCAACAAGCTTGGCGTGCTGCGCACCCTGGACGACGCGCTGGCCAACACCCTGCGCCGCCTCGATCCTGAAACACCGGACGATGTGCTGGCCGCGGCGGCATTGGCCTCACTGGCCGTCGCGAACGGCCACGCCGGCTTCGATCCCGCATCGCCACGGCAACTGGTGGATGCCGACATCGCTTGGCCGGATGCCGAGGCATGGCTGCAACACCTCGCCGCCTCGCGCTTCGTCGCCACCCCGCACTCGCCTGCGGACGAAGCCGACGCCGCACCGCTGGTCCTCGAGAATGGGTTGCTCTACCTGCGCCGCTATCGCGAATACGAATGCCGCCTCGCGCTGCAGTTGCAACGCATCGCCGCGCAGCCGATGGCCGCCGACATCGCATCCATCGCGCCGCTGTTCGAGCGCCTGTTCCCCGAGGCGCAAGCGGACGACCACCAGGCCCGCGCCGCCGCACTCGCCCTGCGCCGCGCGCTGCTGCTGGTCACCGGTGGCCCCGGCACCGGCAAGACCACCACGATTGCGCGGTTGCTGGTGTTGCGCATCGCGGTCGCAATGCAGGGTGGCGCCGCACCGTTGCGCATCGCGCTGGCCGCGCCCACCGGCCGCGCCGCCGAACGCATGGCGGAAAGCCTGCGCCGCGCGGCCACGCAGATGGTCGGACAAGGCATCGATGCGGCGTTGCTCGATGCACTGCCCACCGATGCGAGCACCCTGCATCGCCTGCTCGGCACCATCCCGGACTCGCCGCGCTTCCGCCACCACGCCGACAACCCGCTGCCGTTCGACATCGTGGTGGTGGATGAAGCCTCGATGGTCGACCTGCCGCTGATGTGCAAGCTCACCGAAGC
>CBFGMM010000231.1:0-1751 GCA_965649855.1 uncultured Thermomonas sp. | reverse complement strand
ACCGGTGGAGCAGCCGGCGGCGCGACGGGGGGCGACGGCTGGCGCGCCGGCGACGGCTCCGGTGCCGGGCGCTGCACCACGCTGGGCGCCTCCAGCACCGGCGCCTGGATCGCGGGCTGCACGGGCGCCGTGGCGGTGCGCGGCACGTCGACCAGCGCGGAGTATTCGCGCACCAGCCGGCCCTGGCCCCAGTCGACCTCGATCAGGAAGTTCAGCACCGGCTGCTCGACCGGGCGCAGCGTGGTCACCCGGATCACCGGCCGCCCGCGCGCATCGCTGCCCAGGCTGAACTGCAGGTCCGCGGCCACGCCGCTGGGCGGCGACAGGCCCACCCGGCGGAAGGTTTCCGGCGAGGCCAGCCGCGCCTGCAGCGCTTCCAGCTCGCCCGGGGTGGTGGAGATGATCGGGATTTCCGCCAGCAAGGGCTGGCTGCGCCGGCTCTTGACCTCGATCTGGCCCAGCCCCAGCGCGGCGGCATTGCCCGCCGCCAGCAGCAACGCCGACGCGATCGCGATTCGCAAAGACCTGGCCACGCCCTCTCCCCTGGCGGTTCGCACAGACTCTAGCCGTGCTCAGGCGCCTGCGGCAACAAGTTCCTGCGCCACCAGCTCGGCCAGCTGCACCGCGTTGAGCGCCGCGCCCTTGCGGATGTTGTCGGCCACGATCCACAGGTTGAGGCCGTGCGGATGCGAGATGTCCTCGCGGATGCGCCCCACGAACACCGGATCCTTGCCGGAGGCATGGGTGACCGGCGTGGGGTAACCGCCCGCCACGCGCTCGTCCACCACCTGCACGCCGGGCGCGGCCTCCAGCAACGCGCGCGCCTGCGCGGCGGTGAGCTTGTCGCGGGTCTCGATCGCCACCGCCTCGGAATGCCCGTAGAACACCGGCACCCGCACCGCGGTGGGGTTCACCTGGATGCTGGCGTCGCCCAGGATCTTGCGCGTCTCCCACACCAGCTTCATCTCTTCCCTGGTGTAGCCGTTGTCCAGGAAGTCGTCGATGTGCGGGATCAGGTTGAACGCGATCTGCACCGGGAAGCGCTGCGGGTCGGCGTCGCGGAAGTTGAGCAGCGCGCCGGTCTGGCGGCCCAGTTCCTCCAGCGCGGAGCGGCCCGCGCCGGACACCGACTGGTAGGTGGCCACGTTGATGCGCTCGATCTTCGCCGCATCGTGCAGGGGCTTCAGCGCCACCAGCATCTGCATCGTCGAGCAGTTGGGATTGGCGATGATCCCGCGCGGCCGGTGGCGCAGGGCCTCGGGATTGACCTCGCTGACCACCAGCGGCACGTCGTCGTCCTGGCGGAACGCCGAGGAGTTGTCGATCACCACCGCGCCCGCGGCGGCGAACCTGGGCGCGTATTCCCGGGACGTATCGCCGCCCGCGGAAAACAGCGCGATGTCCACGCCGGCCGGGTCGAAGCCGGCCAGGTCCTGCACCACCAGGTCCTCGCCGCCGAAGTCCACGGTGCCGCCGGCGGAGCGCGCGCTGGCCAGCGCGATCACCTCGCTGGCGGGAAAGCCGCGCTCGGCGAGGATCGAGAGCATCACCTCGCCCACCGCGCCGGTGGCGCCGACCACGGCGATCTTGAATTGCCTGTTGCTCATCACTGTTCCTCGATGCCTTGTAGGAGCGCACCGCAGGGGCGCGATGCCGATGGGATTGGGACGCCCCGCCTTCCCGGGTCCCAAGATCGCCCCCCAGCGGTGCGCTCCAACGAAATGAAAATTGTGCGTTTCCTAGCGCCCCAG
>CBFGMM010000230.1:0-1764 GCA_965649855.1 uncultured Thermomonas sp. | reverse complement strand
GGCCCAGGCGGCTGCGCTGCTGCGCGTCCAGGTCCTCGGCGACGATGCCGAGCGCGTTCCCCGGCCCTGCCGCGCCGGGCCGCGGCGCGGGTTGTGGCGCGGCGGCGGACGCGGTGGCTTCGGCCAGCGCATCCAGGGTGGCGGTCACCGTGCGCGGCCGGCCATCGCGGATCAACTCCACGCTGACCCGGGTGCCCGGCGCCTTGGCACCGATGATCGGCGGCAGGTCGCTGGAGTCGTAGATCGCCTGTCCATCGATGCTGCGGATCACGTCCTGGCGCAGGATGCCCGCCCGATCCGCGGGACTGCCCGGCTCGACCCGCGCCACCAGCGCGCCGCGCGCTTCCGGCAGGCCCAGCGCCTGCGCGTCGCTGCGGCTCATCGCCTGCACCTGCACGCCCAGCTGGCCGCGCGTGACCCGCCCGGTCGTCTTGAGCTGCTGCACCGCGTTCATCGCCACGTCGATCGGGATCGCGAAGCTCACGCCCATGTAGCCGCCGGAGTTGCTGAAGATCTGCGAATTGATGCCCACCACCTGGCCGCGCGTGTCCAGCAGGGGGCCGCCCGAGTTGCCTCGGTTGATCGCCACGTCGGTCTGGATGAAGGGCACGTAGCGCTGGTTCGCGTAGGGATTGGCGCGACCGACCGCGCTGACGATGCCCGCGGTGACCGAGTGGTCCAGCCCGAACGGCGAGCCGATCGCCACCACCCACTGGCCGGACTTCAACCGGCTGGAATCGCCCACGCGCAGGCTGGGCAGCCCGCTGGCCGCGATCTTCAGCAGCGCGACGTCGGACTGCTCGTCGCTGCCCACCACCTTGGCGGTGAACTCGCGGCGGTCGGCCAGGCGCACGCGCACCGTGTCGGCGCCGTCCACCACGTGGTGGTTGGTCAGCACGTAGCCGTCCGCGGAAATGATGAAGCCGGTGCCCTGCGAGACGCCGCGCGGGCGACCGTCGGGCATCCCCGGCATGCCCGGCATCGGCATGCCGGGGCCGAAGTAGCGGCGGAAGAATTCCGGCAGTTCGTCCTCGCCCGGCATCTGCGGCTGGCGCTGCGCGGTGGCGCGCGGGTTGCCGCCGGCCTCGGCCTGGATGCTGACCACCGCCGGGCCCACCTGGTCCACCAGGCGGGTGAAATCGGGCAGGCCCGCGACCAGTTCCGGCGCCACCCCGGCGGCCGGCGCCTGCGCCTGCGCGTCGGCGATGGTGTAGCCGCCCACGCCGGCGCCGGCTGCCAGCGCCAGCGCAGCGGCAAGGAGGACGGGACGGAGGGCGGGCGCACGCGATACGGACGGCATCGTGGGATTCCTCATGCTGCGGTTGGATTCAAGTGTTGTGGACGACGCGCGGGCCCACCCGGCTCACCAGACGTACCGACGCATGCGTCCGGTCCCGGGTGGAGGCGCCTGCCGGCGCGCATCAAGCCCCGCCAGGTGCAGGTCAGGGCTGCGCGGGCGGCTGTGCAGTGGCCGGCACGTCGCCATCGGCCGCTGCAGCAGGCGCGGGCGACGCCTCGAAGCGCGCCTGGGGCTGGAACGGGTTGTACGGGCTGGTGCCGCGCGCCGCCTCGCCGAAGCCGACCGTGAGTCCGCCGTCCGCATACTGCGGCAACACGGAACGCGGCCAGGGCCGGGTCACGATGTCCGGCTGCGGCATCAGGGCAACGGGCGCCGCCTCGGCCGGCTCCACCTGCGCGACGCGTTCCGGCTGCACCGCGGCCAGCCGGGTGCGTGGCGCGGCGCGCTCGCGCGCAGGTCGCGCC
>CBFGMM010000229.1:0-1786 GCA_965649855.1 uncultured Thermomonas sp. | reverse complement strand
CTTCGGCGCGTTCGGCGGGCAGCGGGTCCTCCACGACGCCCGCGCGCTTGCCCGTGCGCGCTGGGTGCTGCGTCGGAAGCGCGACGGCCGCTACCTCGCCGCCGACCTGCCGGCGGGATTGCTGCCGCTGGTGCCGCGCCTGCGCGACGAGCGCGGGTTGGACGCCGCGCTCGATGCGCTGGAAACCGCGCCCCAGCCGCCTGGCGCGCGTTTCCGTCCGCGCGCTGGCACGCTGCCGCTGCATCGCCTGGAAGAGCGGCTGCAGTCGCTGGGCATCGACCAGGCCGACTACGCGGCTCGCACCGGGCTGCCGCTGGTGGCCGAGCCGCTCCACCTGCTGCTGGCCGGACGCGACCGCTATCGCCGACCGCTGTGGCTGCTGCCCGCCGCGGCGATCGCATGGCGGCGCATGCAGGGCGCGGCCCTGCGCGACGGCGTGGTGCTGGAGGCGATCTCGGGCTACCGCAGCCACGACTACCAGCTCGGTATCTTCGAGCGCAAGCGCGCACGCGGGTTGGCCGTCGAGGAGATCCTGGCGGTCAACGCGGCGCCGGGGTTCTCGGAACACCATGGCGGGCAGGCGCTGGACATCGGTGCGCCCGGCGAACCGCCGGCGGAGGAGAGCTTCGAGGACACGCGCGCCTTCGCCTGGCTGCGCGCGCACGCCGGCGGCTTCGGCTTCGTCATGAGTTACCCGCGCGACAATCCGCACGGCATCGTCCACGAGCCCTGGCACTGGCGCCACGCAGCGGCATGAGCACGCGCGCCTGGCGCGGCCCGAGCATCGCCGAGGCATGGGCGGGCGGACGCAACAACTTCAACCTGATGCGGCTGGTCGCGGCGTGGCTGGTGATCTATGGCCACGCGGCCGCGATCACCGGACTGCCGTGGACAGACGGCATCGGCCGCCTGACCCAGCTGCGGGGGGCCGGTGCGGTGGCGGTGGACATGTTCTTCGTCGCCAGCGGGTTCCTGATTGCAGCAAGCCTGCAGCGCAACGACGTGCGCGGTTACCTGGCCTCGCGCGGGCTGCGCATCCTGCCCGCGCTGGTGGCCTGCGTGGCGCTGACGACGCTGGTGCTGGGGCCGCTGCTGACCACCGCCGCCGACTACTGGAGCCAGCGGGAGACCTGGGACTACCTGCTGGTCAATGCATCCCTGCTGCTGAGCCGCTTCCACCTGCCCGGCGTGTTCGAGGCGCACCCGCAGCCGGTGGTGAACGGTTCCCTGTGGACGCTGCCGAACGAAGCCCGGCTTTACGTCCTGCTGCTGCTCGCGTCCCTGCTTGGCCTGCTGTCCGCGCGTCGCTACACCGTGCTGTGGGCGCTGGCGATGGCCTGTGGCTACGCGCTGGCCCGCCACCGCTGGCCGTTGCCCGACCACGTCCAGAAGATCGCCGAATGCACCGCATTCTTCACCGCGGGCAGCCTGCTTTGGGTGAACCGCGCGCGCGTCCCGCTGTCCGGCGTTGCGGTGCTGGCGTTGCTGGCGGCCTTCGCCCTGGCCCGCGGCGGTGGGTGGGCGCACGTGCCCTATTTCGGACTGCTCACCTACGGCTCGCTGTACCTGGCGCTGGTGCCGCGGCTGCCGATGATCCGCCACACCGACCTGTCGTACGGCCTGTACCTCTACGGCTGGCCGGCGCAGCAACTGGCCTGGATGCTGCCCGCCGGCAAGACCATTGCCGGGAACATCGCCATCGCCAGTGCGATCGCGCTCGCGTGCGCCGCCCTGTCGTGGTTCCTGGTGGAGCGCCCTGCGTTGCGGCTCAAGCGACGCTTCGTGA
>CBFGMM010000228.1:0-1798 GCA_965649855.1 uncultured Thermomonas sp. | reverse complement strand
CCGCGAGGCCGCGCCGCGGGCCCGCGGCGCGCGCGCGCAGTTCAACCTGCGCGGCCGCCTGCTGCTGGTCGGCGGCGGGCTGGCGCTGTGTTCGGTGGCGCTGCTGGCGCGCGCGCTGGACCTGCAGGTGATCGACAACGAGTTCTACCAGCAGCAGGGCGCGGCGCGCTTCCTGCGCGAGATCCCGATCGCCACCTCGCGCGGGATGATCACCGACCGCCACGGCGAGCCGCTGGCGGTCAGCTCGCCGGTGGAGTCGATCTGGGGCAATCCGCGCGAGCTGCTGAAGGCGCCCGCCCGCCTGCCCGAGCTGGCGCGCGCGCTGGACATGCCGGTCGACGAGCTGAGCCGCCGCCTGAGCCAGCGCGCGGACAAGGAATTCGTCTACCTCAAGCGCCGCATCAACCCGGACGAGGCCAGGCGCATCCTGGCGCTGGGCGTGCCGGGCGTCGCCAGCCAGCGCGAGTACCGCCGGTTCTACCCGCAGGGCGAGGCGCTGGCCCACGTGCTGGGCTTCACCAACATCGACGACCGCGGCCAGGAAGGCCTGGAACTCGCGTTCGACGACTGGCTGCGCGGCACGCCGGGCAGCAAGCGGGTGATCCGCGACCGCCACGGCCGCATCGTGGAGAACGTGGACCTGGTGCGCGCGGCGCAGCCCGGCCGCGACCTGGCGCTGTCGATCGACCGGCGCATCCAGTTCCTGGCGCACCGCGAGCTGCGCAACGCGCTGGCCGCCACCGGCGCCAGCAGCGGCTCGGCGGTGGTGCTGGACGTGGCCACCGGCGAGGTGCTGGCGATGGCCAACCTGCCCACCTTCAATCCAAACGCGGTGGGCGGCGGCCCGCGCGACGCGCACCGCAACCGCGCGGTGACCGACCTGCTGGAGCCCGGCTCCACCATGAAGCCGCTGACCGTGGCGGCGGGCCTGGAGATGGGCGTCATCGCCAACGACTCGCTGTTCAACACCAACCCGGGCTGGATCGCCAACGGCCGCTACCGCACCACCGACCACCACAACTACGGCGTGCTGGACACCACCGGGGTGATCCGCAAGAGCTCGAACGTGGCCTCCGCGCTGATCGCCAGGCGCCTGGGCGATGCCGAATTCGATGCCTTCATCCGCCGCTTCGGCTTCGGCAAGCCCACCGGCAGCGGGTTCCCGGGCGAGGCCGCCGGCCTGTTCCCCACGCCCGACCGCTGGAGCGGCACCCACAAGCAGGTGATCAGCTACGGCTACGGCCTGTCCGCCACCCCGCTGCAGATCGCCACCGCGTACGCCGCCTTGGGCAACGACGGCGTGCTGATCCCGCCCAGCTTCATCAAGGGCCAGCACGCCGAGCCGCGCCGCGTGCTGGACGCGCGCATCGCCGCCGACGTGGTGCGCATGATGCAGACCGTGACCGAGCCCGGCGGCACCGCCACCCAGGCCGCGATCCTGGGCTACCACGTGGCCGGCAAGACCGGCACCGCGCGCAAGGCCAGCGCCGGCGGTTACTCGCGCCGCTACATCGCCTACTTCGCCGGGCTGGTGCCGGTGGAGAACCCGCGCTTCTCGATGGTGGTGGCGGTCAACGACCCGGACCCGGCGCGCGGCTACTACGGCGGCCTGGTCTCCGCGCCGGTGTTCCGCAACGTGATGGAGGGCGCGCTGCGCCTGATGGACGTGCCGCCGGACGACATCGAGACCTGGCTGGCGGCGCAGGCCGCGGCCGAGGCGAAGCGGCTCAAGGCCAGCGGCGCCGGCGTGCGCGCCCCGGCGGTCGCCGCGGTGGTCGCGCCGGCAAGGGCTGCCGGC
>CBFGMM010000227.1:0-1921 GCA_965649855.1 uncultured Thermomonas sp. | reverse complement strand
TTCGTGCGCCTGGATCGCGACGCGTTCGCGCGCAGCCCGTCGGATTCGATCGACTACGCGGTGATGGAGCGCACGGACGCTGCCGCGGTGCTGGCGCTGGACGTGGGCTGGAACGACGTGGGCAGCTGGGCCGCGCTGTGGCAGGTGGCCGACCAGGATGGCGACGGCAACGCGCACCATGGCGACGTGATCGCGCGGGGCTGCCGCAACACCCTGGCCTGGGGCGACGGGCGCCTGCTGGCGCTGCTGGGCCTGGACGACGTGGTGGTGGTGGACACCGCCGACGCGGTGCTTGTGGCGCACCGCGACCATGTGCAGGACGTCAAGGCAGTGGTGGCCGAGCTCAAGCAGCGCGCACGGCCCGAGGCCACCTTCCACCGCAAGGTGTACCGGCCGTGGGGCAGCTACGACTCGGTGGATATCGGCGAGCGCTTCCAGGTCAAGCGGATCACGGTGAAGCCGGGCGCGGCGCTGAGCCTGCAGATGCACCACCACCGCGCGGAGCACTGGATCGTGGTCAGCGGCACCGCGAAGGTGACGCGGGGGGAGGAGATCATCCTGCTTGGCGAGAACCAGAGCACCTACATCCCGCTCGGCGTGAAGCACCGGCTGGAGAACCCCGGGGTGGTCCCGCTGGAGCTGATCGAGGTGCAGTCCGGCAGCTACCTGGGCGAGGACGACATCGTGCGCTTCGAGGACGTGTACGGGCGCGACACGCCGTCCACCTCGCCCATCGCGTAGGAGCGCACCGCAGGGGCGCGACCCGACGTACCGATGAGCCCCGTGCATCGCGCCCCTGCGGTGCGCTCCTACAGGTGAATCGGCGGGCGAGCGCCGGTTCTCCGTACAATGCGCCTTTCGGATATCGGCGCGATGGAGTGCCCTGCATGAAGGTCCTGGTCACCGGCACCGCCGGGTTCATCGGCTCGCACCTGGCGCAGCGCCTGCTGGCGCGTGGCGATACGGTGGTCGGCGTCGACAACCTCAACGATTACTACGACGTGCGCCTGAAGCAGGCGCGCCTGGCGCGCTTCGGCGGGCATCCGAACTACCGCCACGTGACCGCCGACCTGGCCGACCGCGCCGCCGTCGAGGCCGCCTTCGCGGAGCATCGCCCGCAGCGCGTGGTGAACCTGGCCGCGCAGGCCGGCGTGCGCTACGCGGCCACCAACCCGCATGTGTACGTGTCCAGCAACGTGACCGGCTTCCTGCACGTGCTGGAAGGCTGCCGCCACCATGGCGTGGAGCACCTGGTGTATGCCTCCACCAGCTCGGTGTATGGCGCGAATACGAACATGCCGTTCTCCGAGCACGGCTCGGCGGAGCATCCGCTCACCCTGTACGCGGCCACCAAGAAGGCCAACGAGCAGATGGCGCACAGCTATGCCCACCTGTACGGCATCCCGACCACGGGCTTGCGCTTCGTCACCGTGTACGGCCCCTGGGGCCGCCCGGACCTGGCGCTGTTCCTGTTCACCCGCGCGATCCTGGACGGCGAACCGATCCGCGTGTTCAACCACGGCCGGCACAAGCGCAGCTTCACCTTCGTCGACGACATCGTGGAAGGGGTGATCCGCACCCTCGACCGCGTGCCCGGCAAGGATCCGGCCTGGCGCGGCGATGCGCCCGACCCGGCCAGCAGCGGCGTGGCGCCCTACCGGCTGTACAACATCGGCAACGAGCAGCCGGTCGAACTGCTGCGCTACATCGAGGTGCTGGAGCAGTGCCTGGGCCGCAAGGCGACGATGGAACTGCTGCCGCTGCAGGCCGGCGACGTGCCGGACACCGAGGCCGACGTCTCCGACCTGGTCGCGGACACGGGGTATCGCCCGGTGGTGCCGGTGGAGGAGGGCGTGGCGCGCTTCGTGGCGTGGTACCGCGACTACCACGGGGTGTGAGGACGTCGATGCCGCTCCTGGGC
>CBFGMM010000226.1:0-1942 GCA_965649855.1 uncultured Thermomonas sp. | reverse complement strand
CCGCTGGTGGCCCTCGCCGCCGCCGCGGCGATGGGCCACCCCGCCGTCGCCCAGCGCGCTGGCGAAGGCGCCGTGCCGCGCCGCGCGCGCCGCGCCTTCCGCGCCCAGCCCGGCGCTGCCCTCCACGGTCACGCGCGCCACCTGCAGCGGCACCCCATACGCCGCGCACGTCCGCTCGCAATGCGCCGCCCAGGCATCCGCCTGCGCGTGCAGGCCGTGGTGGACATGGATCGCGCGCAGGCCGACGGCGCGCACGGCCGGCTCGGCAGCCAGCAGGTGCAGCAGGACGCTGGAGTCCAGGCCGCCGCTATAACCGACCAGCACGGGCCCGCAGGCCAGCGCGCCGGGTGGGACCGTCAGGGCGAGCGGGGGATTCGGCATCACGCCCGCGATTGTGCAGGCTTGCGACGGCTCAGGCGCTCTCGTACGCGCCGTAACCGCGCAGGCGGCGGTAGCGGCGTTCCAGCAGCGTATCGACGGGCACGCCCTCCAGCGCGTCCAGCTCGTTCAGCAGCACGGCCTTGAGGCGCTTGGCCATCTGCACCGGGTTGCGGTGCGCGCCACCGGTGGGTTCGCGCACGATCTTGTCGATCAGGCCGTGCTCCTTGAGGCGCGTGGCGGTCAGGCCCAGCTGTTCGGCGGCGTCCTTGGCCTTGCCGGCGTCGCGCCAGAGGATCGACGCGCAGCCCTCCGGCGTGATCACCGAGTAGGTGCCGTATTCCAGCATCAGGGTGCGGTCGCCGACGCCGATCGCCAGCGCGCCGCCGCTGCCGCCCTCGCCGATCACCGTGCAGATGATCGGCACCCGCAGCTCGGCCATCTCCAGCAGGTTGCGCGCGATCGCCTCGGACTGGCCGCGCTCCTCCGCGTCGATTCCCGGCCAGGCGCCGGCGGTGTCGATGAAGGTCAGCACTGGCAGGCCGAAGCGCTCGGCCAGCTTCATCAGGCGCAGCGCCTTGCGGTAGCCCTCCGGCTTGGGCATGCCGAAGTTGCGGCGCACCTTGGCCTTGGTGTCGCGGCCCTTCTCGTGGCCGACCACCACCACGCTGCGCCCGTCGATGCGCGCCAGGCCGCCGACGATGGCGTTGTCGTCGGCGAAGGCGCGGTCGCCGGCCAGCTCCTGGAACTCGTCGCAGATCACCCGCAGGTAATCGAGGGTGTAGGGGCGGGCCGGGTGGCGCGCCAGCTGCGAGACCTGCCACGGGCTGAGGTCGCGGAAGATGGTGGCGGTGCGCTTGCGCAGCTTCTCGCGCAGTGCGTGCACCTCGGCCTCGATGTCCACCGCCGAGCCGTTGCTGGCATGCCGCAGCTCCTGGATCTTGGCTTCCAGGTCGGCGATGGGTTGTTCGAAATCCAGGTAATTCGGGTTCATTGCGCGAAGTTTAGCCCAGCGCGACCCTCGCACTGCGCCCCGGCTCAGCCGGCCGGGCTGGTCCATGGGCGCGCGAGCTGCACGCTCACCGCGCGCACCCCGGGCAGGCTGCGCAGCAGGTCGGTAAGCGCCGCGTCCACGCGCAGCCCGCGCCCGCCGTTCAGGCTGAGGCGCCCGGTGCCGGCCGCGGTGGTGGCCTCGATCAGCAGCGGCGTGCTGCCGGAGTGGCTGGCCAGCACGCGTTCGAACTGCTGCAGCGCGCCCGGCTCGCGCAGGTCCAGGCGGATCGACAGGCGTTGCGCCTGCTGGCAGAGCTGGGCGTAGTCCCAGGCGCGGCGCGCGCGCAGGGCGAAGCCGCCGCTGAACTCGTCCTCGCGCAGGCCGCCTTCCACCACCAGGATGCGGTCCCGGGTCAGCAGCGGCGCGTACTGCTGCCATTGCTCGCCGAAGAAGGCGCACTCCAGCCGTCCGCGCCCGTCCTCCAGCTGCACGAACGCCTGCGAGTCGCCGCGCTTGCGCATGCCCACCACCTGGCCGGCCAGCACCACCGTGGTTTCCGGGCGCCACCCG
>CBFGMM010000225.1:0-1945 GCA_965649855.1 uncultured Thermomonas sp. | reverse complement strand
GTCGTTGCCCACCCACACGCCCACCGCCAGGTCGCCGGCCAGGCCGACGAACAGCGCATCGCCATGGTTCTGGGTGGTGCCGGTCTTGCCGAAGGCGGGCACCGACAAGCGCGCCGCGCGGCCGGTGCCTTCCGCCACCGCGGCGTTGAGCATGTCCAGCAGCGCGACGCGGTGCGCGTCCTCGAGCACCGGCGTGCCGTCGTGTGCAAGGGCCTCGGGATGGCGCACCCCATGGGGCACGACCGGTGCGGTGCGCGCGCCCAGGGCGGCATAGGCGGCGGTGAGTTCCAGCAGGTTGGTTTCGGAGGCGCCCAGCGCCAGCATCGGCTCGTTCCGCAGCTCGCTGCGGATGCCGAGGTCGCGCGCGGCGCGGATCACGGCGCGCGGCCCCACCTCGTCGGTCAGTCGGGCGGCGGCCACGTTGCTCGATTGCGCGAACGCGCGGCGCAGCGGGATGGTGCCGGCGTAGGCTTCGCTGCTGTTGCGGGGCGTCCAGTCGCCGATGCTGACCGGCGCGTCCTCCACCAGGGTGTCGGGCGTCATGCCGTCGCGCAGGGCGGCCAGGTAGACGAACAGCTTGAAGGTGGAGCCGGGCTGGCGCTGGGCCTGGGTCGCGCGGTTGAACGCGCTGGCCACGTAGTCGCGGCCGCCCACCATCGCCACCACTTCGCCATTCGTGCGCATGGCCACCAGCGCGGCCTGGCCCACCCCGTCCCGGGCGCCGCGGCGCAGCGCGTCGCGCACCACGCGCTCGGCCAGCGCCTGCAGCCGCGGGTCCAGGGTGGTGGGCACCGGCACCTCGCCATAGGCGGCATCGAACAGCGCCTTGGCCTGCGGCGAGACCCAGTCCGCGAAGTAGCTGCCCACCGGCAACGCCGCGCGGCCGTTGCGCAGCCGCGCGGGGCGGGCGCGGCGTGCCTGTTCGGGGGTGATGGCGCCGTGCTCCACCATCGCCTGCAGGACCACGCGGGCGCGCGCGCGGGCCCCTTCCAGGTTGTCGGTTGGCGCCAGCGCGGACGGGGCCTTGATGATCCCGGCAAGCATCGCCGCCTCGCCGAGGTCCAGGTCCTCAGGCGCGCGGTCGAAGTAGTGGCGCGCCGCCGCGCGCAGGCCGTAGGTGCCGTCGCCGAAGTAGATGCTGCTGAGGTAGCGCGACAGGATCTCGTCCTTGTCCAGGCGCGCTTCCAGCCAGAGCGCGATCAGCGCTTCCTGCGCCTTGCGGCGGAAGGTGCGGTCGGCGGGCAGGAACGAGGTCTTGGCCAGCTGCTGGGTGATGGTGCTGCCGCCCTGCTGGATCGCGCCGGCCCGCGCGTTGTGCCGCGCGGCGCGCGCCACCCCGCGCACGTCGATGCCGAAATGCCGGTAGAAGCGGCGGTCCTCGATCGCCAGCACCGCGTCGCGGACGTGCGGTGGCAACGCGCGCACGTCGACCGGCGCCTCCTTGAGCGCGCCGCGCCGGGCGAACGGCGTGCCTTCGCTGTCCAGCAGGACCAGGGTGGCCTCCGGCAACGGCTGCAGCGCGCGCGACACCGGCAACGCCCAGCTCAGCCAGGCGAAGCCCAGCATCGGCACCAGCGCGGCGATCGCCAGCACCCGCCAGGGGTTGGCGTGGAACCAGCGGCGCAGGCGCTGCCGGCGCGTCAGGGACGGCGGGGACGGGTGCGGGGCTGGGGTGAGGTGTGGCGGGGTGGTTGCAGTGTCACTCATCGCCCCAGTGTCGGCGGCGGCGGGTCATCGGCGGCGTGAAGCGGCGCTGGCGGGTCACCCCCGGCGCAGCAGCCACAGCCGCAGCCGCAGGCCAACCTCGCTGGTCCAGCCGCGCGCGCCCGGCGACCGCTGCCTCCGCTACCATCCGCCCATGGGCTTCGTGGCCGAACTGCGGCAGCGCAAGGTGTTCCAGATCGCTCTGGGCTACCTGGCGGTGGCGTGGCTCGGGGTGCAGGTG
>CBFGMM010000224.1:0-1947 GCA_965649855.1 uncultured Thermomonas sp. | reverse complement strand
CCGCGTCCAGCACGTGCTCCACCGCCGGGTTGCCGCGCGACAGCGCATTGCCGACGACGACCGCGTCGCAATCGGCGGAGATGTTGGCTGGCGAATAGCCCTGCCGTAGCGCGATGCCCAGCGTTTCCAGCTGGGTCGACATCGGCGGGTAGATGTTCTGGTCGCTGCCTTCGACCGCATGGCCGCGTTCGCGCGCCAGCGCGGCCACGCCGCCCATGAAGGTGCCGGCGATGCCGAGGATGTGCAGTTTCACGGGTGGCTCCGTCATGCCCTGTGGCGGAAGCGGTGGCCGGCAGGCCGTTCACGTCGCTTCCCGATACTCGCTTGGTTGAAAGGCCTGCCGGCCACGGCTTCCTCGCGCCTCAACCGACCTCGTGCCCCGGCTGGATGGCTTCCAGGATGCGGGCGAACACCGCGTCCAGGTCACCCACGCCATCGACCACGGTCAGCTGCCCGTGCTGGCGGTAGAACTCGATCACCGGCGCGGTCTGGCGGTCGTAGACCTCCAGGCGGTTGCGC
Organism: uncultured Thermomonas sp.; assembly: GCA_965649855.1. Taxonomy (GTDB): domain Bacteria; phylum Pseudomonadota; class Gammaproteobacteria; order Xanthomonadales; family Xanthomonadaceae; genus Thermomonas. The sequence goes on along the minus strand of CBFGMM010000224.1, from coordinate 1,428 downwards.
ACGGATTCCGGGCTGTCGTCGGCGCGGCCCTCGGCCTTGGCCCGGCCCGCCAGGCGCCCGATGATCTGCTCGTTGTCCACCGCGAGCTGCACCGCGGCGTCGAACGGCTGGCCCAGCTCCGCCAGCAGGCGGTCCAGCGCGTCGGCCTGGGCCAGGTTGCGCGGGTAGCCGTCCAGGATGAAGCCGGCGCGGGTGTCGTCGCGCGAGAAGCGCTCGCGCAGCATGCCCAGCAGGATGTCGTCGCTGACCAGGTCGCCGCGCGCCATCACTTCCTTCGCCTGCAGGCCCAGCGGGCTGCCGGCCGCGACTTCCGCGCGCAGCAGGTCGCCGGTGGAGATGTGCGGCACCTGCAGGTGCTCCTTCAGCCGTGCCGCCTGGGTGCCCTTGCCGGAGCCGGGCGCACCCAACAGTACCAATCGCATCGAATCGCTCCAGATCGCCACGCGGCCCCGGCGCTAGACTGCCGCCAGGCCCGCTACCGGGCCAGCTTACCGTATCCCGCCGCGATCACAGGCGACGCGGGAATCGCGCAAACCGTCGCCGGCCGAGGAATCCCCCATGCCCGCAGGCACCCTGCTGTACGCCCAGAGCGGCGGCGTGACCGCCGTGATCAACGCCACCGCCTCCGCCGTGATCCAGGCCGGCCGGTCCCGCAAGGTGCGGGTGCTGGCGGCGCGCAACGGCATCCTTGGCGCGTTGCGCGAGGAACTGGTGGACACCGCCACGCTGTCCCCGCGCGAGGTCCGCGCGCTGGCCCACACGCCGGGCGGGGCGTTCGGCAGCTGCCGGCTCAAGCTGGGGTCGCTGGACGCGGACCGCGCGACGTACGCGCGCCTGCTGGAGGTCTTCCGCGCCCACGACGTGCGCTGGTTCCTCTACAACGGCGGCAACGATTCGGCCGACACCGCGCTCAAGGTCTCCCGGCTCGCGGCCGAGTACGGCTATCCGCTGACCTGCGTGGGCGTGCCCAAGACCATCGACAACGACCTGGCGGTGACCGACTGCTGCCCCGGCTTCGGCTCGGCGGCGAAGTACACGGCGGTGTCGGTGCGCGAGGCCGCGCTGGACGTGGCCGCGATGGCGGACACCTCGACCCGGGTGTTCGTGTACGAGGCGATGGGCCGGCACGCCGGCTGGCTGGCCGCCGCGGCGGGGCTCGCGGGCACCGGCCGCGACGCGGCGCCGCACCTGATCCTGTTCCCGGAGCGGCCGTTCGACGAGGCGGATTTCCTGTCCCGGGTGGATGCGGTGGTGCACCGCGTCGGCCACTGCGTGGTGGTGGCCAGCGAGGGCATCCGCAGCGCGGACGGGCGCTTCGTGGCCGACGCGGGGGGCGGCACGGACAGTTTCGGGCATGCCCAGCTGGGCGGCGTCGCGTCGCACCTGGCTGGCCGGGTCAAGGACGTGCTGGGGCACAAGGTGCACTGG
>CBFGMM010000223.1:0-1967 GCA_965649855.1 uncultured Thermomonas sp. | reverse complement strand
GCGACGGATTCGCCCCGGTTTGACCGCCCCGGGCGCCACGACGATAATTCGCAGGTTAAGCGGCCGGACCGGCTGCCTTCAGCGTGGAGTTCCGAATGCGTCTCGCCCGCCATGGTTTCGTCGGCATCGCCTGCCTCGCGCTGGGCGCGTTCGCCTACGCCCAGAGCACCGCCGTCGCGGTCCCCGACAACGCGCCCGTGCAGGCCGCGCCGCTGGACGACAAGCCGGCCACCTGGGGCAACGTCACCGCCGGGCAGACCAAGGCCGGCGCCTGCGCCGCCTGCCACGGCCTGGACGGCAACGCCATGCAGCAGAACGCGCCGCGCATCGCCGGCATGCCGGAGCGCTACATCGCCGACCAGCTGGCGCACTACAAGAACGGCGAACGCACCAGCGGCCTGGCCGCGCTCATGGTCCCGTTCGCCACCCCGCTGTCCAACCAGGACATGCGCGACCTGGGCGCCTGGTTCGCCAGCCAGAAGCCGGGAACCGGGATCGCCGACGACACCGCGATCGCCGCCGGCCCCAACAAGGGCCTGAAGTTCTACCAGGTGGGCGAGCGCCTCTACCGCGCCGGCGACGCGACGCGCAACATCCCGGCCTGCTCCGCCTGCCATGGCCCGTCCGGCGGCGGCAACCCCGGCCCCGCCTACCCGGCCCTGCACGGCCAGGCCGCCAGCTACGTCGTCGGCCGCCTCAACGAGTTCCGCGCCGGCACCGACGCCGAGCGCGCCGAACCCGCCTACAAGCTGATGGCCGACATCGCCAAGCCGCTGACCGACGAGGAAATCCAGTCGCTGGCCAGCTACGTGCAAGGCCTGCATGCGCGCGCCGGCAGCGCCAGCCGCTGATCCAGGCGCGGCTTCATCCCGCGTTGCCCCGGGACCGCGCATCCTCGCCCGGTCCCGCCCGACCGCACGAGGCTGACCTGATGCGCCTGTTTTCCTCGAAGTCCTTGCCGGGGTTCCTGCTGACGCTGCTGGTGTCGCTGGGCGCGCTGCTCCCGGCGCAGGCGCAGTCCCTGCCCGGCCTGGACGAGGGCGTGCACTACCGTTACATCGCCGATGGCCAGCCGTACCGGCCGCGGCCCGGCAAGGTCGAGATCGCGGAAGTCTTCGCCTACGGCTGCCCGCACTGCGCCAAGCTGGCGCCCATGCTCGAGCCCTGGAAGCGCACGCTGCCCGGCAACGTGCAGCTGGTGCTGGTGCCGGGCGTGTTCGGGCCGGACGACGCCTACGCCCGCGTGTTCTTCGCCGCGGAGGCCAGCGGCGCGCTGCCGAGCCTGCATCCGCGGCTGTTCGCCGCGATCCACGACACCGGCAGCCTGTCGCGCAGCGCGGACGTGGCGCAGCTGGGCGCCTTCGTGAAGGGCGTCCCGGGCATCAACCAGGCCGCGTTCGCCGCCGCGCTGCGCGACGAGGCCGCGCTGCAGGGCAAGCTCAAGCACGCCTACGACTTCGCCGGGCGCAGCCAGGTCGAAGGCACGCCGTCCCTCGTGGTGGCGGGCAGGTACCTGGTGCTGGGCAACAGCTACCAGGGACTGCTCGACAATGCCCGCAAGGTGGCCCTCGCCGTGGCGGCATCCGCCAGGCCGGCTGCATCCAAGGCCACGCCGAAGACTTCGCGCTGACCCACTCGCCCCTCCAGAGACCGGAATCCCGCCCATGACGACGCTGCGACCCGCCCTGCTGCTCTGCGCCCTGCTCGCCCTGTCGGCGTGCAAGGCCGACGCCCCGGCCACCCCCGCCACCGGCGAAGCGCCTGCCACCGCCGCCGCCGCCGCGGGCCAGCAGGCCAGCGCCGAGGATGCCGCGAAGGACAGCCGCGCCGCTGGGTTGCCCCGCGCTTCCCACTGGCGCCCGAGGTCGCGCAGCGCATCGGTCAGCGACGCCGCCGCGAAGACCGTCACTGGTTCCTGCGCCCGCGCTGCCGGCGACCATGCGCCCATGGGAGCGCGTGGCCGCGCA
>CBFGMM010000222.1:0-2064 GCA_965649855.1 uncultured Thermomonas sp. | reverse complement strand
CCGCGGGCGCTGGAGATCGGCGAGGCGATCGCCGGCCGGCCGCTCGCCCCGCGCACCGCGCATTACGCGCGGTTCGGCGATGCGGACGGCGAGCCGATCGACGACGGCATCGCGCTGTATTTCCGCGCCCCGGCCAGCTTCACCGGCGAGGACGTGGTGGAACTGCAGGCGCACGGCAGCCCGGTGCTGCTGCGCGAACTGGTGGGTCGCTGCGTGCAGCTGGGCGCGCGCCCGGCGCAACCCGGCGAGTTCAGCCAGCGCGCCTTCCTGGCCGGAAAACTCGACCTGGCCCAGGCCGAGGCGATCGCCGACCTGATCGCCGCCGGCGACCTGCAGGCCGCGCGCGCTGCGCGGCGTTCGCTGGACGGCGTGTTCTCGCGCCGGGTCGAGGCGCTGATGGAGCAGGTGCTGCGCCTGCGGGTGCACGTGGAGGCGGCGATCGATTTCGCCGACGAGGACCTGGACACCCTGGGCGGCGAGGCGCTCCGCCAGGGCCTGCAGGGGGCCCGCGCCGGGCTGGACCGGCTGCGGGAGGACGCCGCGCGCGGCCAGCGCCTGCGCGACGGCCTGCACGTGGTGCTGACCGGTCCGCCGAATGCCGGCAAGAGTTCGCTGCTGAATGCCCTGGCCGGCAGCGAGCGCGCCATCGTCACCGACATCCCCGGCACCACCCGCGACCTGTTGCGCGAGTCGATCCGGCTGGATGGCGTCGAACTGACCCTGGTCGACACCGCCGGCCTGCGCGCCGCCGGGGATGCGATCGAGGCGGAGGGCATCCGCCGCGCGCACGCCGAGCTGCAGCGCGCCGACCTGGCGCTGGTGGTGCTGGATGCGCGGGACCCGTCGCCGCCGCCTGAGCTGGTGGAGGCGCTGGCCGGCACGCGCGCGCTGTGGCTGCACAACAAGGCGGACCTGCTGGAACACCCGGTGGCGCTTGCCGGCGATGCCCTGCACGTGTCCGCGCGCACCGGCCTGGGCCTGGACGCGCTGCATGCCCGCCTGCTCGCGCTGTCCGCTGCGGCCGAACCGGGGGCGGGGGCCTTCAGCGCGCGCGCGCGCCATGTGCAGTCCCTGGTCGAGGCCGGCGACGCGCTGGGCCTGGCCGAAGCCGAGCTCGCGGCCGGGCGCCTTGAACTGGCCGCCGCCGCCCTGGCGCAGGCGCACGCGGCATTGGGCGAGATCGGGGGCAAGATCAGCGCGGACTGTCTACTCGGTCACATTTTCGCGAGCTTTTGCATTGGTAAATAGGCGTCCGGCCTTCACCCACGCTTGACAAAGCGGGGCATCTGCCGCGTCCTATCCAAAGGTGCGTCCGCATCTCAGGGGGAAGACCGATGTCCGTATTCGAAACCAAGCGCCGTGGCCTTGCGCCGGTGGCGCTCGCCTTGGCGGTCGCCTGCGCGCTCGCCGCATGCAAGAAAGACGCCGCGCCGGCCGATGCCGCCGCGGCGGGTCCCGCGGCGCAGCAGGCGCCCGCGCCCACCCCGCAGTCCGTGGTGTCCGCCAGCGTGGCCGCGATGGCACCCGACCAGTTGCGGGCGGAGGCCTCCAAGGCCTATGCCGAGAACCGCCTGTATGCGCCGGCCGGCAACAACGCGATGGAGTATTACCTCGCCCTGCGCGACAAGCAGCCCGCGGACGCGGGCGCTTCCAGCGCGCTGACCGACCTGCTGCCGATGACCGTGATCGCCAGCGAGCAGGGCATCGCGCGCGAGGATTTCGTGGAAGCCAAGCGGCTCACCGCGCTGATCGAGAAGGCCGATGCCAGCCACCCCGCGCTGGGGCGCCTGAAGGCGAGCATCGCCAGCAGCGAGACCGCCGCCGCGACCCGCGCGCAGGAAGAGCAGCTCACCGCGGAGCAGGAAGCGCAGCGCCAGGTCGAGCTGGCCCGCCAGCGCGAGGAGGACCAGCGCCGGCCAGACCGGCCCGACCAGCGACGGCGTGCTTCGCATCGCCACCGACCTGCTGGACGTGCCGGCCGAGGTGATCGCCTTCCTCTACCAGTACCGCTGGACGAGCGAGGTCTTCTTCCGCTTCCTCAAGCAGGTCCTCGGCTGCCGCCAC
>CBFGMM010000221.1:0-2067 GCA_965649855.1 uncultured Thermomonas sp. | reverse complement strand
GCGCGCCATGCGGCAAGAAAAAACCCGCCGGAAACGGCGGGTTTTTTCGTTGCGGAACGCACCTGGCGGGGCGATGCCGTCAGGGCGAGCTGCGCAGCGTCGGCTCGCGGTCCCACTGGCGGGTCTTGGCCAGCTTGATGAACTTCGCCACCTCGGCCGTATCCACCACCCCCTTGTCCGGCGTGATGCCCGCCGCCGGCAGGATGTGGGCGCGGGTGCCGCCGCAGGCGGCGATCGCCTTCAGGTGCCCGAACGCATCGCGGAACCAGTCCAGCGCGGCGGCTTCGGTGGACAGCATCCTGGCGGCGTCGGGCGTGAGCACGCAGGCCACCGCGTCGAACAGCACCGACGGGGTGCCGGCGAGGTAGCCGTCGGCCTTGCGCGGCTTGGCGCCCTTCAACGCGACGAAGCGCTTGGGCGCGACCAGCTTGGCCATCGCGCCCTCGGCCTCCACCGCCTTGCGCAGCGCGTCGACCGTCTTCGCGTCGCTGCCGTCCGCGACCAGGATGCCCACCACCCGCCCTTCCAGCGTGTCCTTCATCTTCGGGATCAGGGTGACCGCCTTCGAGGTGGGCAGGTCCTGGGTGGGCGCGGCCGCCGGCGCCGCGGCCGGCATCGCCGGCAGGCCCAGGCCATCCGCCACCCGGCGCGCCAGTTCCTCGTCGATGTTGCGCAGGTGCGAGACGGTGCGCTCGCGCACCGCGTCGTCGTCGACCTTGGACAGCTCGAACACGAAGGCGCCGACGATGTGCGCCTGCTCCACCGCGGTCTGGCTGCGCCAGAACATCCGCGGCTGGCTGTAGTGGTCGGCGAACGAGGCCGCGCGGGTGCGGCCCTTGCGGCCGTCGTCCGGCGCCGGCTCGGCGAAGCTGCGGAAGCCGGTCGGCGTCTCGCGGCCATTCGGCATCGAGCCGTCGCGGTCCAGCGAGGCAGGCTCGTAGGCCACCCGCCCCTTCGGCACCTGCATCTGCATGTGCGCGTCGCGCTGGTGGTTGGCGAACGGGCACTTCGGCGCGTTGACCGGGATCTGGGTGAAGTTGGGCCCGCCCAGGCGCGAGAGCTGGGTGTCGAGGTAGGAGAACAGCCGCCCGTGCAGCAGGGGATCGTTGCTGAAGTCGATGCCGGGCACGATGTTGGCCGGGCAGTACGCCACCTGTTCGTTCTCGGCGAAGTGGTTGTCCGGGTTGCGGTCCAGCACCATGCGGCCCACCACGGTCAGCGGCACCAGTTCCTCGGGCACCAGCTTGGTGGGGTCCAGGTGGTCGAACGGGAACTGCTCGGCCTCCTCCTCGGTGAACAGCTGCACGGCAAGGTCCCATTCCGGGAAGGCGCCGGCGTCGATCGCCTCGAACAGGTCGCGCCGGTGGAAATCGTTGTCCGCGCCCTGCAGCTTCACCGCCTCGTCCCAGACCGTGGACTGCAGGCCCAGGCGCGGCCGCCAGTGGAAGCGCACGAAGGTGGACGCGCCGCTGGCGTTGACCAGGCGGAAGCTGTGGATGCCGAAGCCTTCCATCATCCGCAGGCTGCGCGGGATGGCGCGGTCGCTCATCGCCCAGGTCACCATGTGCAGGGTTTCCGGCGACAGCGAGACGAAATCCCAGAAGGTGTCGTGCGCCGCGGCGGCCTGCGGGTAGCCGCGGTCCGGCTCCATCTTCAGCGCATGCACCAGGTCCGGGAACTTCATCGCGTCCTGGATCGCGAAGATCGGCAGGTTGTTGCCCACCAGGTCCCAGTTGCCCTCGGCCGTGTAGAACTTCACCGCGAAGCCGCGCACGTCGCGCGGCGTGTCCACGCTGCCGGCGCCGCCCGCCACGGTGGAGAAGCGCGCGAACACCGGGGTGCGCACGCCCTTCTCGGTCAGCACCCTGGCGGTGGTGTACTTCGACAGCGACCTGGTGAGCTCGAAATAGCCGTGGGCCGCGCTGCCGCGCGCATGCACGATGCGCTCCGGGATGCGCTCGTGGTCGAAGTGGGTGATCTTCTCGCGAAGGACGAAGTCCTCCAGCAGGGTCGGGCCGCGCTGGTAGGCGCGCAGCGAATTCTGGTTGTCGGCGATCGGCACGCCCT
>CBFGMM010000220.1:0-2075 GCA_965649855.1 uncultured Thermomonas sp. | reverse complement strand
GCCCTGTTCCTGCCGCCGGCGGCGCCGCTGGCGCCGTTCGGGCTTCCCACCTCGGACGACCCGGTCGCCAGCGTCGTGATCCCGGTGCACGGCGCGTTCGGGCACACCCTGGCCTGCCTGCGCGCGCTGGCCGCGCATCCGCCGGAGGTGCCGTTCGAAGTGCTGGTGGTCGACGATGCCTCGCCCGACGACACCCTGGCCGGGCTGGTGCAGGTGGCCGGGGTGCGGGTCCATGCGCGCGATGCGAACGGCGGCTTCATCGCCGCCTGCAACGACGGCGCGGCGCTGGCGCGCGGCGAGTTCCTGGTGCTGCTCAACAACGACACGGTGCCCCAGCCCGGCTGGCTGGACGCGCTGCTGCGCACGTTCGACGACCATCCGGACACCGGCCTGGCAGGGGCGCAGTTGCTGTATCCGGACGGCCGCCTGCAGGAAGCCGGCGGCGTGGTGTTCTCCGACGGCTCGGCATGGAATTACGGCCGTTTCGACGATCCGGCGGATTGCCGCTACGCCTACGTGCGCGACGCCGACTACGCCAGTGGCGCGGCGATCGCGCTGCCGCTGGCGCTGTTCCGCAGCCTGGGCGGGCTCGATGCGCGCTACGCCCCGGCCTATTACGAGGACACCGACTTGGCCTTCGCGGTGCGCGGCGCGGGCCTGCGCGTGCGCTACCAGCCCGCCGCGCGCGTGGTGCACGACGAGGGCGCGACCTCGGGGACCGACACCACCCAGGGCCCGAAGGCGGCGCAGGCGCGCAACCGGCACGCGTTCGCGGCCAAGTGGCAGGCGGCGCTGCAGGACCAGCTTGCGCCGGGGACCCTGCCAACACCGGCGCTGCTGCACCGGCGCCAGCGGCAGGTGCTGATCGTCGATGCGCTGACCCCGCAACCCGACCGCGATTCCGGCTCGCTGCGACTGGTCGAGTTGATGCGGATGCTGCTTGCGGAAGGCGCCCACGTGGTCTTCCTGGCGGCCAACCGCAGCGCCGACGGCGCCTACACGGAGGCGCTGCAGCAACTGGGCGTCGAATGCTGGCATGCGCCGTTCGCGCCGCGCCTGCCGGCCTGGCTGCGAACCCACGGCAGCCGGTTCGACGTGGCGATGGCAAGCCGCCACTACGTCGCCAGCGAGCTGTTCCCGCTGCTGCGCGCGCATGCGCCGCAGGCGCGCCTGCTGTTCGACACCGTGGACCTGCATTACCTGCGCGAGCGCCGAGCGGCGGAGCTGGGCGGCGATGCCGCGGCGCTGCGCGCGGCCGGCCGCACCCGCGCGCGGGAACTCGCGCTGGTCGCGCAGGCCGACGCCACCCTGGTGGTGAGCGAGGCGGAACGCGAGCTGCTTGCGCAGGACGCACCCGGGGCCACGGTGCGGGTGCTGTCGAACCTGCACCGGGCGGCGCCCGCCGGCCCGGGTCCGGAGGCGCGTACCGGGCTGCTGTTCGTCGGCGGCTTCCGCCATCCGCCGAACGTGGACGCGGTGCAGTGGTTCGTGCGCGAGGTGTTGCCGCGGGTGCGCGAGGCCGATCCCTCGATCGAGCTGCATTGCATCGGCGGCGACGTGACCGCCGGGATCGGCGCGCTGGCGCGATTGCCGGGGGTGCATGTGCATGGACACGTGCCCGACCTCGCCCCGTGGCTGGCGCGCTGCCGCGTCTCCGTGGCCCCGCTGCGCTACGGCGCCGGGGTGAAGGGCAAGGTCAATCAGGCGATGGCGCATGGCCTGCCGGTGGTGGCCACCGCGTGCGCGGTGGAAGGCATGCACCTGGACGATGGACGCGACGTGCTGGTCGCCGATGCGGCGGACGCATTCGCCGCCGCCATCCTGCGCCTGCACGCCGACGATGCGCTGTGGCGGACGCTGGCCGCCAACGGCCGCGTGAACGTGGAGCGGCATTTCTCGCCCGACGCGGCCCGCGCCGTGCTGCGCGAGCTGTTCTTTTCCGGCGCGCCGCAGCCGCGCTAGGGCTGCGCCCGCTGCGCGCTCGCCAGACGCGCGGACAGTTCGCGCAGCCCCGGCGCCGCCGGATCCAGCGCCCGCGCCCGCTCCAGCGCGCCTTGCGCGGCGGGGATCTCGCC
>CBFGMM010000219.1:0-2087 GCA_965649855.1 uncultured Thermomonas sp. | reverse complement strand
CCTTCGGCGCCTTGGCCGGGCGCCGCCACCCCTCCACCGTCACCTGCGGCGCGCGCGCGACCGTCAGCTTGCCGGCGGGCGCATCGCGCCCGATCGTGGAGCCGGCGCCGATCGTGGCCCCGGCGCCGATCGCCACCGGCGCCACCAGGGCCGAATTCGAACCGATGAACGCGTTGTCCCCGATCGTTGTGGTGGACTTGCTGGCGCCGTCGTAGTTGCAGGTGATGGTGCCGGCGCCGACGTTGACGCCCGCGCCCAGCACCGCGTCGCCCAGGTAGCTGAGGTGGTTGGCCTTGCTGCCCACGCCCAGGGTGGCGTTCTTGGTCTCCACGAAGTTGCCCACGTGCGCGCCGTCGGCCAGCACCGTGCCCGGACGCAGGCGCGCGAACGGGCCCACCACCACCGCACCTTCGCAGCGCGCGCCATCGAGGTCGCAATGCGCGCGGACCTCGGTGCCCGGCCCCAGCACGACGTTGCGCAAGCGGCAGAACGGACCGATGCGCACGCCGTCGCCCAGCACCACCTCGCCTTCCAGCACCACGTCCACGTCGATCTGCACGTCGCGGCCCACCGTGACCCGCCCGCGGATGTCCAGCCGCGCCGGGTCGGCCACGCGCGCGCCGTCCATGCACAGCGCGCGCACCTGGCGCAGCTGGAACGCACGCTCCAGCTGGGCCAGCTGCCACGGATCGTTCGCACCCTCGGTTTCCAGCGGGTCGGCCACCGGCACGATCTCGGCCGCGGCGTATTCGTCGGCGGCCGCCGCGAACACGTCGGTCAGGTAGTACTCGCCCTGCGCGTTGTCGTTGCCCAGGTGGTCCAGCCAGCGTCGCAGCGCGGTCGAATCCGCCGCGATCATCCCCGTGTTGACCAGGCGGATGCGGCGCTGGTCCTGGTCCGCGTCCTTCTGTTCGACGATCGCCGCCACCCGGCCCTCGGGATCGCGCACGATGCGCCCGTAGCCGGTGGGGTCGGCCAGTTCGGCGGCCAGCACGGCCAGCCTGCCGGGCGCGTCCAGCAGGCGCCGCAGCGATGCCGCGGTGATCAGCGGCACGTCGCCGTACAGGACCAGCACGCGCGCATCGTCCGGCACGCCCGGCATCGCCTGCTGCACGGCATGCCCGGTGCCCAGCTGCCGCGCCTGTTCCGCCCACTGCAGGTCGGGCTGCTCGGCCAGCGCCTCGCGCACCGCCTGGCCGCCGTGCCCGTGCACCACGTGGATGCCCGCGGGATCGAGCGCGCGCGCCGCGTCGATGACCCGCGCCAGCATCGGCCGCCCCGCGATCGGCTGCAGCACCTTGGGCACCGCGGACTTCATGCGCTTGCCTTCGCCGGCGGCCAGGATGATCACGTGCAGGGGGGCGGTCATGGTCGGTTCCGGCGGAAGGTGCCGGGATTCTAGCGGCTGGGTCGCGGGCGGCGGGTGTAGGCGGATTGACGCAGGGCCGCGTTGCCCTAGCATCGCGCAGATGCCCAGCGACCAGCGCCTCGCCCGCCACCTGCCCGCACTGCTGCTGTGGGCGGGCATGGCCGCGTGCGCGGCCGGCTTGGCCCTGCACCGGATGTGGGAGGCGCTGCCGTTCCCCCGCTTCTTCGAGCATGTGCTGCTGGCCCTGCTGGCGCTGGTGGCCGCATGGCCCATGCAACGCTGGCTGGGCTGGCAACGCGCCGCGGCGCTGGCGCTGGTCTGGGGCCTGGCGCTGGTGGTGTTCGCCGGACCGATGGCGGTCGCTGCCGTGCTGCTGCTGGCGGTCGCGGCCGTCGCGTTGGGCAGCCTGGTGGTGCCCGGCCCGGCGGCCTTGCCGGTGGGCATGGCCGCGATCGCCGGCGCCCTGGGATGGCTGCTCCCGTTGCCGGTGCACCATCGCGAGGCCTACGCGCTCGCCTGCGTCGCGCTGCTGCTGTGGCGGCGGCGCGCGGTGCTGGATGCGTCGCGCGCCGCCTGGCGTGCCTTCGATGCAGGCACGCGCGCAGCACCGCGCGCTGCCTCCGCGGCGGTCCTGCTGCTGGGCCTGGCGAGCACCGGCGCATGCCTGCCGACCATGCAGTTCGACGACGTGGTGTACCACCTGGGCCTGCCCTGGCAG
>CBFGMM010000218.1:0-2111 GCA_965649855.1 uncultured Thermomonas sp. | reverse complement strand
GCGCGCCATGCGGCAAGAAAAAACCCGCCGGAAACGGCGGGTTTTTTCGTTGCGGGGCGACCGCCGGAAGGCGTGCCTGACCACCGTCATCCCCTGGACCACGGGAATGGGGTTACCCGGGCGGCCGGTTCAGGCCAGCGTGCGGATCTTCGGCTCCCGGCCCCAGTGCCGCGTCTTGGCGAGTTCCACGAACGCGGCCGCGTCTTTCGGGAAGACCACGCCCTCGTCCACTTCGATGTTCGCCGCCGGGAACAGGTATTCACGGGTCGCGGGACACGCGGCAATGGTCTTGAGGTGGCCGAAGGCATCCCTGAACCAGTCGACCGCGCTGGCCTCGGTCGCCAGCTTCTTCGCCGCCTCCGGCGTGATCGCGCAGGCCACGGCATCGAACACCAGCGACGGCATTCCCGCCAGCTGACCGTCCACGGCCATCAGCTTGCCGCCCTTCATCTTCACGTTGACCTTGGGCGCAATCACCTTGACCCTCGCCCCTGCGGCCTCGACCGCCTTGCGCAGGGCGGCCACCGGTGCAGGGTCGCTGCCATCGTCCACCAGGATCCCGACCACCCGACCTTCCAGGGTGTCCTTCATCTTGCCGATCAGGCCGGTTGCCGGCGACAGCGGCAGGTCCTGGACCGGGGCTGCCGGCGGGATGGCCGGGGGCAGCGCGGCCATGCCCAGGCCCTCGGCGACGCGGCGCGCGAAATCCTCGTCGATGTTGCGGATCTGGGCGACGGTGCGGTCCCGGATCGCCACGGTTTCGACCTTGGACAGTTCGAACACCAGCGCCGAGGCCAGGTGGGCCTGCTCGATCGGGGTCTGGCTGCGGTAGAACATGCGCGGCTGGCTGAAGTGGTCCGCGAACGACTCGGCGCGGATCCTCGCCTTGCCGCCTTCCCCGCTGGGCTCGTTGAAACTGCGGAAGCCGGTGCGCATTTCTCGCCCATTGGGTTCGGAGCCGTCGCTGTCCAGCGATGCGGGCTCGTACCCCACGCGACCTTTCGGCACCTGCATCTGCATGTGCGCGTCGCGCTGGTGATTCGCGAACGGACACTTGGGCGCGTTGATCGGGATGTGGGTGAAGTTGGGGCCGCCAAGCCGCGAGAGCTGGGTGTCGAGGTAGGAGAACAGCCTCCCGTGGAGCAGCGGATCGTTGCTGAAGTCGATCCCGGGCACCAGGTTCGCCGGGCAAAAGGCGACCTGTTCGTTCTCGGCGAAGTGGTTGTCGGGGTTGCGATCCAGGACCATGCGGCCCACCACCTGCAGCGGCACCAGTTCCTCCGGGATCAGCTTGGTGGCGTCCAGGTGGTCGAACGGGAACGATTCCGCCTCTTCCTCGGTGAACAACTGCACCGCGAAGTCCCACTCCGGGAACGCGCCCGCCTCGATGGACTCGAACAGGTCCCTGCGATGGAAATCGTTGTCGGCGCCCTGGAGCTTGGCCGACTCGTCCCATACCAGGCTCTGCAAACCAAGCCTAGGGCGCCAGTGGAAGCGCACGAAGGTCGACTCGCCCTTGGCGTTGATCAGGCGGAAGCTATGGATCCCGAAGCCCTCGATCATCCGCAGGCTCCGCGGGATCCCGCGATCGCTCAGCACCCACATGATCATGTGGAAGGTCTCCGGCGCCAGCGAGACGAAATCCCACAGGGTGTCGTGGGCGCTGGAGGCCTGCGGGAAGCCCCGATCAGGCTCCATCTTCACGGCGTGCACGAAGTCCGGGAACTTCATCGCATCCTGGATCGCGAAGATCGGCAGGTTGTTGCCCACCAGGTCGTAGTTGCCTTCCTGCGTGTAGAACTTGACAGAGAACCCACGCACGTCGCGCGGGGTGTCGACCGAGCCCGCTCCGCCGGCGACCGTCGAGAACCGCGCGAACACCGGCACGCGTCCCTTCTCGGTCAGGAATCTGGCGGTGGTGTACTTGCCGAGCGGCTTGGTCAGCTCGAAGTACCCGTGCGCCGCGCTGCCGCGCGCATGCACGATGCGCTCGGGGATGCGCTCGTGGTCGAAGTGGGTGATCTTCTCGCGGAGGACGAAATCCTCCAGCAGGGTGGGGCCGCGCTGGTAGGCGCGCAGCGAATTCTGGTTGTCGGCGATCGGCACGCCCT
>CBFGMM010000217.1:0-2148 GCA_965649855.1 uncultured Thermomonas sp. | reverse complement strand
GCGCTGCGCGGCGCCCCTGCCCCGGGCGGGGACCTGCGGCGCCTGCCTGCAGCGGCCGCCCGGGCCCCCGCTGCAGGAGGTGCACGCGGTGTTCGCCTACGCCTTTCCGATCGATCGCCTGGTCCCGCGGCTCAAGTTCCACGCCGACTTCGCGGCCGGGCGCGTGCTGGCGCAGTGTCTGGCCGAGGCGTGTGCGTCGCTCCCGCGACCCGACGCGCTGGTGCCGATCCCGCTGCACGCGGCGCGCCTGCGCAGCCGCGGCTACGACCAGGCGCTGGAGCTGGCGCGTCCGCTCGCGCGCGCGCTGGGCCTGGAATTGCTGACCGACGCCCTGCAGCGCCACAGGCCGACCCGCGCGCAATCCCGGCTGGACGCGCGGGCCCGCCGCCGCAACCTGCGCGGCGCGTTCGCGGTGTCGCGGGATGGCGCACTGCCTGCGCACGTGGCGCTGGTGGACGACGTGATGACCACCGGCGCCACCCTGGAGGCTGCGGCCGTGGCGTTGCGCCGCGCCGGCGTGCAGCGGGTGGATGCCTGGGTGTGCGCCCGGGTGGCGTGATCAGGCGGCGCCGGGCGCTGCACGCACGGCCAGGTCCAGTGCGATGCCGGCGAAGATCGCCATCCCCACCCAGTGGTTCTGCAGGAAGGCGCGGAAGCAGGCCGCGGGTTGCCGGCCGCGGGCGATGGCGAACTGGCCGGCCACCAGCAGCGCCGCGGCGGCCAGGCCGCCCCAGTAATACGCCCCCAGCCCGGCCTGGCGTCCCACCAGCAGCAGCGCGGCGAACATGCAGGCGTACAGGACCCCCTGCGCGAGCAGGTCCTGCTCGCCGAACAGGATCGCGGTGGACTTGGCGCCCATGCGCAGGTCGTCCTCGCGGTCGACCATGGCATACCAGGTGTCGTAGGCGGTGGCCCAGAAGATGTTGGCCACGTACAGCACCCAGGCGACCGGCGGCACCTCCCCGGTCAGCGCGGCAAAGGCCATCGGGATGCCCCAGCCGAAGGCCATGCCCAGGTAGACCTGGGGCAGGTAGGTATGGCGCTTCAGGTAGGGGTAACTGGCGGCCAGCAGGACGCCGACCACGCTCATGGCGATGGTCAGCCGGTTCAGCGTCAGCACCAGCCCGAAGGCGACCAGCATCAGCACCGCGAACACGGCCAGCGCCTCGCGCCCGGAGACCGCACCGGTGGCCAGCGGCCGCCCCTTGGTGCGCTCCACGCCGGGGTCCAGCCAGCGGTCCGCGTAATCGTTGATCACGCATCCGCCCGAACGGGTCAGCCAGACCCCCAGCGAAAACACCACCAGCGGCCACAGCGGCGGCATCCCCTCGGCCGCCAGCCACAGGCCCCACCAGGTGGGCCACAGCAGCAGCAGCCAGCCGATCGGACGGTCGCCGCGCACCAGCGCCCAGTACTGGCGCAGGCGCTCGCGCCAGCGCGGCTCGGCGGGCGGGATGGGGGGGTCGTCGCGCTCGTAGGGCATCGCCGCAAGTCTAGCGATGCCGGCGCGGCCTTACCCCAGCAGGCGCAGCACCAGCCACGCCGGCACGCCCAGGTAGTAGGCCAGGCGCAGGGCATGTTCCAGCCGGCGGCGATCCGCCACGGCATCGCGGCCGCGTAGCGGGGACAGGGCAAGGGCCAAGGCTTCGCCCAGCGCCCGCAGCCCGCCGGCCAGCGCGGTCATGCCCATCGCCCATTTGCCCCACCACACCAGCAGGCCCAGCAGCCAGGCTTGGACGCCGAAGCTGTACGCCTCGCCGAAGGTCCCGCCGTACGCGATGTGCTGGTGCAGGCGGAAAGCCACCAGCGCCGGCAGCAGCGGATACAGGCCGAACTTCAGCCAGGCCCGGTCCAGCACGCTGCGCGCACGCCCGGCGCGCGCCGCCAGGAAGCGCGCCAGGGTGCCGTCGGGCACGGTCGCGGCGGGCGACGCGCCGCTGGCCTGCAGGCTGCGCAGGATGGCGCCTGGATCGGCGACCCCGATCCCCACGCGCGCTGCGCCCGCCAGGCGCAGGGTCAGGCCCGGGCCCGGATCATGGCGCGCCGATCACCCCTCGGCCTTGCTGATGTCGGGCGCCTCGGGGTTCTTCATGCCGACCACGTGGTAGCCCGCATCGACGTGCAGCACCTCGCCGGTCATGCCGCGCG
>CBFGMM010000216.1:0-2153 GCA_965649855.1 uncultured Thermomonas sp. | reverse complement strand
ACGGTGCTGGGCGGTGCCCCGCAGGCCGGCGTGTTGAAGCTGCTGCTGACCCGCGGCGAGGGCGGGCGCGGCTATGCGGCGCCGGCCGACCCGGTCCCGACCTGGGTCGTGTCCGCCCACGCGCTGCCGCCGCCGGGCGACGGATTGCGCCTGGTCCGCTGCCGCACCGCGCTGGCGCTGCAGCCCGCGCTGGCCGGGCTGAAGCACTGTAACCGGCTGGAACAGGTGCTGGCGCGCGCGGAGGTGGACGCGGCGGGGGCGGACGAGGGAGTGCTTCTGGCCAGCGACGGGACCGTGGCCAGCGCGGTGTCGGGCAACCTGCTGCTGCACGTGGATGACGCCTGGTGGACGCCCCCGGTCGATGCCTGCGGGGTGGCCGGCGTCATGCGCGGCTGGCTGCTGGAGCGCGGCCTTGCGGGTCAGCGCGTGCTGCGCGAGGACGACCTGGCCCGGGCCACGGGGCTGGCGGTGTGCAACGCGGTGCGCGGTATCCTTGCGGCACGCCAGCTGGACGCGCGTGCGTACGCGCAACCGGAGGCGGTCCGGCACGTGCGCGCCGCGTTGGCCCGGGCGCATCCCGCATTCGCGATGGAGTTGCAGTGACATGAAATTGAGGCGCGGATCGGACAAGGCGGGGCTGGTGCTGCTGCTGTTCCTCATGCTGGGCATCGGCGCGCTGGCGCTGGGCTGGTGGCGCCACGTGGGGTTCGCCGCGGTGCCGATGGCCGGGATCGAGGCGGGCGACACGCTGGTGGTTGAACGCGGCGACTCGCTGCCGCGGGTGGTCGAGCGGCTGCGCGCGCAGGGCGTGCACACCGGCCCGGCGCTGCAGTGGCAGCTGCTGGCCCGGCAGATGGACGCGGCCGGCCGCCTGCAGGTCGGCGAGTACGCACTGGCGCCGGATACCACGCCGCGCGCCCTGCTGCAGGCGATGCGCGACGGCAAGGTGATCCGCCGCATGTTCACCATCGTGGAGGGATGGAACGTCCGCGACCTGCGCGCCGCACTGGCGAAGGCCGACGGGTTGCGGCAGGAAACCGGCGCGATGGACGCGGCCGCGCTGATGGCCGCGCTGGGCCATCCCGGGCAGCATCCGGAGGGGCGTTTCCTGCCGGAGACCTATGCCTGGGTGCGCGGCGATTCGGACCTGGACGTGCTGAAGCGGGCGCACGCGGCGATGGCCGGGGCGCTCGACGAGGCCTGGGCGCGCCGCGCCGCGGGGGTGCCACTGAAGGACAAGGACGAGGCGCTGGTGCTGGCATCGATCGTGGAGAAGGAGACCGGCATCGCCGAGGAGCGCCCGGCCATCGCCGGGGTGTTCGCGCGGCGGCTCGCCCTCGGCATGCGCCTGCAGACCGACCCCACCGTCATCTACGGCATCGGCGAACGCTACGACGGCAACATCCGCCGCGCCGACCTGCTGGCGGACACGCCGTACAACACCTACACCCGCGCGGGGCTGCCGCCCACGCCCATCGCGATGCCCGGCAAGGCCGCGCTGCAGGCGGCCACGCGCCCGGCCGCGGGCGACGCGCTGTACTTCGTGGCCGTGGGCGACGGCAGCGGCCGGCATGTCTTCAGCCGCACCCTGGGCGAGCACAACGCGGCGGTGCGGGCCTACCTGCAGCGCTATCGCGCGGCGCAGCGCGAGGCCGCCGCGGAATGAGCGGGCTGAGGCGCGAGCCGCGCCTGGTCACCCTGGAAGGCGGCGAGGGCGCGGGCAAGAGCACGGTGCTGCGCGTCCTGCGCGAGGCGCTCAAGGCCGATGGCAGCGAAGTGGTCTGCACCCGCGAGCCGGGCGGCACGCCGCTGGCCGAGCGCATCCGCGCGCTGTTGCTCGACCCCTCGCACGAGGCCGCCGCGCCGGAAACCGAGTTGCTGCTGATGTTCGCCTCGCGCGCGCAGCACGTGCGCGAGTGCGTGCAGCCGGCCCTGGCGCGGGGCGCCTGGGTCCTCAGCGATCGCTTCACCGATTCCAGCTATGCCTACCAGGGCCATGGGCGCGGCCTGGATGCCGCCTTCATCGCCGAACTGGAACGCCGCGTGGTCGGCATCGAACCGGGCCTGACCCTGCTGCTGGACCTGGGCGTGGCCCACGGCCGCGAACGCACGCGCGGCCGCGAGCAGGCACGGGGCGCCGCGCCCGACCGCAT
>CBFGMM010000215.1:0-2191 GCA_965649855.1 uncultured Thermomonas sp. | reverse complement strand
TGCTCGCCGCGGCGCCGCAGAAGGGCGGGTCGCGCGGGGAAGGCTCGGTGCTGGGTGGCATTGGGCGGGTCCTCGACGGGGACAACCGCTTCTGACGAGTGCGCGTCGGGGGCGTGTTGAGCACGCCTTCCCGGCCGCGTGATGGCCTGGGGCGGTGCCCTGAATACGTACTGCTTCCTGCATGCCCCGCAACCGGACCGCAGGCCGGGGCATCCCTCCCGGTGCGTGCCGTCCGGCCGCCCCTTACGACAAGGAATTTCCATGCGCCGCCTCCCGCTGCTGACCGCCCTGTTGATCGCCGCCGCGCCTGCCGTGCACGCGGCCCCGCCCCCCGATCGCGAGATCCGCGCGTTCGCCGAACAGTTGCTGGCGCGCAACTGCGACAAGGCGTCGCCGGGCATGGCGGTGCTGCTGGCGCGCGGCGACAGCGTGCTTTACCGCGGGGCCTGCGGCCTGGCCAACCTCGAGCTGGGCGTCCCGCTGGCGCCAGGGCAGGTGTTCCGGATCGGCTCGGTGACCAAGCAGTTCGCCGCCGCAGGCGCGCTGAAGCTGGCGGAGGCCGGCAAGCTCTCGCTGGATGACCGGCTCACGAAGTTCGTGCCGGGCTATCCGGGCGGCGAGGCGATCGACGTGCGCATGCTGCTCAACCACACCTCAGGGGTCCGCAGCTACACCGACATGCCCGGCGTGATGGACGGGCCGCAGATCAAGCTGGACCTGACCACCGCGGCGCTGATCGACAGCTTCAAGGCCGAGAAGCCGGACTTCGCGCCGGGCGAGGGCTGGCACTACAACAACTCCGGCTACGTGCTGCTGGGCGCGGTGATCGAGGCGGCCAGCGGCAAGCCGTGGCACGCCTACCTGGACGAAGTGTTCTTCAAGCCGCTGGGCATGGCGAACACCGGCTACGGCAACATCCAGGACGCGGTGATCGCGGGGCACGTGGACGGCTACAGCCGCAAGGACGACCGCTGGGCGCGCGCCAGCTACCTGAGCATGACCCAGCCGCATGCGGCGGGCGCGCTGGTCTCCACCGTGGACGACCTGCTCAAGTGGAACCGCGCCCTGCACGAGGGCAAGGTGCTGCAGGAGGCCAGCTACCGCGCCATGGTCACCCCGGTGGGCAAGGCGGTCGAGAGCGGCTACGGGTTCGGCATCGTGGCCGGCACCCTGCGCGGGGAACCCCAGCTGCAGCATGGCGGCGGCATCCACGGCTTCAGTTCCCACCTCCTGTACATCCCGGCCAGCGACATCACCGCCGCGGTGCTCTACAACGCCGATGGCGGGCGACCGGGCATGCAGGGCACCGCGAACATCGCCAACCAGCTGGTGGCGCATGCGCTCGGCAAGCCGTATCCGGCGAAGACCCCGATCGCGGTGGACGCCGCCACCCTGAAGCAGTACGAGGGCGTCTACCGTGTGGACAAGGACGCCGTGCGGGTGCTGCGGGTGGTCGACGGCCACCTCACCTCGCAGCGCACCGGCGGCCAGCGGTTCCGGCTGATTCCCGTGGCGAAGGACGCCTTCCTGTTCGAGGAAGGCTACTCGCGGATGGTGCTGGAGCGCGGCGCGGGCGGCGGCGTTGCGGCGATGCGCTTCTTCCCGGAGGACGAGGGTCCGGGCGTGGTGGCGCCGCGCAGCGACGAGCCGCTGCCGGCCGAGCGCAGCGGCATCGCGCTGCCGCCGGACGCGCTGCAGCGGATCGTCGGCAACTACGCGGTGCAGGGCATGACCATGGCGGTGACCGCCGACGGCGGCGTGCCCCGTGCCCAGCTGACCGGGCAGCCGGCCTTCGAGATCTTCGCCGAATCGCCCTCGCGCTTCTTCCTGAAGGTGGTGGAGGCCGCGCTGGTGTTCGCCCCGGAGACCGGCCGGCCCGCCACCGTCACCCTGCACCAGGGCGGGCGCGAGATGGTGTTCCAGCGCGTGGACTGAGGCCAACGGCGCACAAGCCGGGTGCATCGGATCGGTGCGCCAGCGCGTAGGGCATGGGGAAGGAACCCCGCAGGCCACGCGCTACCATGCGCAACTGCGTCCATCCCCCGCGCCGACCTGGAGCCAGCATGTCCGAAGACACCCGCAACGACGTCAGCCGCGCCCAGGCCGAGGACGCCGTGCGCACCCTGCTGCGCTGGTCCGGCGACGACCCCGCGCGCGAAGGCCTGCTGGACACGCCCAAGCGCGTGGCCAG
>CBFGMM010000214.1:0-2233 GCA_965649855.1 uncultured Thermomonas sp. | reverse complement strand
CGCCGCGACCGCCGGCTGATCGTCGCGCACGCAGCGCGCCTTCAGGGCGCGCGTTGCGCCAACTGGCCCTCGTCCGCGCGCGAGCCGTCCTGCGCCCGCAGCGTGCGGACGAAGCGCTGGCGTCCGTCCGCCTGGTGATACAGGTTGTCGCCGTGGACCAGGTAGCCTGGTCCGATCGCGAGGTCCGCGGCGGAGAAGCGGCCGCCGCTTTCGCCCACGCGGACCGTCGCGCCTGCCTGCATGCCCATGAACATGCGCGCCATCCGGCCCACGGGGTACCCATGCAGGTCGTGTTCGGTCAGCACGATCGACTCACTGACCGGGTGCGAATGCATGAACTCGGCCGTCGGCCGGTACCCGCCCAGCGGGCAGCCCTTGATCCCGGCGCTCACGCGGATCTGCGAGTGGCTGCTGACCACGGTCATCGCCCCCCTGCCGGTCTCGGGGTGGGCGCACAACCACCCGCCCGCCTCGAACCCGGTGCGTCCGGTGTAGTCGCGCATCGCCCGGCCGGCCCGCGACAGGAATGCATCCGCGGACTCGTCTTCCGCCTGCACGAGCTGGGTCACCGGATGCACTTCGATCACGATGTCGCGGGACGCGGCATGCACCGGGACCATCACCGACACGAGCGCGGCGCAGGCAAGGAGGCTGGGCGCCAGCAGGCGCGCGATGGAGTTCATGGGGATCGACCGTCAGGACACGACGGGCGATATTCACGACGGCTTCACGCGGTCTTGATGCAGCAAACCGCGGTTCTGTGACGTGGCGCGTTCGCGCTACGCGGGTTCGCAGCGGCGCTCACACTTGCGGGTTGCGCGGCGTCTCAACACGCCGGCGGCGGTGCGTCGATCCGTGGGTGACGCCCGCCACTGTTTGCGCGTGTCGCAGTACCGATGCGCGTTTCGTGGGACGTTCGTCAGCCCTGCAGCGGCCGCCAGCCGCGCCCGTCGAAGCCTTCCAGCGGCTGGAAGCGGCGCTTGTAATCCATCTTGCCGTGGCCGGCGATCCAGTAGCCCAGGTACAGGTGGGCGCGGTGGTCGCGCGCGGCCCATTCGATCTGCCTGAGCACGCCCAGGGTGCCCAGCCCGCGCGCGGCATGCGCGGGATCGTAGAAGGTGTACACCGCGGACAGCGCGTCGGGCAGCAGGTCGGTGACCGCAACCGCCAGCAGGCGATGGCTGTCGCGCTGGCGCAGCTCCAGGAACCGTCCCTCGTTCCACGCGCCGACCAGGAACTGGTCGAATTCCGGGGCGCCGTGGTCGTCCATGCCGCCGCCGGGGTGGCGGGTGGTGAGGTAGGTGCGGTACAGCGCCAGGTGTTCGTCGGTGCGCTGCGGGGCCACGATGCGCGCCTCGACATCGGCATTGCGCGCCAGGCAACGGCGCTGGCTGCGGTCCGGGCGGAAGGCGGCCACCGGCACCCGCACTGCCACGCAGGCCTGGCAGCCCACGCAGCTGGGCCGGTACAGGATGTCCCCGGAGCGGCGGAAGCCCCAGTCCAGCGCGGTCGGGTAGGCCTGGGGCAGGCGCGGGTCGCGCGGGTCCAGGACCAGGTCGCGCGCTTCGCGGCCTGCCCAGTAGCCGCACGGGTGCGCGCCGGTGCGGAACATGCGGATGGCTTCGCCCTCGTCGCCCATGCGGTGAGCATAGCGCCGGCGCCGTTCAGCCGGCGGTGGGCGGGCCTGTCAACCGGCGCGCGCAGCCGGCGTTTCCATGTGCACAACCGGCGGCGTGCCGGCACGCGAGAGGAAACCCCATGAAGCAGCATCGTCTCCTGGCCGTGGCCATCGTGGCCGCACTGGCCTCCACCGTCGCCGTTGCGCAGACTGCGCCCAAGCCGCGCATGGCGATCGACACCAACGGCGACGGCGTGATCGACCGCGCCGAAGCCGCCAAGTTCCCGCGCCTGGCGGCCAGGTTCGACCAGCTGGACCGCAACAAGGATGGCCGCCTGACCGCCGACGAGCGCCCGCGGCCCAAGGCCGGCAAGCGCGGCGGCCACCTGCAGGCGCTGGACGCCAACAAGGACGGCCGCATCAGCCTGGCCGAGGCGCAGGCCGCGCCGGGCGGCAAGCTGGCGGGCAGGTTCGCGCAGATGGACGTCAACAAGGACGGTTACCTGGACCGCGCCGACCGCCAGTTGAAGATGCAGCAGCAGCGCGCGGCGTTCTTCGCCGGCGCGGACGCCAACCGCGACGGGCGCCTGACCCGCGACGAGTTCGTCGTGGAGC
>CBFGMM010000213.1:0-2263 GCA_965649855.1 uncultured Thermomonas sp. | reverse complement strand
CCATCCCGCCCCGCTCCACAACACCTGTAGGCGCGCGCTGGAGCGCGACCGAGGCGCCGCGCCTCTCGGGTCGCGCACAGGGTGCGCTCCTACAAGGGCCCACCGAGCCAGGCTGTCCGCGCATCGCCCCGCCCCGCATCGCCCATTGGTCCGGGTGGCCCCCTCGTCCCTGAACGGGTAAGGTGACGCACCATGGCAGCTTCCGACAAAACCGGTGGGGACCGCGCCAGCCAGCGCACCCAGGTGGCGTTGATCGTCGACGACGAGCGCGACATCCGCGAGCTGCTGGTGCTGACCCTGGGCCGCATGGGCCTGCGCTGCGACACCGCCAGCTCGCTGGCCGACGCCCGCGCCCTGCTGCGCCACAACCAGTACGCGCTGTGCCTGACCGACATGCGCCTGGCCGACGGCTCCGGCGTGGACCTGGTGCGGGAGATCGCCCAGCTCTACCCGCAGACCCCGGTCGCCATGATCACCGCCTACGGCAACCAGGACGCCGCGGTGGGCGCGCTCAAGGCCGGCGCCTTCGACTTCGTCAGCAAGCCGGTGGACCTGACCGTGCTGCGCGGCCTGGTCAACAACGCGCTGAACCTGGACAGCGCCGCCCCCGCCCCGGTGGAAAGCGCGCCGGACCCGGTGACCAGCCGCCTGCTGGGCGGCTCGCAGGCCATGGCGGACCTGCGCGCCACCCTGGCCAAGGTCGCGCGCAGCCAGGCCCCGGTCTACATCGCCGGCGAGTCCGGCGTGGGCAAGGAGCTGGTGGCCCGCACCATCCACGACGAAGGCGCGCGCGCGGCCGGCCCGTTCGTGCCGGTCAACTGCGGCGCCATCCCCGCCGAGCTGATGGAAAGCGAGTTCTTCGGCCACCGCAAGGGCAGCTTCACCGGCGCGCATGCGGACAAGCCCGGCCTGTTCCAGGCCGCGCAGGGCGGCACCCTGTTCCTGGACGAAGTGGCCGAGCTGCCGCTGCCCATGCAGGTCAAGCTGCTGCGGGCGATCCAGGAGAAGTCCATCCGCCCGGTGGGCGCCCAGACCGAACTGGCGGTGGACGTGCGCATCCTGTCCGCCACCCACAAGAACCTGGCCCAGCTGGTCGACGAGGGCCGCTTCCGCCACGACCTGTACTACCGCATCAACGTGATCGAGCTGCGCGTGCCGCCGCTGCGCGAGCGCCGCGAGGACCTGCCGCAGCTGGTCGGGGCCATCCTGTCCCGGCTGGCCACCGCCCAGCGCCGGCCGATGCCGGAGCTGCACGAGGACGCGGAAGTGGCGCTGTCGCGCTACAACTTCCCCGGCAACGTGCGCGAACTGGAGAACATCCTGGAGCGCGCCTTCGCCCTGGCCGACGACGACGGCATCCGCGCCGCCGACCTGCGCCTGCCCGAGATGCGCCCCAGCGCCCCGGCCCAGGCCGGCGCCGCGCAGCTGGACCCCAGCAAGATCGACCCGCGCGAATCCGCCACCAGCGCCCTGCCCAGCTTCATCGAGGAGATCGAGCGCAAGGCGATCGAGCAGGCGCTCACCGACAACCGCTTCAACAAGACCCGCGCCGCCGCGCAGCTGGGCATCACCTTCCGCGCCCTGCGCTACAAGCTCAAGAAGCTCGGCATCGACTGAACCGCGCGTCCGCTCCCCCTGTAGGAGCGCACCGCAGGGGCGCGACCCCCCAGCCACACCGGCCCCACCCCGCCCATGTGACGCAAACGCCCAAACCTGCCCCAGCGCGTCACCTGTTTGCGCCGTCGGAGCGCAATAAGCGTGACCCGCGTTTCAATTTCACCCAACTGCGACGCCGACCTGTCTATGGCACGCAACCTGCGTTATAACTCTGGCGCGTACCTGGCAACGCGCTGCAGACGGATCTAGCCAGCCCATTGCCAAGGCACGTGGATCACACCAAACCCTAGGGGATACACCATGAAGAAGCACCAGCAAGGCTTTACCCTGATCGAACTGATGATCGTGGTTGCGATCATCGCCATCCTGGCCGCCATCGCGCTGCCGGCGTACCGCGACTACACCATCAAGGCCAAGGTGACCAACGCCATCGGCGGCCTGGCCGGCGAGAAGATCAAGGTCGGCGAGAATTTTGGTTCGGCTCAGCCGCTGTGCACAGGTGTCGCGACCAATGGCGTGACGTGCACGAACGGAACTCTTGTGGGCACGGGCTCGGGTGAGAACCCTGCGACCGTCACCTTGACCCCCAACACTGCCGGCGCGACGAATGGCAACCGGATCATTTGGGACTGCGACCCCACTGGCA
>CBFGMM010000212.1:0-2300 GCA_965649855.1 uncultured Thermomonas sp. | reverse complement strand
GTCAGCGCCCCGGCCGGGCGGTCCAGCAGCGCGCGCAGGCCGCCGGCGGCGGCCAGCAGGTCGCGGGCGGCCGCCACCGCGTCGCGGCCCGCGGTCCCCGAGCCCAGGAAGATCGCCAGCAGTTCGGCGTCGGACAGGCTGCCGGCGCCATGCGCCAGCAGTTTTTCGCGGGGGCGTTCGCCTTCGGGCCAGTCGCGGATGTGCATGCGGCCAGCGTGCACGGCGGCGCGCGCCGCGGGCATCGGGCGGCCTGCCGGCTTCGGGTAAGCTGGCGACCCGCCACCAGGTCAGGCTATCGCCCGATGCACGTCGCCAGCGGCCCCCTGCGTGACCGCCGCGTACTGCTCTGCGTGTGCGGCGGGATCGCCGCGTACAAGAGCGCCGACCTGGTCCGCCGGCTGCGCGACGCCGGCGCGCAGGTGCAGGTGGCGATGACCGAGGCCGCCCAGCGCTTCGTGGGCGCGCAGACCTTCCAGGCCCTGTCGCACCGGCCGGTGCGCACCTCCTTGTGGGATGCGCAGGCCGAGGCCGCGATGGGCCACCTGGAACTGGCGCGCTGGGCCCAGGACGTGGTGCTGGCGCCGGCGACCGCCAACACGATCGCGCGGCTGGCCCACGGCCTGGCCGACGACCTGGTCAGCACCCTGTGCCTGGCCACCACCGCCCCGCTGACGATCGCGCCCGCGATGAACCACGTGATGTGGCTGCACCCGGCCACCCAGGCCAACATCGCGACCCTGCGCCAGCGTGGGGCGCGCGTGGTCGGTCCGGACGACGGCCCCCTGGCCGAGGGCGAGTCCGGCCCCGGTCGGATGGCGGAGCCGGCGGCGATCGTCGCGGCGCTTGGCGCCGGCCCGACCGGAGCGGCCGGGTGAGCGTCGCGATTGCCGGCAAGCACGTGTTGGTCAGCGCCGGCCCGACCTTCGAGGACATCGACCCGGTGCGCTTCATCGGCAACCGCAGCAGCGGCAAGATGGGGTTCGCGATCGCGGCGGCCGCCGCCGAACGCGGCGCCGGGGTGACCCTGGTCGCCGGTCCGGTGCACCTGGCCACGCCGCCCGGCGTGAGGCGCATCGACGTGCGCAGCGCGGCGCAGATGTTCGATGCGGTGATGCAGGCCTTGCCGGCCGACGTGTACGTGGGCGCCGCGGCGGTCGCCGACTACACGCCGCGCGCGTTCGCCACCGACAAGCTGAAGAAGGTGCCGCTGGCGGACGGGCGCATGCGCGACACGCTGACCCTGGAGCTGGTGCCCACCCGCGACATCCTGGCCGGGGTGGCCGCGCATGCGCGCCGGCCCGCGCTGGTGGTCGGCTTCGCGGCCGAGACCCGCGACGTGGCGGCCTACGCGCGCGCCAAGCGCGTGCGCAAGGGCGCGGACCTGGTCTGCGCGAACCGGGTGGGCGTGGGCGCCACCGGGTTCGAAAGCGACGACAACGCCCTGCTGGTGATCGGCGCCGATGGCGACGAGCGCGCGCTGGGACCGGCATCGAAGACCGAACTGGCGGGGCTGCTGCTGGACCTGATCGCGGAGCGACTGCCCCAATGAGCATCGACCACGTGCTGCAGGTGAAGGTGCTCGACGCCCGCTTCGGCGCGGAGTGGGAGCTGCCGGCCTATGCCACCGCGCACAGCGCGGGGCTGGACCTGCGCGCGGCGGTGGACGCGCCGCTGCTGCTGCAGCCGGGCGACGCCGCACTGCTGCCGTCGGGCCTTGCGATCCACATCGCCGACCCGGCCCTGTGCGCGGTGGTGCTGCCGCGCTCCGGGCTGGGCCACCGGCACGGCATCGTGCTGGGCAACGGCACCGGGCTGATCGACGCGGACTACCAGGGCCCGCTGATGATCAGCGCGTTCAACCGCGGCCGCGAGGCCTACCGGATCCAGCCCGGCGATCGGGTGGCGCAGCTGGTGCTGCTGCCGATCGTGCGCGCGACGCTGCGGGTGGTGGATACTTTCGAGGAAAGCACGCGTGGCGCCGGCGGGTTCGGCCACACCGGCGTGCGTTGACGGGGGATCGTGATGGTCGACGGGGACAAGCGCACGCTGAAACTGGGCCGGGAGCATTCGCTGCGGGCACTGCCGCTGCTGGCGTTGCTGCTGCTGGCGCTGGGCGCGTGGCTGGCGGTGGCGGGCGTGCTGCAGATGCGCGATGCCGCGCAGGCGGACGCGCTGCAGCGTGCGCGCGACGACATGGCGACCAGCGTGCGCCGCGCGCTGCAGGCGGAACGTGGCCGCCTGCAGGCGCGCCTCGACGCACCGGCGTTCCGCGCCGCGCTGGCCAGCGGGGACCGCGCGGC
>CBFGMM010000211.1:0-2308 GCA_965649855.1 uncultured Thermomonas sp. | reverse complement strand
ATTATCGCGCATCAGGGATGGGCTCTGCGCGGAATGGCTCAGGCCAAAGCTGTAGATCCTCGCGGTGTGGTGGGGGTAGGGCCCGAGCGGGCCACGGATGGCCCGCGCCCGCGACATCAGTCCTGGACGACTGGAAGGAGCGGCGGGCTCTGCCCCCACCGAGCGGCGTTGCCCGCCACGGAGCCGCGCGCGCCTTTGCTCTTCAGCCCGTACGCCGCTATACTCCCGCGGCTGTAACAACGCCATGTCGGGCGCCACCGACAAATCCACACCTGTCGACAACCCCTGCGCCGGGGTGCTCCGCAAGGAGTTCGGACGCAGTGACGACGGGGAGGCCCAACCCCGGAACCCGTGCACCGGCCTGTCCAAGGCGGGTGCGCACCGCCCTATCCCGTCGGCGGCCGGTTCCACCTCCAGGAGTTTTCGCAATGCCCCAGATCACCATGCGCCAGATGCTGGAAGCCGGCGTCCATTTCGGCCACCAGACCCGCTACTGGAACCCCAAGATGGCCCCGTACATCTTCGGCGCCCGCGGCAAGATCCACATCATCAACCTCGAGAAGACCGTCCCGCTGTTCAACGACGCGATGAACTTCATCAGCGGCGTGGCCCAGAAGCGCGGCGTGATCCTGTTCGTGGGCACCAAGCGCAGCGCCCGCGACGCCATCAAGGAAGAGGCCACCCGCTGCGGCATGCCGTACATGACCCAGCGCTGGCTGGGCGGCAGCCTGACCAACTTCGCCACGGTGAAGAAGTCGGTGTCGCGCTTGAAGGAGCTCGAGGCCGCCGAGACCGACGGCACCTTCCAGAAGCTGGTCAAGCACGAAGTGATGGGCCTGCGCCGCGAGCGCGACAAGCTGGAAGCCAGCCTGGGCGGCATCAAGGAAATGAACCGCCTGCCCGACGCCCTGTTCGTGATCGACATCGGCCATGAGGACATCGCCATCAAGGAAGCCAAGAAGCTCGGCATCCCGGTGATCGCGGTGGTCGACAGCAACTACGACCCGGCCCTGGTCGACTACGCCATCCCCGGCAACGACGACGCCATCCGCGCC
Organism: uncultured Thermomonas sp.; assembly: GCA_965649855.1. GTDB lineage: Bacteria > Pseudomonadota > Gammaproteobacteria > Xanthomonadales > Xanthomonadaceae > Thermomonas. The sequence goes on along the minus strand of CBFGMM010000211.1, from coordinate 1,253 downwards.
GTGCAGCTGTACGCCAGCGCCGCCGCCGACGCCGTGCTGGAGGGCAAGGCCGCCATCCCGTCCGCCGCCAGCGTGCGCGAGGAAGACTTCGCCGGCGCCGAGGGCGAGGACAAGAAGCCGGCGCGCCGCGCCCCGGCCAAGAAGGCCGAACCGGCCGAGTAACCGGCCCTCCGCGGCCGCGCCGTTGCGCGCGGCCGCGACCGGGCATGTTCCCGTCATTCCCGCCAGAAGCGGGAATCCGGTTCTTTTCAGATGGTCCCCGCCTCCGCGTGGACGACGTCTACAAACACCCAGAGGTAATCCGCAATGGCTGAAATCACCGCATCCCTGGTCAAGGAACTGCGCGAGCGCACCGGCGCCGGCATGATGGAGTGCAAGAAGGCGCTCAGCGAGAGCAACGGCGACATCGACGCCGCCGCCGAGGCGCTGCGCAAGTCCGGCGCCGCCAAGGCCGACAAGAAGGCCAGCCGCGTCACCGCCGAGGGCCGGATCGCCGTGGCCCAGGCCGCGGGCAAGGCCGTGCTGGTCGAGGTCAATTCCGAGACCGACTTCGTGGCCAAGGACGAGAACTTCGTCGCCTTCACCGACGCCGTGGCGCAGGCCGCGCTGGCCGCCGGCAGCACCGACGTGGAATCGCTCAAGGCCGCCACCCTGGCCTCCGGCGAGACCGTGGAGGAAGCGCGCGCCGCCGCCATCGCCAAGCTGGGCGAGAACATCGTGATCCGCCGCATCGCCGCGTTCGACAATGCCGCAAGCAACATCGCCGCCTACTCGCACGGCGGCAAGATCGGCGTGCTGGTGGAGACCGTCGGCGGCGACGCCGAGTTCGCGCGTGGCGTTGCCATGCACGTTGCCGCGATGAACCCCCCGTACAACAAGGCCGCCGACGTGCCGGCCGACTTCGTGGCGAAGGAGAAGGAGATCGAACTGGCCAAGATGTCCGAGAAGGACAAGCAGAAGCCGGCCGAGATCCTGGAGAAGATCATCGGCGGCAAGATCGCCAAGATCGTCAACGAGGTCAGCCTGTACGGCCAGCCCTACGTGCTGAACACCGACCAGTCGGTGGAGCAGGCCGCCAAGGCCGCCGGCGCCGACGTGCTGCGCTACACCCGCCTGGCGGTGGGCGAAGGCATCGAGAAGGTGCAGGAAGACTACGCGGCCGAAGTGGCCAAGGCGATGCAGGTCTGACCCTGGCCCTGCGCGCCATGCGGCAAGAAAAAACCCGCCGGAAACGGCGGGTTTTTTCGTTGCGG
>CBFGMM010000210.1:0-2318 GCA_965649855.1 uncultured Thermomonas sp. | reverse complement strand
CTTCAGGCCATCCGGGGTGACGTCGAACACGCCCAGCTCGGTGATGATGCGGTCGACCACGCCCACGCCGGTCAGCGGCAGCGTGCACTGCGGCAGGATCTTGGGCGCGCCGGTCTTGGTGGCGTGCTCCATCAGCACCACCACGCGCTTGACGCCGGCCACCAGGTCCATCGCGCCGCCCATGCCCTTGACCATCTTGCCGGGCACCATCCAGTTGGCCAGGTCGCCGGTGTCGGTGACTTCCATCGCGCCCAGGATCGCCAGGTCGATGTGGCCGCCGCGGATCATGGCAAAGGAGTCGTGGCTGCCGAAGTAGCTCGCGCCGGGCACCGCGGTGACGGTCTGCTTGCCGGCGTTGATCAGGTCCGCGTCCACCGTGTCCTCGGTGGGGAACGGGCCGATGCCGAGCAGCCCGTTCTCGCTCTGCAGCCAGACGTCCATGCCCTCGGGGATGTGGTTGGCCACCAGCGTGGGCAGGCCGATGCCGAGGTTGACGTAGGCGCCGTCGGTGAGTTCCTGCGCGGCGCGTTGCGCCATCTGGTCGCGGGTCCAGGCCATCTGATCCATCTCCCTTCGCTTGATTGAGTCGCAGCCATCCATGGCGATACGACGATGATGTTCCGCATCCCGGCCCAGCCATCCATGGCTGGGCGTTCGCCAGCGCGCGAGCCAGTGGCTCGCAAGCGCGCTGGACTCACCCCTCCGGCTGGCGAATGGTGCGTTGTTCGATGCGTTTTTCCGGCGACGCATTGACCACGATGCGGTCCACGTAGATGCCGGGCAGGTGCACCTGGTCCGGATCGATGGCGCCGGTCTCGACCAGTTCCTCCACTTCCGCCACGCAGGCCTTGCCTGCCATCGCCACCGCGGGGTTGAAGTTGCGCGCGGTCTTGCGGAAGACCAGGTTGCCGGCCCTGTCGGCCTTCCATGCCTTGACCAGCGACACGTCCGCCTTGAGCGCGGTCTCCAGCACGTACCAGCGTCCGTCGATCTGCCGGGTTTCCTTGCCCTCGGCCACGATGGTGCCGTAGCCGGTGGCGGTGAAGAACGCCGGGATGCCGGCGCCGCCGGCGCGCAGTCGCTCGGCCAGGGTGCCCTGCGGGTTGAACTCCAGTTCCAGCTCGCCGCCCAGGTACTGGCGTTCGAATTCCTTGTTCTCGCCCACGTAGGACGAAATCATCTTGCGGATCTGGCGCGTGGCCAGCAGCTGGCCCAGGCCGAAGCCGTCCACGCCCGCGTTGTTGGAGATCACGGTCAGGTCACTGGCCCCGGAATCGCGCAGCGCGGCGATCAGCGCCTCGGGGATGCCGCACAGGCCGAAGCCCCCCACCGCGAGCGTCTGGCCGTCCGCCACCAGCCCGGACAGGGCGGCGGCGGCGTTCGGGAAGAGCTTGTGCTTGCTGGCCACGGATGGCGGCTCCTTGCGGAAAGCCGCCATTTTAGCGGCAAGCCGCGCGCCGCCCACCCGTACCTTCGGGCAGGCGCCAATCGGCTGCTCCGGGCAGCTCCGCCTCGCCAAGGCTGCGGCGAATACGGAGGGCGCGCTCGGGTAAAATGGCCGGCCTGCCTCTCCCCGGGACTCCCCGCACGATGAAGATCCTCGTCGGCTACAAGCGCGTGGTGGACTACAACGTCCGCATCCAGGTCAAGCCGGACGGTTCCGGCGTGGTCACCGATGGCGTCAAGCTCTCGCCCAACCCGTTCGACGACATCGCGCTGGAGGAAGCCCTGCGCCTGCGCGACAAGGGCATCGCCACCGAAGTGGTGGTCGCCACCATCGCCCCCGCCGACGCCCAGGCGCACCTGCGCAACGGCCTGGCGATGGGCGCCAACCGCGCCATCCACGTCGTGGTCGACCCCGGCACCGAGATCCAGCCGCTCACCGCGGCGCGCACGCTGCTGAAGCTGGTCGAGAAGGAGCAGCCGGACCTGGTGATCCTGGGCAAGCAGGCGATCGACGACGACGCCAGCCAGACCGGGCAGATGCTGGCCACCCTGTGGGGCCGCCCGCAGGCCACCTTCGCCGGCAAGCTCGACGTGGCCGACGGCAAGGCCACGGTGGTGCGCGAGGTCGATGCCGGCCTGGAGACGCTGGAAGTCGACCTGCCGGCGGTGGTCACCACCGACCTGCGCCTCAACGAGCCGCGCTTCATCAAGCTGCCCGACATCATGAAGGCCAAGAGCAAGCCGCTGGAGACCATCGCCTACGCCGAACTGGGCGTTGAGGCGGGCGAAGGCCTGAAGACCACCCACCATGCCCCGCCTGCCAAACGCAGCCGCGGCGTGATGGTCAAGGACGCGGCCGAACTGGTCGCCGC
>CBFGMM010000209.1:0-2345 GCA_965649855.1 uncultured Thermomonas sp. | reverse complement strand
GTCCCGGGCACCGCCATCGAACTGCCGGCCGAGGCTGCCGCGCGCTTCGATGCGCTGCGCCAGTGGCGCGCGGCCGCCGCCCGCGAGCAGGGCGTGCCGGCCTACGTGATTTTCCACGACGCCACCCTGCGCAGCATCGCGCAGGACGCCCCGGCCGACCTGGCCGGCCTGTCGGTGATCGCCGGCGTCGGGGTCGGCAAGCTCGAGCGCTACGGGCAGGACGTGCTGGGCGTGCTGCAGGCAACGGGCTGAGGTCAACCTTCGGCCCATCCGCGCGGGCCCCGGCCGTTGTAACGTGGCGCCTCGTCCAGGGGGAATGACCCGATGCATGCCAAGCCGCGCCGATTCGCCATCGGCCTTGTGTTCACGTTCGCCCTGCTTGCGCCGCTCGCCGCCAGCGCGCAGGACGGCAAGCGCCCGATCACCGCGCAGGACCTGTGGGCGGTCAAGCGCGTCGGCGCGCCGGCGCTGTCGCCCGACGGCAAGCGCGCGGTGGTCAGCGTGCAGGAATGGTCGATCGAGAAGAACACGCCCAGCGCCGCGCTGTGGCTGGTGGACGTGGCCAGCGGCGACACCCGCCGCCTGACCGCCGGCACCGGCAGTGACGGCGCCCCGGCCTGGAGCCCTGACGGCCGCCGGATCGCCTTCGTCGGCAAGCGCGGGGACGATGCCGCGGCCGCGCTGTACGTCATCGCCCCGGGCGGCGGCGAGGCCGAGAAGCTGGTGGAGTTGCCCTGGGGGGTCGGCGCGCCGGCGTGGCTGCCGGACGGGCGAGGCATCGTGTTCGGCACCCAGGTGATTCCCGCGCTGGCGGGCCGCTTCGACAAGGCGGACCTCGCCGCGATGAAGAAGGAGGCCAAGCGGCGCAAGGAGTCGAAGATGACGGCCTACGCCAGCGAGTACCGGCAATACCGCTTCTTCGACCGCAACCTGACCGACAACCTGGCCAACCGCCTGCTGAAGATCGACGTGGACAGCAAGGCCCTGACCGACCTTACCCCCGGTTACGACCGCCTGTTCGCGCCGTCCGGCGAGGTGCGCTTCGACGTGGCGCCGGATGGCCGGCACGTGGCCCTGGCGCTCAACTCCACCCCGCCGCCCTATGCCGACGCGCCCAACAGCGACATCGTGCTGGTGCCCACCGACGGCAGCGGCCGCACCACCAACCTCACCGCCGACAACCCGTACGGCGACGACTCGCCGCGCTTCGCGCCCGACGGGCGTTCCGTCCTGTACACCCGCGTGGCCAGCGCCAACAGCCAGGGCGAACTGCGCCGGCTGTGGCGCGTCTCGCTCGCCGACCGCAAGGCCACCCCACTGAGCGAGGGCATCGACCTCAGCATCGACGATGTCGCGTTCTCCAGGGACGGGCGGCGGGTGTGGCTGCAGGCGGAACAGGACGGCCTTGTGCCGGTGTTCGCGATGGACGCCGCCGGCGGGCCGCTGAAGAAAGTCGTCGCCAGCGGCACCAACACCGAGATCGAGAGCGCCAACGGCCAGCTGGTGTTCCTCTCGGAAACCACCAGCCGCGCGCCGGAGCTGTACGCGCTGGACGCCTCCGGCAAGCCTCGCCGGCTGACCCGCTTCAACGATGCGCTGTTCGCCCGGCTGGACCTCGGCAAGGTCGAATCGCACACCTTCCAGGGCGCCGGCGGCGATCCCGTGCAGATGTGGGTCATCTACCCGCCGGGCTTCGATGCGCGCAAGAAATACCCGCTCGTCCAGCTGCTGCACGGCGGCCCGCACACCATGGTGCGCGATGCCTTCAGCTACCGCTGGAACAGCCACGTGTTCGCCGCGCCCGGCTACATCGTGGCCTGGGTCAACCGCCATGGCTCCACCGGCTTCGGGGAGGCGTTCGCGCGCAGCATCAACGGCGCCTGGGGCGAGAAGCCCACCGAGGACGTGCTCAAGGCCAACGACTACCTGTTCGCCAGGATCCCGGCCATCGACCGCGACAACGTGGCCGCCGCGGGCGCCAGCTACGGCGGTTACCTGGCCACCTGGCTGCTGGGCCACACCAAGGCGTTCAAGACCCTGGTCAACCACGCCGGCGTCAGCGATTTCGTGGGCCAGTACGGCGCCGACATCACCACCTACGGCTTCACCAAGGACGTGCTGGGCGGTACCCCGTGGGACAGCCCGGAGGCCATGCAGCGCAACAACCCGGTCAACTACGCGGCGAACTTCAGCACCCCGATGCTGATCCTCCACGGCGAGCTGGACTACCGCGTGCCCTACGGCCAGGGCATCGCCCTGTACGGCATCCTGCAGACCATGCGCGTGCCCTCGCGGCTGGTGGTGTTCCCGAACGAGAACCACTGGATCCTCTCGCCGCAGAACGC
>CBFGMM010000208.1:0-2353 GCA_965649855.1 uncultured Thermomonas sp. | reverse complement strand
CGGTGGCCGGTGCGTCGTCCGGCAGGAGCAACTGCGCCGGCGTGCAGGCGGACAGGGCCACGGCGCAGGACGCCGCGGAGAGTACGAGGCTCGGACGCATGCACGGCTCCCGCGGGGCGATGCGCCACCCTAGCCGCGCCGGCCGCCTGCGCCACCCTGCCGAAGGTTGGCTCCAACCAGGGCGTTCAGCGGGCGTTGCCTCCTTGCGAGTCAACCGGGAAACATCCTCCTGGCGCGCTTGGCGCCGTCAGCCCGCCAACATCGAGTCGCCACGAGGACGGCGCAAGTCGATGCACCCGGTTTCTCCAAGCGGTGTCACGGCTGCCCGACCCTCTCCGTGCGGGCCTCCAGCGTCGCGCGCAAGGTCCGGATCTCCTCGGCAAGCTGCCTGACCTCGTTGCGCCGCAACTCGCCCGTTTCCACGTCGCGCCCGACGAAGAAGCTCGCGAGCAGCGCGGTGACATACCCGAACACGGCGAACGCATACAGCGAGAGCAGCACGCACAGCACGCGCCCCGCATCGGTTTGCGGCCAGTACGCAGAGCCCATGGTGGTCATGATCATGCCGGTCCACCACAGGGCATCGGCGAAGTCCTCGAAGCCCTTCTGTCCGGCGGCTTCGTTCTCGAATGCATACATGCCCGCCGCCCCCGCAAGCGTGACCAGCAGGGTCAGCACCACGACATAGGGCGCGCCCCGGCGACCGAGCGTGCGCCCGAGCGCGCGCATGCCACGATTCAAGGAACTGACGATCCGCAGCACGCGTGCGCCCCTCGCCAGGCGCGCCGCACGCGCCAGGCGCAGCACACGGACCATGCGCAGCACGCGCAGCGCCGGGGCCAGCAAGGCGATCCCCTTCAGCCAGTTCTTGCGCACGTAGATCCACTTGTGCGGCGCAAGGATGAAGCCGACGGCATATTCGACGATGAACGCCGCCCAGATCACCCAGCCGGCGATGTCCATCCAGCGCCGGGCGCCCCACACCGCCTCCACGATGAACAGCGCCAGCCAGACGAAGGCCAGCACGATCATCGGCAGCTCCAGGCGTGCCTGGAAACGCAGCAGCGTGCTGTAACGGCCGCGCGTGCCCGCCGGGACGCCGTCGTCCGCCGTGCGCGGCGCCGGCGGACTACGCAAGGGCGGCAAGCAGCAGGACGACAAAACCGGCGACCGCCAGTCCCGCGTGCAGCCAGGTCAGGCCGGCCGGGATCGGCCGCTGCTTCCAGTGGTGGCCCAGGTTGAGCCATGCGCCCACGCCTGCCGCCGCCAGCAGCAGCACCAGGGACAGCGACGCCGCGCCCGGCACCGGGCCGGTGAACACCGCATAGGCCAGCAGCGTGGCGCCCGCGGCCGCCAGGAAGCCGTGCGCCATCGCCACGGCGGGCGGGGGATTGCGCTTCGCGCCGAAGCGGATCGCGGCCATCACGATCCCGCCCAGCGCCGCCAGCGCCAGCAGTGCACAGGCCGTCCGCAGCATGGTCATGGCGTCCATCGAGAGCTCCCGGTCAGTAGGCGATGCCTGCTCTTACGCCGGGGCGCGTGAGCGCCATGTGCGGGGAACGCCGGATCCATGCATCCGACGTGGCATGGCAGCGATGCTCACGCGGGGCCAAGATCTGCCGCCGGGCGCGCCATCGCCCAGTTGCACAGGCCGTCCAGGCCGGGAAAGGCGGCCTGCGCATGGACCTCGAATCCCAGCCGCTGGTACAGCGGCACGTTGCGCGCGCACTGCGTCTCCAGGTAGGCGGGCATGCGCTCGGCGTCGATGCGCGCCAGCATCGGCGCCAGCAGGCCGCGCCCGGCGCCGCGCCCCTGCGCGCCGGGCGCCACGCCGAGCGCGAACAGGTAGTAGTGCGGGCCGGGCACCGCGCGCGCATGCATCGCCGCGGTGTGCGAGGCGAACGCGCCGAAGCGCTTGAACGCCGCCCGTCCCATCCGCCACGGCGCGGCCAGCATGCCGGCGCGCGCCATCCGGTCCAGCCGCAGGCTGGTGCGCCCCGGATTCAGCCACAGCGCCACCGCGGTGCGCTCAGCGTTGGCGTAGCCCTCGCCGTACAACAGGGTGTACTTGCAGGTGCAGCGCATGAAGTAGCGGGTGAGGTCCGCGTGCCGCGCGCCCTGGAAGAGGGTGTCGGCCGGGGGCTGCTGGAGGAAGGCGGCGGTCAGCAGGTCCGTCGCCCAGTCGAGGTCATCCAGTGCAAGGCGGTGCATCGCGTGGTTCCGCGGGGCGGTACCGGAGGATTACGCGGTGAGGGTGGCCGGGAGGCCATGTGCGGCGCCGCGACATGGCGACTCTGACCCCTGCTCTCACGCGCCCTCCCAAAAGTGAACCTGACCCCGTTACTCCCGACGA
>CBFGMM010000207.1:0-2455 GCA_965649855.1 uncultured Thermomonas sp. | reverse complement strand
ATGTCGTTCATCGCCGAACTCAGGCAGCGCAAGGTGTTCCGCGTCGCTGCCGCCTACCTGGTCGCGGCGTGGCTGCTGGTCCAGGTCGCGGACGTGGCGCTGCCCGCCTTCGACGCGCCGGCGTGGTCGCTGCGGCTGGTGATCCTGGTCTTCGCGCTGGGCTTCCCGCTGGCGCTGCTGCTGTCCTGGGCGATGGACGTGGGCGCGCACGGCATCGCGTTCACCCGCGGCGGCGTGGGCAACAAGCGCATGGCCAGCCTGGCGGCGCTGCTGGTCGCCCTGGCGCTCGCCTGGTACTTCATCGGCCAGCCCGCGGTGCGCCAGCAACGGCTGGCCGCGGAACGCTCGATCGCGGTGCTGCCCTTCGTCAACATGAGCGGCGACCGCTCCAACGAATACTTTTCCGACGGCCTGGCCGAGACCACGCTGGACATGCTGGCGCAGGTCAGGGACCTGAAGGTGATCGCGCGCACGTCCTCGTTCGCGTTCAAGGGCAAGACCGCGGACATGCGCGAGATCGGCCGCGCGCTGGACGCCGCCCACCTGCTGGAAGGCAGCGTGCAGCAGGCCGGCGACACCGTGCGCATCACCGCGCAGCTGATCCGGGTCAGCGACGGCAGCCACCTGTGGTCCAAGCGCTTCGACCGCAAGCGCGCGGACGTGTTCGCGATCCAGGACGAGATCGCCACCGAGGTGGTGCGCGCCATCCAGGGGGCGCTGCCGGCCGCCGACCAGGCGCGCCTGGTGCGCCGGCGGACCGACAACGTGGCGGCCTACGACGAGTACCTGCACGGCATCGCGCTGCTGCCGCAGCGCAAGTCCGCCGACCTGCGCCGCGCGCTCGCCCACTTCGAGCGCGCGATCCGGCTCGACCCGGGCTATGCGCGCGCCTGGGCGATGGCGGGCACCGCCGCCGGCTTGCTGGTGACCTATGGCGACGGCAGCCCGGCCACCGCGCGCAAGGTCCCGCAGTACATCGACCGCGCGCTGGAGCTGGCGCCGGACCTCGGCGAGGCGTGGGTCGCGCGCGGCGCGCAGCTCGAGCGCGCGCGCGAGCTGGCCAGGGCGGAGCAGGCCTACAAGCGCGGCCTGGCGCTGGCCCCGGGCTATGCCACCGCCTACCAGTGGCTGGGCGAGTTCTACCAGGACCAGCTGGGCAGGATGGACCTGGCGCTGCCGCTGCTGGAGCGCGCGATCGCGCTGGACCCGCTCTCGCCGATCATCCAGAAGGAGTACGCCACCGGCCTGGCCGCGGTGCAGCGCGTGGACGAGGCCGAGCGCATCCTGCAGCGCATGGCGCGCTCCAGCCCCGGGTTCGCCGCGGGGCACGAGACGCTGGGCAACGTCCGGCTCCAGCGCGGCGACCTGGCCGGGGCGCTGCGGGCCTACGACACCGCGATCCGGCTGGACCCGGACGTCCCCTACTTCCGGCTCGACCGCTGCGATGCGCTGCAGCGGTTCAGGGCCAGGCAGGCGGCGGACGCCTGCTTCCGGGCGCTGGTCGCCCGCCTGCCCGCCGACCAGGCCGGGCCTGCGCGCGCCCACTGGCTGCGCGGCGCCGGTCGCCACCAGGAGGCGCTGGCGGCGATGGAGGGCCTGCCCGGCACGTGGTCGTACGAGAAGGCGGGCCTGCTGTTCAGCCTCGAACGCTATGCCGAGGCCGAAACCCAGCTGCGCGCGGTGTTCGCCGAGGAAGGCCTTGCCCTGGGCGAATTCGAAACGCCTCCGGTCGCCAGCAGCCACCACGTGGGCGACCAGGTGTTCGTGGGGTCGCTGCGCCTGCTGCAGGGCGAGCGCGCCGCCGGCACGGCATTGCTGGAGGCAGGCGCGAAACGCGCTGCCGCCAGGCCAGCCGGCGCCGGCGGTTTCGCCCGCGGCTGGTACGAGGTGATCGCGCTGGCGATGCTGGGCCGCCACGAGGCGGCGTGCGCCGCCTATCGCAGCGCGCTGGACGCGGGCCTGGTCACCGATTACGACTTCGCCGCGCAGGTGCCCGCGCTTGCGGCGTTCAACGCGCATCCATGCCATGCGCAGGCGGTCGCGCGCGCCCGGCAACGCGCCGAGGCGGAAATCGCGAAGGCGCGCGCCGCCGGGTTGCTGCCGGGCTGAGTCAGCCTTCGATCCACGCCAGGGTGGCGATCCGCCCGCTGAGGCCGTCGCGGCGGTGCGAGAAGAACCGCGCGGGATCGCCGATGGTGCACAGCCCGCCGCCGTGGATCGCGCCCGCGGCCACGCCGGCGGCCTGCAGGCGGCTGCGTGCCAGCGCGTACAGGTCCACGCGCCAGTGCCCGGGCCGCGATGGAACGAACGCCGCGGCCGCGCCCGGATCGGCGGACACGAAGGCGTCATGCACCTCGCCGCCCACTTCGTAGGCGGACGGGCCCGCGGCCGGGCCCAGCCACGCCTGCGACTGCGCGGGCGCGGTGCGCATCGCCGCCACCGTCGCCTCCAGCAC
>CBFGMM010000206.1:0-2539 GCA_965649855.1 uncultured Thermomonas sp. | reverse complement strand
CGCCCGCCACCGCCGCAACCACGGCGTCGCCGGCGGCCTGGGCGCGGGCGCCGGGGCCGACGCCGAGCGCTTCCAGCGCCGGGTAGCGGCCGCGGTTGAAGCTGGTGACATCGAAACCGCGGGCGACCAGGCCACGGCACAGGGCCTGCCCCAGGAACCCGCCGCCGCCGGTAACCAGGATCTTCAAGGCGCATCCTCCAGGGGTTGCCGCGCCGCCCACGCCGCGAGTGCCTCGCGGCCGATCTTGGCGTTGTGCCGGATGTCCACCGGGAACGGCTTCGGATAGCGCAGGAACCCGGCGACCTTGGCGGCATGCACCAGGCCATCCGCGCGATGGCGCAGCTCGGCGGCGATGCGCGGCCACTCGCGCGCGTGCACGCCGGCACGCAGCTCGACGCAAAGCAACGGGCGTTGCGCGCCCTTCTCGCCCACGCCCACCAGCGCCGTGCGCGCCACGTCGGGATGGGTATTGAACACCGGCTCCACCTGCTCGGTGCACAGGGTGGTCGAGGCATCCACCACCACGCGCTGCGACTTGCGGCCGCAGAACCACAGCCGGCCTTCCCCGTCCAGCCAGCCAAGGTCGCCCATGCGGTGCACGACGCGCTCGCTGCCGTCCGGCAGGCATTCGCGGATCTTGGCCAGCGCGGTCTGCTCAGCGCGGTTGAAGTAGGCATCGGTGGCGCTGGGGCCAGCCACGGTGATCTCGCCGACCTGCCCGGCGCCGACCAGCAATGCATCGCTCCACGCGTCGATCGGGGCATCGTCGATGCGGATGATGCGCACGGTGTTCGGCGGCACCGGCCGGCCCACGCAGGTGCCCGCGCCGGCCTCGGTGCGTTCGCGCAGGGCCAGCAGCTCGCGCCCCTCGACCACCGCGACCGGCAGGCATTCGGTGGCGCCGTAGGGCGTCCACAGCCGCGCATCGTCCGGCAACAGGTCCAGCATCTTCGCCACCACGTCCGGAGGCACCGGCGCGCCTGCGGAGGTGACGCGCCGGATCGTCGGCAGCGGCGCGCCGTGGTCGGCCAGCACCCGCATCAGGGCCGGGGAGCCGAACAACTGGTCCACCCCGAAACGCCGGATCGCGGCGTGCAGCTTGCGCGGGTCCGCCCTGGCCGGCCGGGTGGGATCCATGTCGGGAATGATCGAGGTCAGCCCCAGCGCGGGATCGAACAGGGCGAACGGCGGGAACGTGGGCAGGTCGATGCCGCCGGGCTGGATGCCGAATGCCTCGCGCAGCATGTCGATCTGCGCGACGAAATGCCGGTGCCGGTACACCACGCCCTTCGGCACGCCCGTGCTGCCGCTGGTGAACAGCAGCGCGGCCATGTCGTCCGGCCCGGTGTGCGCGCGCTGCGGCCCTGCACCCGCGCCATCGCGCTCGACCTCGCCCAGGGTGGCATCGGCCAGCCAGGCGCGGGCGCCGGTGGTGATCCGCAGCCGCGCCGACGTCGCCCACCCCAGCAGCGCCTTCGCCAGCAGCGCCACCGGGATGCCGATGAAGGCCGCGGGTTCTGCTTCGTCGAGGCACTGCCTGAGCGCGCGCTTGTCGATCCCCGGATCGACCAGCACCGGCACCGCCCCGATCTTGAACAGCGCGAACATCAGCAGGAAGAACTCCGGCGTGGGCCGCACCATCACCACGGTGCGCATGCCGCGCACGAGGCCGCGCCTGGCCAGCCCCGCGGCGATCGCATCGCTGCGCGCATCCAGTTGCGCATAGGTCAGCGCGATGTCGTACCGGCCGGCGCGCCCGGGGCAGCGCATGGCCACCTGATCCGGTCGCTCGCGGGCCAGCCGCGGCAGCGCGGCGGCGATGTTGCACGTCTCGGGCGGGCGCGATTCCGTCACCGGGCCATTGTCGCCGACAATGCGCCATGCCCGCCCGTGCCAACCCCGCGTCACACCCCTGCCTGAGCTGCGGCGCATGCTGCGCATTCTTCCGGGTCAGCTTCCACTGGTCCGAGGCCGATCCCGCGCTGGGCGGCACGGTGCCGTTCGAGCTCACCGAACCTCTGCGCACGCACGAGCGCGCGATGCGCGGCACCTCGCAGGCGCAGCCGCGCTGCGTCGCCCTGGACGCGGACATCGGCCGCTACTCGCGCTGCACCATCCACGACCGGCGGCCGTCGGTGTGCGCACTGGTGCCGGCCAGCTGGGAGTTCGGCGCGGCCAGCCCGCAGTGCGACAAGGCGCGGATCGCGCACGGTTTGCCCCTGCTCACGCCGGCGGACTGGATCGGAGTTGCGGAAGCCGAGAAGAACCCGGTGCCACCGGCTTGACCTGGAGCGGCAAGCGGGTGTCAGGGAGGGGCTGGACGGGGCGCTGCCTCAAGTCGCTCCCCGATACTCGCTTGGTTGAGGCAGCGCCCCGCCCATCCCTGCACGCCATCACGCAACCCGAAAGCGTGAATGGCCCGCTCTCCCGTCACTGACGATAAAACGGCAAGGGCGTGGGGGCCATCCCGACACCTAGCGCGCAGTTCGATCCAGGAACTCGCGAATCGCCGGAACCAGCACTTCGTGCCTGTCTTCGA
>CBFGMM010000205.1:0-2626 GCA_965649855.1 uncultured Thermomonas sp. | reverse complement strand
GAGTCAGGCCCGGCTCCGGTAGCGGCAACGCCCATGGCGCCGCATCGAGTGGCGGATGCAGGACGCGCGGCGCCTGCCCGGCGCGTTCGAGCCACAGCGCACCACCCACCCACCGTGCGCGCCCGGACAGCGCGCGCTGGATGGCCCAGGCGGCCAGGGCGGGCGCCAGGCAGGCCGCGGCGAACACGCGCAGGCGGGACAGGGTGTGGGCGGGGTCGCCGTCGCCGAACACCAGCAGGATGCCGGTCCAGGCCAGCCCCAGCCCCGCCACCAGGCGCAGCGCCGCCGCCAGCCAGCGCATGCCGGGCGACGCCAGGACCACCTCGACCCCATCGGCCAGCGAGGGCGCCGCGGGGCGCAGCCGGCCCCCACGCAGGCGCGGCAGCCGCGCCGCCATCCACGGCGCTGCGACATGCAGCCACAGGCACAGCAGCAGCGCCAATCCGGCCACACCCACCCAGTTGCCCCAAGCCACCGCCAGGGTGCGTGGCGGCGTGCCCAGGACCACGTCCCCGACCAGCAGCGTGGCCTGGTCCATGCCGGTGCGCGGCCCGATCCGGCCGGTGGCAGCGACCACGGCGCTGATCCCGTTCGCGGTGACCCGCAGCTGCGGCAGCCGGGTTTCGATGCTGCGGAAGCTCGCCGCCGCCAGGTGCAGGCGCGCGCCCTGCGGCCAGGCGGTGAACCAGGAATCGTTGGACATCCCCAGCAGCACCCGCGCGCCCTGGCGGGCCGCGTCGCGGGCCACGCCCGGATGCACGTCGTCCAGGCAGATCAGGGTGCCGGCCGGCACCTCGCGGCCGTCGGACAGGCGCAGCGGCAGGACCCGCGCACCGTTGCCCGGGGTCCACGCGCCGGTCCAGGGCAGGCGCGCGCGCACCCATGGACGGTCCAGCGCAGATGGCAGCCGCTCGGTGAACGGGAACAGGTGGGTCTTGCGGTAGGTTCCCAGCAGGCCGTCGTCGGGCGCGATGAAGGCGGCGACGTTGTATTCGCCGGCGGCGTCGCGCTCGTAGGTGCCCAGCACCAGCGGCACGCGCAGCTGGCGGACGAAGGCCAGCAACTCGCGGTCGAATTCGGCCCCGGCCTCGCTGCGCGGCTGGCCGAAGGTGGTGGGGTACACGGTTTCCGACCACAGCAACGCGTCCACCGCGTGCTCGCCCACCGCCCGGCGCGACAGGGCGAAGTGGGTGTCCAGCACGCGCCGGACCACGGCCTGCGCGCCATGCGCGCGGCGCAGGCGTTCGTACTCCACGATGTTGGCCTGCACCAGGCCGACCCGCAGCCGGCCCTCGCCGGGCATCGCTTCCAGTTGCGCGAGCCGCAGCCCGCCATACCCGGCCAGCACGGCGGGAACCGCCAGCGCGGCTGCCAGCGGCACGGCCCAGCGGGCGGGCGCCTGGCGACGGCGGACCCAGGCCAGCGCCAGCGCCTCGTTGGCCAGCAGCAGCGCGACGGTGAGGCCGGCCACCCCGCCCACATCGGCGAACTGCACGAGCCACGCCGCGGGTTGCAGGCCGTGGCCCAGGCTGTCGCCCAGCATCTTCGGCCACAGCCATTCGCAGGCCACCCACGCCGACGCCCCCGCCAGCGCGCGCAGCGCCGGCCCATGCCGGCGACCCGCCCAGTGCCGCACCAGCGCGAACGCCAGCCACTGCGGCTGCAGCAACGGCGCCGCCAGCAGCACCACGACCAGCCCGGTGCCGGCACCGATGCCGGTATAGGCGCCGATCGCGCCCCCGAACCACGCCAGCGCCGCGGCCACGTAGCCGACGCTCATCAGCCAGCCGGCCAGCAGCGCGCCTGCCGCCCCGCGCACGCCGTCCAGCGCGCGCAGCCACGGCACCAGCAGCACGAAGCCCAGTGCGAACGCCGGCCCGCCGCGTGCGTAGAGCGCGAGCAGGACACTGGAGGCCAGGACACCGGCCGGCACGCGCCAGCCGCCAACGCGCGCGCGGCTCAGGACGCCACCCCTCCCTGCGCCCGGGGTGGCGGAAGCCTGACCTGCCGCAACGGCAGGCCAGGCGGCGCCAGGTGCGGCGGCACCACGCGGTCGGGCGGGATGTCCACCGCGCGGCCGCTGGCATCCCGGAAGTCGTAGTCGGGATGGAACATCAGGATGGGCTCGATGTCCTGCCCGTCGTCGGTCACCTGGTGGTGCCGCACGTACCCCTCCGGCAGCGGGAAGTCGGGGGGTACCGCCAGCCCCACCAGGGGCGGGCTGGTTCCCGGCGGGTTGAACGCGCCCAGGCCGGAGCGAACGCCGGCGGCGTGCAGTCCCTCGATCACTTCGCCCATGGTCGGCTCCGGCGTGCCGCGCGGGATGACATCCGCCAGGTCGACGCCATCCGCAGGCGACGCTCCGGGTGCGGATGCGGCACGCGGCCTGGCGGTCAGCGCGGCGCTTGCAGCGTCGCCGCGCCCACCCTCGCCGGTCCGCCGGGCCGGGGCATCACGCGTGGCAGCTCCGGGATCGGCCTGCCCCGCCGGACGCGCCGGCCAGAGCAGCCATCCGGCGCCGGCCAACGCCCCCACCGCCAGCGCCCAGTACGCGATCGCGCGGGCCCGGCCGGCGCGCGGCGGCGATGCGGCGGGGCGTGGCGCGTCCATCGGGTCTTGCCTTCCC
>CBFGMM010000204.1:0-2691 GCA_965649855.1 uncultured Thermomonas sp. | reverse complement strand
CCTCGAACTCGCCGCGGAACTTGGCGCCGGCGATCAGCGCGCCCATGTCCAGCGACAGCAGGCGCTTGCCCTTCAGGCCCTCGGGCACCTCGCCGTTGACGATGCGCTGGGCCAGGCCTTCGACGATCGCGGTCTTGCCCACGCCCGGCTCGCCGATCAGCACCGGGTTGTTCTTGGTGCGCCGCTGCAGGACCTGGATGGTGCGACGGATCTCCTCGTCGCGGCCGACCACCGGGTCGAGCTTGCCGCCCTCCGCGCGGGCGGTCATGTCGATCGTGTATTTCTCCAGCGCCTGGCGCGCGTCTTCCGCATTCTCGTCGGTCACCTTCTCGCCTCCGCGCAGCGCGTCGATCGCCGCTTCCAGTCTCGCCTTGTCCGCGCCCGCCGCCTTCAGCGCCTTGCCGGCCTCGCCGCCGTCGCCGAGCGCCGCCAGCAGGAACAGCTCGCTGGCGATGTAGGCGTCGCCGCGCTGCTGCGCCAGCTTGTCGGTCACGTTGAGCAGGCGCACCAGGTCGTTGCCGGCCTGCACGTTGCCGGCCTGGCCGGTCACCTTGGGCAGCCGCCCCAGCGCCTCGGCCAGGCGCTCGCGCAGCACCGGCACGTTGACCCCGGCCTGCGACAGCAGCGGACGCGTGCCGCCGCCCTGCTGGTCGATCAGGGCCAGCAGCAGGTGGGCGGGTTCGACGATCGTGTGGTCGCGGCCCACCGCCAGCGACTGCGCGTCGGCGATGGCCTGCTGGAAGCGCGAGGTGAGTTTGTCCATGCGCATGGGGGCGTCCTCGAAGGCACTGTCCACCACATGCGGTTGCGCCGCGCTGATTCAAGTCAAGCCGGCGGTCCGGCGATGCGCGCCGCGCGCGTCAGGGCGCTGGATCGCCCCCGCCCGCGGCGGAACGGTCCAGCATCGCCAGCTTGCCCAGCTCCGCCACCGCGTCGCGCAGCGAGACCACCACCCGGCTGGCGCCGGCTGCGGCCAGTTCCTGCTGCTGCCGCCCCAGGTCCTGCGGGTACAGGCCCGGCCGCACCACCAGGATCGGCATGCGCGGATACGCGCTGCGCAGGCGCTTGCAGAGGTAGCGCGCGTGGGCCAGCCCGCCCGGCGGCACCGCCACCAGCACCAGCGCGCCCAGGCCCGGCCGGCCGGCGGCCTCCACCACGTCGGACGCCAGCGCGGCCGAGCCCATCGGCTGGAATTCGATCCGCCCGGGGTCCACCAGCTTGCCCAGCATCGCCACGCCGATCTCGTCCATCGCGTCGCGCGACGGGATGCCGAGCACCGGCATGCAGTCGGCGCCCACCAGGGTCTGCGGCAGGATGACCCGCCGGTGCGCCGAGACGATCGCGCGCGCATCGGCCACCAGCCGCTCGTGGGCATCGCTGCCCAGGCGCTGCGCGCGCAGGTCGTCGCGGGCATGGGTCAACATCGGCACCAGCGCGGTGTCGTAGGCCACGTCCAGCCCGTCCAGGGTCGCCATCTCGTCCAGCAGGTCGGCGGCCTCGGTCTCGTCCTGCGCCAGCATGCGCTGGTACAGCCGGTGCGATGGCCCCAGCGCCGGGCGGTCGCCCAGCAGCGTGTCCAGGAACTTGAGGAACGGCACGTAGCGGCCCAGCACCACCAGGCACACGGTCAGCGGCGAGGCCAGCACCAGGCCCACCGGCCCCCACAGCCAGGTCCAGAACGCCACCGCGATCAGCAGCGCCGCCTGCGACACGCCCAGGCCGCGGCCGTAGACCATCGGCTCGACCAGCATGTTGGTGACCAGCTCCAGGACCGCGAACAGCGCCACCACCATCAGCGCCACCGTCCACTCGCGCGAGACCAGCAGGCTCAGCGCGATGGGCAGCAGGGCGGCCAGCCACGGCCCCAGGTAGGGGATGTAGCGCAGCAGCGCGGCGAAGAAGCCCCACAGCGGCGCGTACGGCACACCGATCAGCCACAGGCCGATGGCGACCGCGACGCCGTAGCCGGTGTTCACCAGCAGCTGCATCAGCAGGTAGCGGCTGACCCGCTCGCCCGCTTCCTCCAGGGCGCGCGTGGTCTCCGCCAGCTGCGCCACGCCGACCAGCGAGATCACCCGGTCGCGCAGGTCCTCCCGCCGCAGCAGCATGAACATCACCAGCACCAGCACCAGGCCGCCCAGCGCGATCGGCTGCAGGGCCGGCCCGGCCACCGACCACAGCTGCGCCAGGCTGAAGGGCCCGTCCTCCACCAGCCGCACCGGCTGCGCCTGCGCAACCTCGCGCTCCTGCGCGGTGTCCGGCGCGGCGCCGTTGTCCAGCTGGCGGCTGATCCGTTCGGCGACCATCTGCGCCTTGTCCAGCAGGCCCGCCCGTCCCCGCTCGCGCACCTGCGCGATCTTGGCCGCCACGTTGGTCTCGTAGCGCGGGTATTCGTCCAGCAGGCTGCCGATCTGGCGGGTCACCCCGTAGAACAGCGCCACCACCAGGCCCAGCGCCAGCAGGGTGACCATCGCCACCGCCAGTGCGCGCGGCAGCCCGTGGCGTTCCAGCCACTGGCTGAGCGGCGCCAGCAGGAAGGTCAGCAGGACCGCCAGCGCGACCGGGACCACCACCGGCTGCGCCCAGTTGAGGAAGCCCAGCACCAGGGCGATGCCCAGCAGCACGGGCAGGGCCTGCATCCTGCGTTGCTCGATGTCCATCGGGGGTCCTTGCCGCCGGCGCGGCGATCGC
>CBFGMM010000203.1:0-2691 GCA_965649855.1 uncultured Thermomonas sp. | reverse complement strand
AGCAAAAGGCCGGCTTGCGCCGGCCCTTCGCCTACCTCGCAGGGCTGATCCCGCTCACCCCTTCCGCGAGGCAATCCACCGGTCGATCTTCGCCTCCAGCACCGACAGCGGCACGGCGCCGTCCTTCAGCACCTCGGCGTGGAACTCGCGGATGTCGAAGCGCGGGCCCAGCTGGTCCTGCGCGCGCTTGCGCAGTTCCTGGATCTTCAGCTCGCCGATCTTGTAGGCCAGCGCCTGGCCGGGGATGGCCATGTAGCGCTCGGCCTCCGCGGTGGACTGGGTCTCGGACTCGGCGGAGTTGTCCAGCATGTACTTGATCACCTGCTCGCGGGTCCAGCCCTTGCTGTGCAGGCCGGTGTCCACCACCAGGCGGATGGCGCGCCACAGTTCGTTCTGCAGGTAGCCGAAGTAGTCGTACGGGTCCTGGTACAGGCCCAGGTCGCGGCCCAGGGATTCGGCGTACAGGCCCCAGCCTTCGCTGAAGGCGGTCTCGCCGCCGAAGCGCCGGAACTTGGGCAGGCCGGTCAGTTCCTGCTGCAGCGCGATCTGGAAGTGGTGGCCGGGGATCGCCTCGTGCAGGTACAGGTCTTCCGCGTCCCAGGTCTTGCGCGTGGGCAGGTCGTAGGTGTTGACGTAGAAGATGCCGGGGCGGGTGCCGTCCTCGCTGGGGCTCATGTAGCTGCCGCCGGCCGCGGACTGCGCGCGGAACGGCTCCACCGCGCGGATCTCGAACGGCGCCTTGGGGATCAGCGAGAACTGTTCCTTGACCCGCGCGTTGACCTTGGCCTCCAGCCCGCGGTAGTGCGCCAGCAGCGCCTCTTCGCTCTTGAAGGTGAAGCGCGGGTCGTTCTGCATGAACTGGAAGAAGTCCTGCAGGCTGCCCTTGAAGCCCACCTTGGCCATCACCTCGCTGCGGATCAGGCCGTGGATGCGGGCCACCTCGTCCAGGCCGATCTGGTGGATCTGGTCGGGCGTGAGGTCGGTGGTGGTGGAGTTCTTGGCGTTGAAGGCGTACCAGGCCGCGCCGTCCGGCAGCGCATCCATGCCCGGCGCGGTGCGGGTCTTGGGCATGTACTCGTTGGCGATGAAGGCGCGCAGCTCGCGGTAGGCGGGCATCACCCGCTGCCCGATCATCTCGCGGTAGGCGGCGGTCAGGCGCGCCTTGTCCTGCGCGCTGAAATCGGCCGGCATGCGCGCGATCGGGCCCCAGAACAGGGTGTCCTCCGGCTTGTCCTTGATCAGCGCGTCCAGCTGCGGCAGCACCTTGACCATCAGCGCGCGCGGCTGCACCACGCCGGAGGCCATGCCCTGGCGCATGTTGGCGATGGCGCTGTCGAACAGGATGGGCAGGCGGTTGCCGCGGGCCAGCCAGTTCTCGTAGTCCTTGACCGTCTTGAACGGCTGCGCGCCGGTGCCGCTGCCCAGCTGCACCGCGAAGCTGGCGATGCTGCCGAACTGGTTGATGGGCTGCTGCCAGCCGGGGAAGCGATCGGCCTCCTGCGACAGCTTCGCGTCGCGCACGAAGATCTCGTAGCTCAGCAGGTCCTGCCCGGCCAGGCCCTCCGGCCCGATGTCCTGCATGGTCTTCAGCCAGCGCGCGTTGAAGGCGCGGGCCTGCTCGCGGAACTCGGCGGACAGGAAATCCGGCAGCTGGTCGTTGTAGCGCGCATCGCCCTGGAAGGTGGCCTGCACCGGGTTCATCCGCAGCACCTCTTCCCAGTACTGCTCGTACAGGGCGTTGAGGCGTTGCGCCTTGCTGGCCTGGGCGGGTACGGCGGCGGTGGCGCTGGCCGCGGGCGCGACCGGCGCGGTGGTGGCGCAGCCGGTCAGGGCGATGGCAAGCGCAAGTGCGGTGGCCTTGGGAATGGGCAGGGTCATGGCGTCGGGTCCGGTCGTGGTGCGGCGAGGATGCGCCAGCGCAGGCGGGCCTGCGCCGGTCGGAAGTCACGGATGCCGGCCGGCGGCGTGGCGCGCCGGCCCACAGGGCGAGCTTACGCCGCGGGCGTGGCCGGTGCCGGCGGCGGCGAGAACGGGATCGCGTCCGGTGCCACCGCGCCGCCGCTGATGATGAAGCTCATCGCCTGGTCCACGCTCCAGTCGGTGGGGGTCATCTTCTCCACCGGCACGATCTCCAGATACCCGGAGGTCGGGTTGGGGGTGGTGGGCACGTACACCGCGGCCAGTTCGCGCCCGGTGCCCTGCTCGCGCATCACCCGGGTGACGAAGCCCAGGGTCTTCATCTCCGGGTGCGGGAAGTCGATCAGCACCACCCGCTGGGTGCCGTCCGGCTTGGTCTGCAGGATGTCCAGCAGCTTGCGCGCGCTGGAATAGATGACATTCGCCAGCGGGATGCGCGCGATCAGCGCCTCGAACCAGCGCAGCAGCCGCTGGCCCACCACGAACCGCGCCATCGCGCCTGAGAGCAGGATCACCGCCAGCGTGGCCAGCACCCCCAGCGCGGTCTGCACCCAGGCATCGTCCAGCCAGCCCAGCGCCGGCGAGCTGGCCGCCACGCCCACCAGCACCGGCTCGATCACCGGCCGGCCGATGTCCGACAGCATCCCGAACACGAACTTCAGCACCACCCAGGTCAGCCACAGCGGGAACAGGGTGAGCAGCCCGGTCAGGAACAGGCGCTGCAGGCGGTGGCCCAGCGGCTTGGGGGTGTCGGTCATGCGCGGATTGTAGGGG
>CBFGMM010000202.1:0-2696 GCA_965649855.1 uncultured Thermomonas sp. | reverse complement strand
CTGCTGGACCGCCCGGCCGGGGCGCTGACCGCGCTGCGCGGGATCGGGCCGGCGCGCGCCTGCAGCCTGGCGGCGGCGCTGGAGCTGGGACATCGCCACCTGGCCGCGCAACTGCAGCGCGGCGACGCACTGGCGGACCCGGCCGCGGCGGGTCGCTACTTCGCGCAGCGCCTGCGCGGGCTGGGCCATGAGGTGTTCGCCGCGCTGTACCTGGACACCCGGCACCGCGCACTGGGCTTCGAGGAACTGTTCCGCGGCGGCCTGGACGGGGCCGAGGTGCATCCGCGCATCCTGGTGGAACGCGCCCTGTCGCGACGCGCCGCGGCGGTGATCGTCGGGCACAACCATCCCAGCGGCAACCCGGAGCCGAGCGCCGCGGACCGCGCCGTGACCGCGCGCCTCAAGCAGGCGCTGGGGCTGGTGGACGTGCGCCTGCTGGACCACTTCGTGATCGGCGACGGACCGCCGCTCTCGATGGCATCGCGGGGGCTGGTGTGAGTTGTGTCAAGCCCGGCCATGCCCTCGCGGATCAGGCAGCGGAGCCCCTCGCGTACAATGCGCAACCGTTGAACGCGATGCCCGATCCTTCGTGAAAGCCCAGCTCCGCGCCCTCATCGACCAGGGCCTGTCCGCCCTGCGTGCCGCCGGCACCCTGCCCGCCGACCTGGCGTCGCCCGACTTCGCGGTCGAGCGCCCCAAGGAGCGCAGCCATGGCGACTTCTCCACCAACGTGGCGATGCTGCTGGCCAAGGCCGCGCGCAGCAACCCGCGCGCGCTGGCGCAGCAGCTGCTGGACGCGCTGCCGCCGTCGGACGCGATCGCCCGGGCGGAGATCGCCGGGCCCGGCTTCGTCAATTTCCACATGGCGCCCGCCGCGTGGCAGCAGCAGGTGCGCGACATCCACCTGGCCCGCCAGTGCTTCGGCAAGCACGACACCGGACGCGGCAGGACGGTGGGCGTGGAATACGTCTCGGCCAACCCGACCGGGCCGCTGCACGTGGGCCACGGCCGCGCCGGCGTGATCGGCGACTGCATCGCCCGGGTGCTGGCCGCCAACGGCTGGACCGTCAGGCGCGAGTTCTACTACAACGATGCCGGCGTGCAGATCGAGAACCTGGCGCGTTCCACCCAGGCGCGTGCGCAGGGCCTGAAGCCGGGCGACGCGGACTGGCCGGCGGATGCCTACAACGGCGACTACATCGCCGACGTGGCGGCCGCCTACCTGCGCGGCGACAGGGTCGAGGTCGATGGCCACGTGGTGGCCGGCAAGGACGACGCGGGCGACCTGGAGGCCATCCGCAGGTTCGCCGTGGCGTACCTGCGGCGCGAACAGAACGCCGACCTCGCCGCGTTCGGGGTGGCGTTCGACCGCTACTTCCTGGAGTCCTCGCTGTACGCCGACGGCAAGGTGGAGGAAACCGTGCGCGAGCTCATCGCCCACGGCCACACCTACGAGGAGGGCGGCGCGCTGTGGCTGCGCACCACCGACTTCGGCGACGACAAGGACCGCGTGATGCGCAAGTCCGACGGCACCTACACCTACTTCGTGCCGGACGTGGCCTACCACCTCAGCAAGTGGCAGCGCGGCTACGAGCGCGCGGTCACCGAGCTGGGCGCCGACCACCACGGCTCGCTGGCGCGGGTGCGCGCCGGGCTGCAGGCGCTGGACTGCGGGATCCCCCCGGGCTACCCGGACTACGTGCTGCACCAGATGGTCACGGTGATGCGCGGCGGCGAGGAGGTGAAGCTGTCCAAGCGCGCCGGCAGCTACCTGACCCTGCGCGAGCTGATCGAGGAAACCAGCGCCGATGCGGTGCGCTGGTTCCTGGTCGCGCGCAAGCCGGATTCGCAGCTGACCTTCGACATCGACCTGGCGCGCTCGCAGAGCAACGACAACCCGGTGTACTACGTGCAGTACGCGCATGCCCGCATCTGCAGCCTGCTGCGCCAGGCCGAGGAGAAGGGCTACGCGCACGATGCCGCGCAGGGCGACGCCTCGCTGCACCGGCTGGACGATGCACCCGCGCTGGAGCTGATGCGCGAGCTGTCGCGCTACCCGGAAGTGGTGGAAGCCGCCGGCGCCACGCTGGAACCGCACCTGGTGGCGCAGTACCTGCGCGAGCTGGCCAATGCCTTCCATGGCTGGTACCACGCCAGCCCGGTGCTGGTGGATGATGCGTCCCTGCGCGATGCGCGCCTGGCCCTGGCCCTGGCCGTGCGCCAGGTGCTGGCCAACGGACTGGAGCTGCTGGGCGTTGGCGCCCCGCAGCGCATGTAAGCGAGGACACGATCGATGGCGGCACGACGCGGCAAATCGCAGGCAAGGCGGCACGGTTCCAGCGGGCTGCCCGGCTGGGCCTGGCTGGTGGTCGGCATCCTGGTCACCCTGCTGGTGGTGCTGGCCGCGCCGCGCCTGCTGGCACCGGAGGGCAGCGATGGCTTCCTGCGGATCGGCCCCAAGCCGAATCCCGACGCGCGGCCGGTGGCGGCCAGCGAGGACGGCGAGGCGATCGCCCCCGACCTGGCAGGCGATGCGCCACCCGCCGCCGAAAAACCCGCAGAACCGGCGGCCAGGCCGCAGTACGATTTCTACACCCTGCTGCCGGGCGAGGAAGTCGCGGTGAGCGACGCCGAGCTGGCCGCCAGCGCGCGCGCGGAGGCCGACGTGCAGGCGCGCGCCGCGCGCCAGGCCGCTG
>CBFGMM010000201.1:0-2779 GCA_965649855.1 uncultured Thermomonas sp. | reverse complement strand
GCCCCACGCTGCGCGACCGGCGCCTGGCCTCGCGCGGCCTGCAGCGCGACCCGCGCAGCGAGAGCGACCGCTTCGGCGGCCTGCTGGTGGGGTCGGGCCGCCTGCCGGTGCGGCTCAAGCGCGCGGGCATGCGCATGGGCCTGCACGCCAAGTCGCTGGTGGTGGACGAGGCGGTGGGCGTGGTGGGTACCCACAACTTCGATCCGCGCGGCGACCACTACAACACCGAGAGCGCGGTGGTGATCCGCGATGCCGCCTTCGCCGGCGCGCTGGCCGCCAGCATCCGCCGCGACATGGCGCCGGGCAATGCCTGGGCGATCGGCCGCCGCGACCCCTCGCCGATCTTCCCCGGCATCGAGTACACCCTGGCCAAGGTGTCGGAACGCATGCCGCTGTTCGACCTGTGGCCGATCAAGTACGCCACCAGCTACGAGTTCGTCCCCGGCGCCGGCTGCGCGCGGCCGCCGTCGCCGTTCGATCCCGACTTCCGCCGCTGCCACCGCCCGGTGGGCGACTTCCCGGAGGTCGACATCGGCCTGAAGTGGCTGGGCGTCCGCGTGTTCACCGCGTTCGGCTCGGGACTCTCGCCGATCCTGTGAGGGGCGTGCCGCGGGTGCGGCGGGCACCGCTCAGGGCTGCGGGGCATGGTCCGCCGCGATCTGCCCGGGGGTCAGCCGCAGGAACCGCGCCGCGTTGTGGTAGAGGATGTCGCGCTTCTGCGCGTGGCTGAGGAAGGGCGCCTGCTCGATGGCGCGGATCGCCTCGCCGATCGCGTCCGGCCAGTACATCTGGTCGGAGCCGAACAGGATCCGCTTGCCGAAACCGGCATCCACCATCCGCTTCAGCGCGTCGTGGAACTGCGCGCGCGGGAAGCCCCAGTTGTTGCACGCCACGTCCACGTACAGGTTGGGGTGGGTGAACATCATCGCGATCATCTCGTCGACCAGCGGCGAGGCGTAGTGCATCACCCAGATGCGCAGCTTCGGGTGGCGGCGCAGCACGTCCTCCAGCTGGAACGGCGTGGTCAGGCTGGCGCGGTAGTCCTCGTAGCCGGGGAAACGCGCCGCCCCAGGCGGCCCCTCGCCCAGGTGCAGGCCCACCGGGATGTCCAGTTCCTCGGCCAGTGCGAAGTAGGGCGTCCAGCGCGGGTCGTCGGCACGGATGCCGCGGTACTGCATGGCGACCTCGGCCAGCACGGCCAGCCGGCCCTCGCGGTGCAGGGCGCGCAGTTCCTCCACGCTGCGGGTCTTGCGCGCGGCGAAGGGCACCGCGGGAATGACCGTCACGCCCGCGGGTGCAGCCGCGCGCCAGGCTGCCACCCGTTCCGGGTTGCCGTCGGTGATGGCGCGGCGGACGCCGTGGCGGCGCAGGGCGGCCAGCGAATCACGCATCAGTGCCTCGTCGCTGGCCGGCGCGCGCATTGGTTGCTCGCAGGCGCCCAGCAGCTCCGGCTCGAATTCCTGGCGCGGGTCCAGGGTGGGCATGTGCTGCACCTGGTCGCCGGGGCAGGCGGGCGTGCCGGGCGGCAGCTCCAGCGGATAGGCGTGCAGGTGCACGTCGATCACCGGTTCGGCCTGCGCGCACGCGGGTCCGGCGATCGCGTGCGCGGCGACCAGCAGGGCGATGGGGAGGAACTGGCGCATGCAGGGCTTCCCGCGGGTGTCCTGCCCGGATACGCGGAAACCGCGGCGACGCGGCCGCCGCAGCCTTCGCGCGCGATGGCCGCTCCGGCGTGCGGCTTGCGTCGGATTGACGCGCCGCAGCGCCGGGCCTAGGCTGCCGGTCTCATTCCGCGCCCGGACCGCCGCCATGTCGATCACCCTGAACTTCGAGCTCAACGACCGCGACATCGCGCGCTTCCAGGCCGCCATGGAGCGCTCCCGCAAGGCGGCGCAGGACAAGTCGGAGCAGGAGATCGTGGACTGCACGGTGCGCCTGCTGGCCGACGCCGGCAAGACCGAGATCCCGGACTTCATCCGCGAACGCCTGCTGCGCCTGGACGACATGATCGCGATGGTGCGCGACGAGGCCTGGGCGCTGCCCGAGGCGGACCGGCAGCGCGTGCTGTCGGCGCTGATGTACTTCTGCGACCCCACCGACGTGATCCCGGACCACGTGGAAGTGCTGGGCTTCCTGGACGATGCGGTGCTGATCGAGCTGTCGGTGCGCGAGCTCAAGCACGAGCTGGATGCCTACGACGATTTCTGCGACTACCGCGCCGGCGAGGCCCGCCGCCGCGGCGCGGATCCGGCTTCGCTGGGCCGCACCGACTGGCTGGACAGCCGCCGCGAGGAGCTGATCGACCGCATGCACCAGCGCCGCGACCGCGACTTCGGCACCGGATACGGCAGCAGCAGCGGCTACGCCGGCACCGCGCGCGCGTCCTACGTCCGCGGCTGGCGCCCGGGCGTGTTCAAGGTCGGCTGATCCCTTGGGCAGCGGGTTTGCCTGGCCCGCGGGGGCCAGCGTCGACGCGCTCAACGCGCGCTCGGCCGGGACCCTGATGCAGGCGCTGGGCATCACGTTCACCGAACTGGGCGAGGGCTTCCTGCGCGCCACCATGCCGGTGGACGCGCGCACCCACCAGCCGTACGGCCTGCTGCACGGCGGCGCGTCGGTCGCGCTGGCGGAAACCCTGGGCAGCAGCGCGGGCATGCTGATGGCCGGCGACAACGCGGTGGTGGGCCTGGAGATCAACGCCAACCACCTGCGCGCGGTGCGCAGCGGACTGGTGACCGGCACCGCGCGGCCGCTGCACGTGGGCCGCAGTACCCAGGTC
>CBFGMM010000200.1:0-2838 GCA_965649855.1 uncultured Thermomonas sp. | reverse complement strand
ACGCCATCGGCGGCATGGCCGCGGCCGACATCGCCCACGCGCGCCAGCACGGGGCCCAGGGCATCGCCGCGATCCGCGGGTTGTGGGGCGGGTAGCGGGCGCGGCAAGCGCCCTTGTAGGAGCGCACCCTGTGCGCGACCGGATGCCGTCGTCAGCGAGATGCCTGCGTCAGCCACATGGCATCCCAGAATGGATAGTCCCCGGGCCGCTCCACCAAACCCGCGCGGCATGGGTTCGCGATCACGTATCGCGCTGCGGACAACAGGTCTTCATCCCTGCGGATGGCGCGGTCGTGGTACCCGCGCGCCCAGATGCGTCCCGTCTTGCCATCCACCCGCAAGGTCGCCTTTGCGCTCCGTGCCTTGATGCGGTTGACGAGGCCGGATAGGGGATCCTCCTTTCCCAGTTGCAGCAGCATGTGCAAGTGGTCCGGCATGAGGACCCATGCCAGCAGACGCGAATCACGCAGGGACGCAGTGGAAACGATGGCGGCCGCCGCCGCCCGCGCACGCGGGTAATCCTCGAACAGCGCCGCGCGCCCGTGGGTGCAGGTGGTGACGTGGTAGATCAGTCCGGGGGCGGACCACCGACCCCGGCGCAGCGATCGGTGCCCCGTCCCTGGGCGTGCAGCGGCCATCCGTGCAGGATCGGTGGCGACCCCGGCCCGTTCCATCGGCGAAATGAACGGCGTGGGGTGGGAGATTGCCTTGGTCGCGCACAGGGTGCGCTCCTACAAGGGCCACATGGGTCGGAGGGTACGACCCCATCGTGGTGGTGGTGTTACTCCGAAGCAGGCCGCTCGCTCGCTGAATCACCTGTAGGAGCGCACCCTGTGCGCGACAACGACTGAACCGCCTGTAGGAGCGCACCCTGTGCGCGACAACGACGCCGGTCGCGCTACGCCCCCGCCAGCCGTCGGTACAGCGCATCCAGCGCGGCTACCCGCGCGTCAAGGGCGTCCAGGCTGGCGTCGTTGGGCAGCACGTCGTCGGCGATGGCCAGGCGCTGCGGGCGGGTGGCCTGGGCGTCGATCATGCGGCGGGCCAGCAGTTCGTCGATGCCGTCGCGCTGCAGCAGGCGGCGCAGCTGCACCGCCTCGGGCACGTCGACCACCAGGATCCGCTGCAGCCAGGGATAGGCCTTGCGGCCGCCGCCCTCGGCCAGCAGGGGCACCGCGGCGATGGCGTACACGCTGGCGGCGCGCCGGCAGTCGGCGTGCAGCAGCTCGCGCACGCGCGGGTGGATGATGCCTTCCAGCCGCCGCCGCGCGTCGGGGTCCATGAACACCCGGCGGCGCATCGCGGGGCGGTCCAGGCTGCCGTCCGGCGCCAGCACCCCGCGGCCGAACATGTCCACCACGTCGGCCAGGCCCTCGCTGCCCACCGCCACCGCCGCGCGCGCCGCGGCGTCGGCGTCGCACACCACGATGCCGCGCGCCTCGAACCGGCGCGCCACCTCGCTCTTGCCGGAGGCGATGCCGCCGGTCAGGCCGATCACGTAATCGCTCATGGGCGGATTATGCGGGGCGCGTGCACCTCGCGGCACGCCCGTCTACACGAGCGGCAGGTGAGGCCGCCTGGATTGAGTCTCCCCTGTAGGAGCGCGCTAGAGCGCGACCGGCGTGCCAGGAAGGTCGGGTCGCGCCCAAGTGCGCTCCTACACGAGCGGCAGGTGAGACCGCGGGGATTGAGTCTCCCCTGTAGGAGCGCGCTGGAGCGCGACCGGCGTGCCAGCAAGGACGGGTCGCGCCCAAGTGCGCTCCTACTGGGGCGCCGCTACGCCAGTCCGGAGATCCCCATGTACCAGCCCACCAGGTCCTGGCCCCACATGAAGCTGATCCAGCCGGCGATCGCCAGGTACGGGCCGAAGGGGATGGGGGTGGCCTTGTCCTTGCCCTTGTAGGCCAGCCAGATGGAGCCGATCACCGCGCCCACCAGGGAGGAGATCAGGATGGTGGGCAGCACCCCGGCCAGGCCGGCCCAGGCGCCGATGGCGGCCAGCAGCTTGAAGTCGCCGTGGCCCATGCCTTCCTTGCCGGTCAGCTGCTTGAACACCCAGTACACCGACCACAGGCTCAGGTAGCCCGCGATGGCGCCCAGCAGCGCCGGCTTGGCCGGCATGTACAGGTTGTCCGCGGCGGCGATCAGGCCCAGCCACATCAGCGGCAGGGTCAGCTGGTCCGGCAGCAGCCGGGTGCGCAGGTCGATGCCGGACAGCGCGACCAAAAAGCCGGTGAACACCACCGCGCCGAAGCCCTGCCAGCCGAAGCCCCAGCGCCACGCGCACACCACGAACAGCAGCGCGGTCAGCAGCTCCACCAGCGGGTACTGGATGGAGATCGGCGCCTTGCAGCCGCGGCACTTGCCGCCCTGCAGGGCCCAGCTCAGCAGCGGGATGTTCTCGTACCAGCGCAGGGGCTTTTTGCACTGCGGGCAGTGCGAGCCTTCCACCACGATCCCGGGCGGCGGCGGGTCGTACAGCTCGGGCTGCTCCAGCACCTCGCGCGCGTCGCGCGTCCACTGCCATTCCAGCCGGCGCGGCAGGCGCAGGATCACCACGTTGAGGAAGCTGCCCACCAGCAGCCCCAGCCCCGCGGCTACCGGGTAGCCCAGGCCGGGGTTCGCGTCGAGGAAGGCCATGCAGCGGCGGCCTTACATCACGGTCATGGCAAGCTTGAAGATCGGCAGGTACATGGCGATCACGATGGCGCCCACCAGGGTGCCGATGATCACCATCACCATCGGCTCGATCAGGCTGCTCAGCGCGTCGACCGCGTTGTTGACTTCCTGCTCGTAGAATTCCGCCACCTTGAACAGCATGGTGTCCAGCGCGCCGGCC
>CBFGMM010000199.1:0-2840 GCA_965649855.1 uncultured Thermomonas sp. | reverse complement strand
CGCCAGTGCGACTGCGGCGTCCAGCTCATCCTGGACGTGGGGCTGCGCCCACGCCAGTTCGAACGCTTGCTGCGCGGTCAGGCGCTGCTGGGCATGCCCGGTCGCAGCCCAGGACAGCAGGGCCAGCGCCAACAGACGCCGGGTCCCGCAACGATGTAAAGACAACACGGATCCACCTCCGTCCGATCATCGGTTGACCAATCACGACAGCCGCAGCGCGGCCAGGCGCGGGTCAGGCGATGGGCGGACGGAACGGCAGCGTCAGGCGTGAGATCGGTGGTCCCGGCGCATGCGAGCGATCCAGCGGCTCGCCCATGCGCATCGGGGGCAGCAGCAGGAACACCGGCTCGATCAGGGCCATGGACGTCGCGAAGCCGCCCTGGTGCAGCAGGCCGTGCTCGCCGATGGGATCCCCCAGGGCGTCGTCGCCATCGTGTGGCGCCTCGTGACCATCGTGATGCGAGTGGCCGTGATCATCGGACTGCATGGCCGCGGCGTGCTCCAGGCCGTGCAGGTCGCCCAGTGCGCCCAGCACCGGCTGCAGCAACACGCCCAGCGCCAACAGCACCAGCAAGGCGGTGTGAAGGAGGCTGCGGTGGCGGCGAAGGCATCGCATGGGCGTGCCCGAGGTTACAGGCAAGCGGCTGGCGCTGCCACCCGGCTCGCGTGCGCAACGGTGGGGTGGGCGGAGGACCAGTGGGGCCAACGCCCGGGGGAGTTCCGGGCAAGCTGCCTCGCCTGCATGCCCTAGCCGGAGGGCTGGGTATCTGCCTCCCATTGCGGGTCGACGAACAGGCGCGGGTAATGCGCCAGGGCACTGCGCATCCCCGCGAGCGGCGCGAGGTCGCCCGGGTTCGCCTCAAGCGCGCCTGCGCCCTGCAGCAGGACCGCCAGCACGCCATGCAGCGCCGCGTCCGGCTCCGGCTCCAGCCTGCAGTTCGCGAACATCTCCTCGGCCGCCGCCCGCACCTGTTGCGCCGCCGCGGTCACCTGTGCCCGGTCCAGATGGCCGTGTTCGCCGTGACCGAGCACGTCCAGCACCCGGTGCATGCGCCGCATGCCGTCGCGCAACGGCGCGTCGCTCGGCCAGGGCGTCGCCGGCACGGGTGGCAGCACGACCGCGTTGTCGGCGTGCGCCCCGTGGCGATGGGACTCCACGTGGATTGCGGGTGCGCCCGGGTCCCGTGGCGCGCTTCCAGCGGCTGCCCCGGGCTGGGCGGCACGGGAGGGTTCGGACGGCCGTGCTCCATCCTGGCAGCCTGCCGCAGGGGCGAGCAGGACAGCGGAGACCGAAAACGCCAGCCAGCGCCGCCGCAGGTGGTTGCCGGATGTCCTGTACATGGTGCCTCCCGGGGCAGCGCGCGCCGCCATCAATGGCCGCATCGTGGCGCCGATCGACCGCGCGGGCCATGACCCAGGTCAACGCACCCGCGTCGGAACGCTGCACTGCGCTTTTCCACCGTTCCAGCGCCTTGCCTGGCGGGTGCGCGCCCGCATCGGCGGTTGCTGGCACAATGGCCGTCCATCACGGACGACTCCATGGATCCGGACATCCTCGACCTGCAACAGCGGGCCCGGCAAATCGTCGACCAGTCGATCGCACCGCATGCGGCGCGGGTGGATGCCGAATGCCTGTGGCCCGCGCACGCCCTGCGCGCGCTCGGCGAGGCCGGGCTGCTCGCGCTGCAGGTGCCCCGCGCGTTCGGTGGCCACGGCCAGGGGATGCATGCGCTCGCGGCCATCACGGAGGTGATCGCGGCGGCATGCCCGTCGTCGGCGCTGACCTTCG
This sequence comes from uncultured Thermomonas sp., assembly GCA_965649855.1. Classification (GTDB taxonomy): domain Bacteria; phylum Pseudomonadota; class Gammaproteobacteria; order Xanthomonadales; family Xanthomonadaceae; genus Thermomonas. Next base: position 1,051 of record CBFGMM010000199.1, on the reverse strand, counting down.
GCATGCATTGCGTGGGCACCGCGGTGATCGCCGCCAAGGCCACCGACGACCAGGCCGAACGCTTCCTGCGCCCGATCGCCAGCGGGCGCCACATCACCACGCTCGCGCTATCCGAGGGCGGCAGCGGGGCGCATTTCTACCTGCCGCAGACCCACATCCGCCGCGACGGCGACGCCTTCGTGGTCAACGGCAGCAAGCAGTTCGTGACCAGCGGCGGGCATGCCGACTCCTACGTGATCTCCACCCTCGCCGAGCAGGCGGGCGACGCCGGCGATGCGGGCGATTTCAGCTGCCTGATCCTGGAGGCGAACGCGCCGGGACTGGAGTGGCAGGCGCCGTGGGCGGGCTTCGGCATGCGCGGCAATTCCTCGCGCGGGCTGGGCCTGCACGATGCGCGGGTGCCGGCCGGCAACCTGCTCGGCGCGCACGGCGACCAGGTCTGGTACGTGTTCGAGGTGGTCGCGCCCTACTTCCTGATGGCGATGGCGGGCACCTACCTGGGGATCGCGCAGGCGGCGGTGGACGCCACCGAGGCGCACCTGCGCAACCGGCGCCATGCCCACTCCGGCGACGCGCTGGCGGACGTCGAAACCCTGCAGGCGCGCTTCGCCGCGATGTGGATCGCGGTCGAGAAGACCCGGGCGCTGGTGCGCGAGGCCGCCACCCGCGGCGATGCGGGCGACCCGGACGCCCTGCCCTACATCCTGGCCTGCAAGGCCGACGCCGGCGATACCGCGGTCAGCGTGACCAACGAGGCGATGACCCTGTGCGGCGGCATGGCCTACCGCGACAACAGCCGCGTCGCCCAGCTGCTGCGCGACGCCCGCGCCAGCCACGTGATGTCGCCCACCACCGACCTGTTGACGCTATGGACCGGCCGCGCGCTGCTCGGGCTCCCGCTGCTGTAGCGGGAGCGGAGCCACGCGGGGGCCTGCTGGTCTTCGCCGCCGCGCTGCCGCCGCGCCTGGCCGACGCGCAGGCGCTGCCGGCGCTCGGCCTGGCCGGCACGCCGCCGCTGCATCCGGAGGCCGGCGTCGATACGCTCCTGGCC
>CBFGMM010000198.1:0-2871 GCA_965649855.1 uncultured Thermomonas sp. | reverse complement strand
CCCGCCGACCTGCGCATCGTCGACATCCCGCTGGCGCACCCCGCGCGCCCGGGGGCCACGGACCCGCGCAACGCGCCCGCCGTGCATGCCGCCCTGACCCGGGCGGCACGGGCCTGCCTGGACGGGGCGTTGCATGGACTGGTCACGGGGCCGGTGCACAAGGCCTGCATGGCCGCCGGGCTGGGCACTGCCTACACCGGCACCACCGAACTGCTGGCCGCGCAGGCCGGCGTGCCGGTGGTGATGATGCTGGCCAACCCGGTGCTGCGCGTGGCCCTGCTGACCACCCACCTGCCGCTGCGCGCGGTGGCCGATGCGGTGACGCCCGCGGCGCTGGAGCGGACCCTGAGGATCGTGCATGGCGCGCTGGGGCGCGACTTCGGGATCGATGCGCCGCGCATCGCGGTGCTGGGCCTGAACCCGCACGCGGGCGAAGACGGGGAACTGGGCCGCGAGGAGATCGAGCTCATGCAACCGGTGCTGGAACGCCTGCGCACGCAGGGCATGCGGCTGGTAGGGCCGCTGCCCGCCGATACCGCATTCCTGCCCACGCGCCTGCGGGAGTTCGACGCGGTGCTGGCGATCTACCACGACCAGGGACTGCCCGTGCTCAAGCACGCCGACTTCGCCAACGCGGTGAACATCACCCTGGGCCTGCCCTACCCGCGGGTGGCCGTGGACCACGGCACCGCGCTGGAGCTCGCAGGCCGCGGGGTGGCCGACCCGTCCAGCCTGTTCGCCGCCATCCGCACCTGCGCGCAACTGGCCGCGCGCCGCGCCGGGAGCGTGGGCTGATGGCGCGCGACGACCGCAGCGCGGCGGATCCGGCGCGCGGGTTCCATGCCGGCGCGAAGAAGCACCTCGGCCAGAACTTCCTCCACGAGCGCTCGGTGATCGATCGCATCGTGCTGGCGGTGGACCCCCGGCCGGGCGATGCGATCGTCGAGATCGGGCCCGGGCAGGGTGCGCTGACCTTCCCCCTGCTCCAACGGCACGGCGCGCTCACCGCCATCGAATTCGACCGCGACCTGCACGCGCCCCTGCAGGCCGCCGCGCAGGCGCACGGCGCGCTGGAGCTGATCCAGGGCGACGTGCTGGAGGTGGACTTCAGCGCGCTCGCGGCCCGCCTCGCGCCGGCCGACGGGCGCATCCGCCTGGTCGGCAACCTGCCCTACAACCTCAGTTCGCCGATCCTCTTCCACGCGCTGGACCACGCCGACGCGATCCGCGACATGCATTTCATGCTGCAGAAGGAAGTCGTGGAGCGCATGGCGGCGGGGCCCGGCAGCAAGGTCTATGGCCGGCTCTCGGTCATGCTGCAGGCGTACTGCACGGTCACGCCGTTGTTCACGGTGCCGCCCGGTGCATTCCGGCCCGCGCCCAAGGTCGACTCGGCGGTGGTCAGGCTGGTGCCACGGCCGCGCGAGGCGATCGACGTGATCGACCAGCGCGGCTTCGCGCACGTGGTGCGGGCCGCGTTCGGGCAGCGCCGCAAGACCCTGCGCAACGCGCTGCACGGGGTGGCCGACGCCGCCGCGATCGAGGCGGCCGGATTGCGCGCCGACGCGCGCGCCGAGCAGGTGGACGTCGCAGGCTTCGCGCGCCTCGCCAACCTGCTGGCGGACGCGCGCGGATGAAAAACGCGTGATGCGCGGCGGCGTGCGTCGTCGCTAGAATGCGCGCATGGGCAGCACCAGCGACTACCAGCTCGACATCGCCGTCGACACCTGTTTCCTCGACGACCAGTCCGCGCCGGACCAGGGCCGCTACGTGTTCGCCTACACCATCCAGATCCGCAACGAGGGCAAGGTGCCCGCGCGGCTGCTGGGCCGCCACTGGCTGATCACCGACGCCAACGGGCACGTGCAGGAAGTGGTGGGCGAAGGCGTGGTCGGCGAGCAGCCCTGGCTGCGGCCGGGCGAGGGCTTCGAGTACACGTCCGGCGCGGTGCTGGAGACCGACATCGGCACCATGCGCGGCAGCTACGACGTGCTGGCCGACGACGGCACCCGGTTCGCCGCGCCCATCCCGCCGTTCACGCTCTCCGTCCCGCGCACGCTGCACTGAAATGGCGGTCTGGGCCATCGGCGACCTGCAGGGTTGCCACGACGTCACCCAGCGCCTGCTGGAGCGGATCCGCTTCGACCCCGCCTGCGACCGGCTGTGGTTCTGCGGGGACCTGGTCAACCGCGGCGGGCAGTCGATCGAGACCCTGCGCCTGGTCCATTCGCTGCGCGAGCACTGCCACGTGACCCTGGGCAACCACGACCTGTCGCTGCTGGCGATCGCCGAGCGCAGCGAGGACGAGCAGCGCCGGGTCAACCCGGACCTGCAGGGCGTGCTGTTCGCCGACGACGCGCCGGTGCTGCTGGACTGGCTGCGCGGCCAGGAGCTGGCGCACGTGGACCGCGGACTCGGCTGGATGATGGTGCACGCAGGCCTGGCGCCGAAGTGGACCACCCAGCTGGCCGAGCGCCATGCGCGCGAGGTCGAGGCGCGCCTGCGCGGCGACCAGTACCGCCGCCTGCTCAAGCAGATGTACGGCGACAAGCCCGAATGGTCGCCGCGCCTCAATGGCCCCGACCGCGACCGCGCGATCATCAACATCTTCACCCGGATGCGCTATTGCAGCCCGCGCGGCCGGATCGCGTTCGAGCACAAGGGCGCGCCGGGCACGCAGCCGGCGGGCCTGTACCCCTGGTACGCCGTGCCGGGACACGCGCCGCGCGACCTGAAGATCGTCTGCGGGCACTGGAGCAGCCTGGGCCTGTTCATCGGCCAGGGCGTGCACGCCATCGACACCGGCGCGGTCTGGGGCGGCAAGCTCACCGCCCTGCGCCTGGACAGCGAGGACCTGCAGGTGGTGCAGGT
>CBFGMM010000197.1:0-2874 GCA_965649855.1 uncultured Thermomonas sp. | reverse complement strand
TCCTTGCCCCAGACCCGTGCGCCGATGACAGCCAGCGGTTCCGACCCGGCGCGCGGCCCGCTAGACAAGGCTGCGCCTCGCGGCGCCCGAAGCACTCCTGATTTCCACTCTGTCCTGGAGCATGCGCTCTCGCGTCGCGCGTTCATGACGGGCACGCTGGGCGCGGCGGTGGTGGGTCTGTTCGGCCTGCCGATGGCGGGCTGTGGCCTGCGCCGGCCGGTTCCGGCGAAGCCGGGGGCCTCGCTGCTGGGTTTCGCGCCCATCCCCACCGGCACCGCCGATGTCGTCAGCGTGCCGAAGGGCTACCGCGTACAGGTGTTCCTGCCCTGGGGCGAACCCATCTGCGGCAGCTATCCGGCATTCGACCGGGGCGGCGGCAACAGCGCCGCCGAGCAGGCCGAACAGATGGGCATGCACCACGACGGCATGCATTTCTTCCCGGCCGTGGATGCGCAGGGCCAGCCGCGCTCGGACGCGGGCCTGCTGGTGATGAACCACGAATACATCGACTGGCTGTTCCTGCATCCGCGGGGGCCCACGCAGGCGTCGGCGCGCCCTGCGCAGGAAGTGCTGAAGGAAATGAACGCCCACGGGGTCAGCGTGTCCAGCGTGCGTCGCGGCGCCGACGGCCAATGGACGCTGGTGCGCGATCCGCGCAACCGTCGCATCACCGCGTGCACGCCGATGGACATCGGCGGGCCGGCGCGCGGCCACGCCGCCATGCGGACGGCCTACAGCGTCGATGGGACGCGCGCCCGCGGCACCCTGAGCAACTGCGCGCACGGGTTCACGCCGTGGGGCACGTACCTTACCTGCGAGGAGAACTGGAACGACTACTTCGCCTACCGCGACGCGTTGCCGCGCCCCGCGCTGGAGCGCTACGAGGTCAGCAACCGGCCAGGCCGGCTGGGCTGGTACAGCATCCGTGGCTGGCATACCGTGGCCGCGGGCGACGATCCCGAGGCGCAGTTCCGCCGGTTCGATGCCACCGCCACCGCCGCGCGCGCCGAAGGGGATTTCCGCAACGAGCCGAACACCTTTGGCTGGATCGTGGAGATCGACCCCCGCGATCCGCACAGCGTGCCGGTCAAGCGCACCGCGCTGGGCCGTTTCGCGCATGAAGGCATCGTGTTCCAGCCGGCGCAGGAGGGGCGCCCGCTGGTGGCCTACTCCGGCGACGATGCCAACTTCGAATACATCTACAAGTACGTCAGCCGCCAGCCCTACCGGGCGGCGGACGCGGGCGGCCACCTGCTCGACGACGGCACGCTCTACGTGGCGCGCTTCGAACCCGATGGCCGCGGGCGCTGGATCGCGCTGCGCCACGGCCACGACGGACTCACGGCGGAGAACGGGTTCCGCGACCAGGCGGAGGTGTTGATCCATGCCCGCCTGGCGGCGGACCGCGTCGGCGCCACCGCGATGGACAGGCCCGAGTGGGGCGCGGTGGATCCGCGGACGCGCGAGGTCTACTTCACCCTCACCAACAACACCGCGCGCACGCCGGCGCAGGCGGATGCCGCCAATCCCCGGGGACCCAACCCCTTCGGGCACATCGTGCGCTGGCGGGAGGACGCCGCGCTGCCTGCGACCGCCGATGATCCCGCGGTGGAAGGGTTTGCCTGGGACATCTTCGCCTTCGCCGGCGATGCGCAGAGCGGTTCGGTCGCGGGTCGCCCGCTGGACGCGGGCAATCTCTTCGCCGCGCCCGATGGCCTGTGGTTCGATGGCGATGGCCGGCTCTGGATCCAGTCCGACATGTCGCGCAGCAATCAGAACCAGGGCGACCATGCCGTGTTCGGCAACAACCAGATGCTGTGCGCCGACCCGGCCACCGGCGACCTGCGCCGGTTCCTGGTGGGCCCGGTCGGACAGGAGATCACCGGCGTGGTGGGCACGCCGGACGGCCGCACCCTGTTCGTCAACGTGCAGCATCCCGGCGAGACCACCGAGCGTGCAGACTTCCTGCAGGGCCGCTACACCTCGCACTGGCCGGACGGCGCCCCGCACCGGCCGCGCTCGGCGTGCCTCGCCATCACCCGCGAGGACGGCGGGGTGGTAGGCGGGTAAATGGGGACGACAACGGGGTCAGGTTCACTTCTGACACGGACGCGGCGCACACGCCGACCCACAACGCCTGCGTTCGCCGATGTGCCAAGGGCGCCGTCCGGGCGAGGCTCCCGACATGGCCCGCCAGCCCCGCATCGACCTTCCCGGCATCCCGCAGCACGTCGTGCAGCGCGGCAACAACCGCCTGCCCTGCTTCCTGGACGACGAGGACCGCGCCCGCTACCGCCAGCTGCTGCGCGAAGCCCTGCTGGCCAGCGACTGCCGGCTGCACGCCTACGTGCTGATGGACAACCACGTGCACCTGCTGGCTACCCCGCCCCGCGCCGGCGCCATCGGCCAGCTGATGCAGCGCCTCGGCCGCCAGTACGTCGGCCAGTTCAACGCCCGCCACGGCCGCACCGGCACGCTGTGGGAAGGCCGCTACAAGGCCTGCCTGGTCGATACCACGGACTACCTGCTGCGCTGCGCCCGCTACATCGACCTCAATCCGGTTCGCGCCCGCATGACCGGCGACCCCACCGCGTTCGCCTGGTCCAGCTGCGCCGCCCTGTGCGGCCTGCGCGACGACCCGCTGCTGGCGCCGCATCCCGTGCAACGCGCCCTCGGCGCGGACGGCTATCGCACGCTGCTGGCCGAGGCCCTGAGCGAAGAAGACCTCACCGCCCTGCGCCTCTACCTGCAACAGCAACGCGCCTACGGCCGCGACGACTTCCGCGCGATGGTGGAAGCCAGGACCCAACGCTTCGCCTGCGTGCGCCCCGCGCATCGACCGGCCAAGCCCCACCCAACCACCGAAACGGGATA
>CBFGMM010000196.1:0-2906 GCA_965649855.1 uncultured Thermomonas sp. | reverse complement strand
GCCCGCCATCCCTGCAGGCGCGTGCGGGTCACGCCACCGACACCAGCCCGGCCTCGGCAAGCGCATGGGTCAGGTCCAGCAGGTCGCGCTCGATCCGCCCGGGATCGGCGTCGAACTGTTCGCACAGCCGCGCATGCACCGTTGCCAGCTGGTCGGTGTCGCCGAGCAGGGCCCAGACCCGGCTGCCCACGGGATCCAGCCCGAAATACTGCTCGCTGGCCAGGTCCAGCAGCACCGCCTCGCCGCCGACGTCCTGCGCCATGACCTGGGCGGAGCGGACGACCCGGCTGTGCAGGGTGACGGATTCCGGGGTTCGGGTCATGCTGTCGGGCACGGCGGGCGAGGGCGGGCGGGGATTATGGAACACAAACGCGCCGGGGAGCGGAGCGCCCTGGCGATGCTGTTGCAGCGACTGCGGCCGCACCTGCCGGTGCTGTCGCTCGCGCTGGGACTGATGCTGCTGCAGAGCGCCGCCACCCTGTTGCAGCCGTGGCTGGGCGGGCTGCTGGCCAACCGCCTGGTGGGCAGCCAGGGCTTCGGCTGGCTGCCGTGGGCGCTGTTCGCGGCGGTGGTGGTGCAGCAGGCGGTCGGCTACGTGGCCAGCGTGCAGCTGCAGCGGGTGACGGTCGCGCTGGGCGCGGACATCTCGAGCGAAGTCTACGGCCACCTGCAGGCCCTGCCGCTGGCCTGGCACCAGGCCCGCGAGCGCGGCGACGTGCTGGCGCTGGTCTCGGGCGACGCCGACCGGCTGGGATATTTCGTGACCGGCTCGCTGGTGCCGCTGCTGCCGATGCTGGTGACGTTCGTTGGCGCGCTGGCGATGATGGTGCACCTGTCCCCGGTGATCGCCGCGGCGGTGGCCCTGCTGATGCCGCTCATGTTCGTGCTGCTCAAGCTGGTGGGGCGGCGCCTGCGCCCGATGGGCAAGGCCACCATGCAGGCCTGGGCGGACCGCAACGCAGTGGCGGAACAGAACCTGGGCCTGCTGCCGCTGATCAAGGCCTTCACCACCGAGCCCGTGGAGCACGCACGGTTCCGCGACAAGGCGTTCGCCCTGCGCGATACCGAATTCGCCCGGGTGCGGCTGCAGGCCGCGATCACCCCGGTGGTGCAGGTGGCCGGCGCGGGCGCGGTGCTGCTGCTGCTGGGGGTGGCCGGTCCGCTCATCGTCCGCCAGGACATGGGCCTGGGCGCGCTGGTCAGCCTGTTCCTGTACGGCATGGTGCTGGTGCGGCCGCTGAGCCAGCTGGCCAACGTGTACGGCGCCACCCAGAGCGCGCGCGGCGCCGCGGAGCGGCTGATGGACGCGATGGCCGCCCCGGTGGAAGCGGACACCGGCACCCGAACCGAGCTGCCGCGCGCCGCCGCCATCGAGTACCGCGACGTGGCGTTCGCCTATCCCGGTCGCGGGCCGCTGCTGGAAGGCTTCAACCTGCGTATCGCCGCCGGCGAAACCGTGGCCCTGACCGGGATCAACGGCGCCGGCAAGAGCACGCTGGCGCACCTGTTGCTGCGTTTGCTGGAACCGCAGGCCGGCAGCATCCTGGTGGGCGGCATCGACGTGCGCGAGTTCCGGCTGTCCGCGCTGCGCGGGCAGGTCGGACTGGTGGCCCAGGACGTGATGCTGTTCAACGCCAGCGTGGCGGACAACATCGGCTACGGCTGCCCCGGCGCCAGCGTGGAGGCGATCCAGGCGGCGGCGCGCACCGCGCGGGCCCACGACTTCGTGACGGCGCTGCCGGACGGGTATGCAACCGTCGTCGGCGACCGCGGCGTGCGCCTGTCCGGCGGGCAGAAGCAGCGCATCGCCCTGGCCCGCGCGTTGCTGCACGACCCGGCGATCCTGGTGCTGGACGAAGCCACCGCGATGTTCGACCCGCAGGGCGAGGCCGACTTCATCGCCGGTTGCCGCGATGCGCTGCGCAGCCGGACCGTCATCCTGATCACCCATCGGCCAGCCAGCCTGGCGCTGGCCGACCGCGTGCTGCACCTTGGGGAGGGCAGGATTCATGCAGCCGCCACGGCGCCGGAGTAGCATGCGGCGCGCGCATTCATCCCGGAATGCGGCGAGTGCGAACGGACGCGCATGACAATCGAATGGTGGCCCGCGGTGGTGGCCTTCGCCGGCACGATGCTGGCGATGTGGCTGCTCGTGCGCCAGGCGCCGCGGCTGGGCCTGCTGGACCAGCCGGATGCCGGGCCGGACGCCCGCAAGCGCCATGCGGTGCCGACCCCGGTGGTGGGCGGCCTGGCGATGCTGCTGGCCTGCCTGGCGGCCTCGCCGCTCGTTTTGCCGCTGTCGCGCTACGTGGTGGGGCTGGGGGTGGCCGCGCTGATCGTGGTCGTGATCGGCGCCTACGACGACCGCCACGACGTGCGCTGGTACTGGCGCCTGGGCTGGCAGATGCTGGCCGGCCTGGTCATCGCGCTGTGGGGCGGGGCGCGCATCGAGGAGCTGGGCGCGGCGTTCGGCGTGCAGAGCCTGGACCTCGGGCTGTGGTCGATCCCGTTCACCGTGTTCGCAACGGTCGGGCTGATCAACGCCATGAACATGATCGATGGCGCCGACGGGCTGGCGGGTTCGCTGGCGCTGGCGGCGCTGGTGATGCTCTGGGCCGCGGCGCTGTATGCCGGCAACGGCGCGCTGGCCGAGCGGGTGCTGATCGTCTGCGGCGCGCTGGCGGCGTTCCTGCTCTGGAACCTGCGCTTCCCCGGACGGGCGCGGGCACGGGCGTTCATGGGCGATGCGGGCAGCGGATTCCTGGGCCTGGTGATCGCGTGGGTAGCCTTCCGCCTGACCCAGAACCAGGGACACCCGGTCAACCCGGTGCTAGCCCTGTGGCTGCTGCCGATCCCGGTGATGGATTGCCTGGTGCTGATCGTTCGCCGCCTGCAGGAAGGCCGCT
>CBFGMM010000195.1:0-2961 GCA_965649855.1 uncultured Thermomonas sp. | reverse complement strand
CGCCGGAGCAGGCTGCACCGGAGCCGCATCCGCGGCAGGCGCCGCGGCGGGGACGGCGGGTTGCGGCTGCGCGGCGGGCACCCGTGCGGCCGGCACTTCCACCACCGGCGCCTGCGGGATCGCCTGGCCCATCACGCCCAGGTCCGGCGCCGCCTGCAGGGTGCCCTGGCGCGCGGCCTTGCTGGCGTACATCGCCATGCCCATGCTGACCACGAAGAACACGATGGCGAGCCACTTGGTGCTCTTGCTGAGGAAGTTGGACGCACCACGCGCGCCGAACACGGTGGAGGACGCGCCGCCGCCGAAACCGGAGCCGGCCTGTGCGCCGGCGCCGCGCTGCATGAGGATCAGGGCGACCATCGCCACCGCCACCAGCACGTACAGCACATTCACGAGTTGCAACAGCATCTTGGTCGTTCCTGAGTCGCGGACGCGCCGCGTGGGGTCAGGCCGCCGCCTTGGCGATGGCCAGGAAGTCCTCGGCGACGAGCGAGGCGCCGCCGATCAGCCCGCCATCCACGTCCGCCTGCGCGAACAGGCTGGCGGCATTGCCGGGCTTCACGCTGCCGCCGTAGAGGATCGGCAGGGAGCCGGCGATTGTAGCATCGCGCCCGGCGACCTCGCCACGGATGAAGGCGTGCACCGCCTGCGCCTGCTCCGGGCTGGCGGTGCGCCCGGTCCCGATCGCCCAGACCGGCTCGTAGGCGACCACCGCCTGCGCGAAGGCCGCCACCCCGGCCGCGTCCAGCACCGCGTGCAGCTGGGCGCCGATCACCGCCTCGGTCCGGCCGGCCTCGCGCTCGGACAGGCCCTCGCCCAGGCACAGGATGGGGATCAGGCCACCGGCCTGCGCGGCCTGGAACTTGCGCGCCACCACCTCGTTGCCTTCGGCGTGGTACTGCCGGCGTTCGGAATGCCCGACCAGGCAGTAGCGCGCGCCGACCTCGCGCAACATCGCCGCGGCCACCTCGCCGGTGTAGGCACCCTCGGCGTGGCTGCTGCAGTCCTGCGCGCCGAACGCCAGCCCGTCGTTGCCGTAGCGGCGCGCCAGCGCCTCCAGGTACGGCAGCGGGGGCAGGACCACCCGCTCCACCCCGGCGACCGGCGTGGCCGCCAGCGCGTCCAGCAAGGCGCCGGCGAAGTCCCGGCTGCCGTGCAGTTTCCAGTTGCCCGCGACGATGCGACGGCGCATGCGCTCCCTCCGGTGTGCGAAAGCGGCACAGGATACAGGGCGGACGGGCGGGATCAGGCCGCGCCCCCGGCTGCCCGGGCGTGCGCGCGGCGATAGGATGGCGCGTGCCCAGCCGGGATCCGCGCATGCCGCCAGCCGTTCCGCACCGCCATCGCCCGCCTGCGGTCCGCCGCGCGTGCGCCCCTGCGCGTGCGCGCCGGGGCCTGCCCCGATGAACGTGTTCGAGCAGGCGCGCGGGCTGTTCCAGCAGGGGCTGGCCCGGCACCAGGCCGGGCGCTTCGCGGAGGCCGAGGCCCTGTACCGGCAGGCGCACGCGCTGATGCCGGACCGCGTTTCGGTGCTCTCCAACCTGGCTACCGTGCTGCTGGAGCAGCATCGACCGGGCGAAGCGCTGGGGTTCTGCGAGCGTGCGCTGGCGATCGAACCGGCGCACCCCGAGGCGCTGGCCACGCGCGCCCTGTGCACGCGCGCGGTGGCGGGCCCGGCCCAGGCGCTGGCCGGTTTCGATGCGCTGTTGCAGGCGGACCCGCACGACGCCGGGGCGCTGGCGAACCGCGCGACCGTGCTTGCCGACCTCGGCCGCTTCGAGGAGGCGCTGGCGGGATACGCGCAGGCGCAGGCCGCCGATCCAGGCAATGCCGCGCTGCGCGCCAGCCGCGCCGCCCTGCTCGCCCGCCTGGGCCGCACCGGCGAGGCGCTGGAGGAGTACCGCGGCGCGCTGCAGCTCGATCCGGAATCGGACGCTGCCGGGCTGGGCTACATGCACCTGGTGCTGGAAACCGGGCATGCGCCGGGCCGGGGCGACCGCATGTTCGAGGCGCTGGCGATCCGCGGCATGCGCGCGCCCTGGGCCAGGCCGGCGGCGGTGGCCTCCGTGCTGCTGGCGCTGCTGCGCAGCGAGCCGGCGATGGCGGCACGGCTGGACGCCCGGACCACCCACCCGCTGTTGCCACCCGCCACGCTCGACGCGCTGGCGCGCGATCCGCTGCTGGCGACGCTGCTGGAAGGCGCCCTGGTCCCGGACGAAGGCTTCGAGCGCTTCGCCTGCGCGCTGCGCGGGCAGCTCCTGCAGCAGGCCGGCACCGCCGAGGCGGCCGATCCCCATGTGCTCGCCCTGCACTGCGCGCTCGCCAGCCAGTGCCACCTCAACGACCACGTGTACGCCGCCTCCGCCGAGGAACTCGCCGCCGCGCGCGCAGTGCAGGAGCGCCTGCGCTCGGCGCTCGCGACCGGCACGCCGCCGCCCGCGCACTGGCTGCCGGCCGTGGCCAGCTACCTGCCGCTGGCACGGCTGCACGGCGTCGAAGCGCTGCTGGCGCAGGCGTGGCCGGCGCCGGTCGCGCGCCTGCTGCAGCGCACCGTGCGCGAGCCGCTCGACGAACGCAGCCGCCAGGCCGGGCTGCGGCGCCTGACCCCGGTGCGCGACGCGGTGTCCGGGGCCGTGCGCGCACAGTACGAGGAGAGCCCCTACCCCCGCTGGCCGGCCCTCGCCCGTCCGGCGCGCACCGTCGACCTGGCCGAGTTCGTCGACAACCGGGTGCCCGGGTGCGGCTACCGTCCCCGCCACGCGCCGGGGCGGGTCGAGGTGCTCAATGCGGGCTGCGGCACCGGGCAGCAGCCGCTCGACACCGCGTTGCGCCTGGCCGGCGCGCGCATCCTCGCGGTCGACCTGAGCCTGGCGAGCCTGGCCTACGGCGCGCGCATGGCCGAGGCGATGGGCGTGGGCAACGTGGAATTCGCCCAGGCCGACCTGCTGGAACTCGGCGACC
>CBFGMM010000194.1:0-3028 GCA_965649855.1 uncultured Thermomonas sp. | reverse complement strand
GCGGCGGGTGATAATGCCCCCATGACCGAGGACCGCATCATCGCCCCCGCCGCCACCCGCGAAGACGATGCGGTCGAGGCGAGCATCCGCCCGCGCAAGCTGGACGAGTACCTGGGCCAGCAGCCCGTGCGCGAGCAGATGCAGATCTACATCGAGGCCGCCCGGGGCCGCGGCGAGGCGATGGACCACGTGCTGATCTTCGGCCCGCCCGGCCTGGGCAAGACCACGCTGAGCCACGTCATCGCCAACGAGCTGGGCGTCAGCCTGCGGGTCACCTCCGGCCCGGTGATCGAGAAGGCCGGCGACCTGGCCGCGCTGCTCACCAACCTGCAGCCGTTCGACGTGCTGTTCATCGACGAGATCCACCGCCTCTCGCCGGTGGTCGAGGAGATCCTCTATCCCGCGATGGAGGACTACCAGCTCGACATCATGATCGGCGAGGGCCCGGCCGCGCGCTCGATCAAGCTCGACCTGCCGCCGTTCACCCTGATCGGCGCCACCACCCGCGCCGGCCTGCTGACCGCGCCGTTGCGCGACCGCTTCGGCATCGTGCAGCGGCTGGAGTTCTATTCGGCCGAGGAGCTGACCCGGATCGTGCGCCGCTCCGCCCGGATCCTGGGCATCGCCTGCGACGCCGAGGGCGCCGGGGAGATCGCGCGGCGTTCGCGCGGCACCCCGCGCATCGCCAACCGGCTGCTGCGCAGGGTCCGCGACTTCGCCCAGGTGCGCGCCGGCGGCGGCATCGACGCGGCCATCGCGCGCGCCGCCACGGACATGCTGAAGGTGGACCCGCAGGGCTTCGACGAGCTGGACCGGCGGATGCTGGGCATCATCATCGACGCCTTCGACGGCGGCCCGGTGGGCGTGGAGTCGCTGGCCGCGGCGCTGTCCGAGGAGCGCGGCACGCTGGAGGACGTGATCGAGCCGTACCTCATCCAGCAGGGCTACCTGGTGCGCACCGCGCGCGGGCGCATGGCGACCCCCAAGGCCTACCGTCACCTGGGCCTGCAGCCGAAGGGCGGCATGCCGCAAGGCCTGTTCGAGGCCGGCGATGGCTGAGCCCTTTGCCTTTCCGGTGCGGGTCTACTGGGAAGACACTGACGCCGGCGGCGTGGTCTACCATGCGCAGTACCTGGCCTTCCTGGAGCGCGCGCGGACCGAATGGATGCGCGCCCAGGGCTTCGGCCAGGAAGCCCTGCGCAGCGGGCGCGACCTGGTGTTCGTGGTGCGCGGCATGCAGCTCGGGTTCGTCGCGCCGGCGCGCCTGGACGATCAGCTGCAGGTCAGCGTGCGCCTGCTGGAATGCCGCGGCGCGAGTTTCGTGCTGGCCCAGCGCATCCACCGCGGCGCGGCCCTGCTGGTGGAGGCCGAGGTGCGGATCGCCGCGCTGGCGGCCGCCGCGTTCCGCCCCCGCAAGATCCCGCACGACCTGTCGACCCGCCTGAAATCCCTGCTGGAGAGCGCGTGATGCCCCAACCGATGCTGCTGCAGTCCCTGCCGCAACCCCTGCCGGAAACCGAGGCGGCCACCGCGGTGGAACTGGCCGACAGCGCGCCGCAGGCCGCCGCGCCCGCGCTGGACAACAGCATCGACCTGCTGGACCTGCTGCTGCACGCCAGCATCCCGGTGCAGCTGGTGATGGTGCTGCTGATCCTGGCCTCGGTCGCCTCCTGGATCATCATCCTGCGCAAGAAGCGGGTGCTGGACCGCGCGGAGCGCGAGGCCGACCGCTTCGAGGAACAGTTCTGGTCCGGCGTGGACCTGCCCAAGCTGTACGCGGCCGCCACCGAGCGCAACCGCAGCGTGGAAGGCCTGGAGGCGATCTTCGAAGGCGGCATGCGCGAGTTCAACCGCATCCGCCAGCGCCGCGGCATCGACGCGCGCACCCAGCTGGAAGGCGCGCAGCGCGCCATGCGCGCCTCCACCTCGCGCGAGCTGGACGGGCTGGAACGCAACCTGGAGTTCCTGGCCAACGTGGGCTCGATCAGCCCGTACGTGGGCCTGTTCGGCACCGTGTGGGGGATCATGATTTCCTTCCACGGCCTGGCCAACGTCAAGGAAGCGACCATCGCCACCGTGGCGCCGGGCATCTCGGAGGCGCTGGTCGCCACCGCGATGGGCCTGTTCGCCGCGATCCCGGCGGTGTGGGCCTACAACCGCTTCGCCACCCGCGCCGAGCGGATGGCGGTGCGCTACGAGACCTTCAGCGAGGAGTTCTCCTCGATCCTGCAGCGCCAGTCGCACCTGGACGACTGAGGCGCGCATGGCCACCGTTTCCCGCCGCCACCGCAAGCGCAAGCTCAAGGCCGAGATCAACGTCGTGCCCTACATCGACGTGATGCTGGTGCTGCTGATCATCTTCATGGTCACCGCGCCGCTGCTCAACGTGGGCGTGGACGTGAACCTGCCGCAGGCCGACGCGCGCAACCTGGAGCAGACCCAGAAGCAGCCGGTGGTGGTTCAGGTGGCGCGCGACGGCAGCCTGTCGCTGACCTATGAGGGGTTGGAACGCCCGCGCCCGGTCACCCGGGAGGACCTGGTTGTGCGCGTGCGGGCCTTCATGGAGTCCGACCCCACGATGCCGGTGTACGTGGCCGGCGACCGCGAGGCCAGCTACCAGACCGTGTACGAGGTGCTGACCCTGCTGCAGCGCGACGCCAGGGTCAGCCGCGCCGGCCTGATGGGCAATCCGGCCGACAGCGGCACGCGCCGTTGACCGCGCCGTGAGGATCCGCGCGTGAGGGAGACCCGCTCCGACACCCGCGCCGCCGTGCTGCAGGCGCTTGGCCTGCACGCGCTGCTGTTCGCGCTGCTGTTCGCCGGCCTGCGCTGGGACAGCCAGCGGGAAATGGAGGCGGCGAAGGGCGAGGTGGTCGAGGCCGACCTCGTCGATCCCAGCGCGCTCAGCGCGTCCATGCAGCGGGCCCTGGCGCGCGCGCCCGCGGCCGAACCCGCGCCGGCGCCGCCCGAACCCCTGCCGGCGCCACTGCCCGAAGCCGAGCCCGAGCCGGCGCCCCCGGAGCCGACG
>CBFGMM010000193.1:0-3093 GCA_965649855.1 uncultured Thermomonas sp. | reverse complement strand
CGGACCGCGCCCTCGGCGGCCGCGGGAGCGGCGACGCAGGCAAGCGCGACGGAGAGGAAGAGGGCGAGGGTGCGGGGGCGGGTCGTCGTGTCCATGGGACAGACGCTAGCGAACCCGGAATGAGGGCCATTTGACCTTGCCAAGCCGCTGTTAAACCTGCACGGGGGCCTCACGCAAAGCTTCACCGTGGGCCGACAAAACCTGCGGATTTCCGAACGCGTCCAACACGCGCCCGACCCACGGCGTTCGTGGCGTGGACCGCGCAATGGATTGCATCAACACGTCATTCATCACGCCCGGACCATCCTCGCGGCGCCACTCCACTCCAAGGAATCGCCATGCGCTCGATCCTCCTGCTCCCCGCGCTACTCGCCGTGGCCGCATGCACCACGCCGGCCGGCGCCGACGGCGCCCCTCCGCCGGCGTCCGCCGACTGCAACGCCGCGGCCGCGCAGTCCTACGTGGGCCGCAAGGCCGACGCCCAGACCGTGGAGGCCGCGCGCAAGGCCGCTGGCGCGCGCACCGCGCGGGTGCTGGTGCCCGGGCAGATGGTGACCATGGAATACATCGAGGGTCGCCTGAACATCTACGTCGACGGCGCGAACACCATCGAACGCATCGCCTGCGGGTGAACGACCCGCGCTAGCCGGCGGCGTCACGCGCGGACGCTGCCGGCAGCGGCGCGGCAGCAGTGGCTCGCCAAGCCACCACCGCCGCGATCGCAAGCATCAATCCGGCCACGAGGAAGGGCGCGCCCGGCTGCGAGGCCGGGGCATGGCGGCCGATGAACAGCGCGAACACGCTGGTGTACATCGCCGGCCCGACGATCCCGGCCAGGCTGGCCAGGCTGCTCAGGGCCCCCTGCACCCGGCCCTGCGCATCCGCGCCCACCTGGCGCGTGACCAGCGCCTGGGTGGCCGGCATCGCCAGCGCCCACAGCGCCATCACCGGGATGCCGGCCAGGAACATCCAGCCCTGGGCGGCCAGGCCGTACCAGGCGAAGCCGACCACCCCGCACAGCAGACCCGCCATCTGCGTGCGTCGCTCGCCCCAGCCCGCCACCGCGCGCTTCACCAGCACCGCGTTGACCAGCACGCTGAACACCCCCACCGCCGCCAGCACCCAGCCCACCGCCTGCGGTCCCCAGCCGTAGCGGTAGTCGGCGTACAGCACGAACACGCTGGGATAGACGTAGTGCGCCATGTTGATCATCAGCACCACAGCCGCCAGCGCGAACACCTGCGGGTAGCGCCGCAGCAGCAGCAACCCGCCCAGCGGGTTGGCATGCGACCAGTCGATGCGCGCGGTGCGCCGCTCGCGCGGCAGCGATTCGGGCAGCACGAACCAGCCGTACGCGAAATTGCACAGCGCCAGGATCGCCGCGCCCCAGAACGGCCAGCGCAGGTCGATGCCGCCCAGCCAGCCGCCGATCGCCGGCGCCACCACGAAGCCCACGCCGAATGCCGCGCCGATCATCCCGAACGCCTGCGCGCGCTTGTCGGGCGCGGTGACGTCCGCGATGTACGCATTGGCGGTGGTGAAGCTGGCCGACGCGACCGCGCTGATGACGCGCCCGACCAGCAGCCACGGCAGCGAATCCGCCAGCGCCATGAAGATGAAGTCCAGCCCCAGCCCCAGGCAGGACAGCAGGATCACCGGGCGCCGCCCGTAGCGGTCGGACAGCGCGCCCTGGATGGGCGCGGCCACGAACTGGATGGCCGCGAACAGGGTGCCGAAGATGCCCACCCAGTGCGCGGCGGCCACGGTGTCGCCGCCGGTGAAGCCCTGGATCAGGTGCGGCAGCACCGGGATGATCAGGCCGAAGGCCATGATGTCGATCAGCACGGTGACGAAGATGAAGGCCAGTGCGGCCGTGCGCGCGGCGGGCGCCATGGGAGCGGTCATCGGCGGGTCCCGGTGGCGGTGCGCTTCAATGGGAGAACGCGGCGGCCGCCAGCAGCGCGGCATGCTCGCGGACATCCTGCGGCCAGGACGCGAGGGCCTCCTCGAAGCGCGCCTCGTCGCCGGCGAACAGCGCGCGCAGGGCCGCGTCCAGTCCGGGTGCGCCCGCGGCCATCGCCCGCATGAAGCGGTAGCAGGCTTCCTGCGCGGCGCGGCGGCGGTCGGGCGCGGCGGCGCGCGCCGCATCCAGCAGCCGGCGCAAGGCCTCGGAGGCGCCGCCCGGCTGCACCGCCAGCCAGTCCCAGTGGTGCGGCAGCAGGGTGACCTCGCGCGCCACCACGCCCAGCCGCGGTCGCCCCGGCGTGCGCGGCGGATGCGTGACAGGCGGCGCGGCGGGCGGCTCCAGCACATGCCGCATCAACTCGGCCGTGGGCAACTGCAGCGGCAGCACGATTTCCGCGCCGCTGGCATCCTCGAACACCCGCACCGGCTGCCCGCCCGCCTCGAACGCCAGCTTGGCCCTGAGCGCCACGTGGCGCAGCTCGCCGGAAGCGACCAGGCGATGACCGGCGAAGGCGGTGCAACGGGTGGCGTGCATGGCGGGACGGTCGACCGGGGGAGCTACTGTAGCCGCAGCGGCGGCCAGCCGCCTGCGCCCGGCGGGGCACGGCCGCTTCCCGCGGCCACGCGCGTTGTAACAGTGACGCCACCCCGGGAGCCCGGCGCGTGCCGTATGCCGCATTCCTCAGCTACAGCCATGCCGACGTGCGTTGGGCGCGCTGGCTGTTGCGTCGCCTCGAGGGCTACCGGGTCCCGGCACGCCTGGTGGGCACGCCGAGCCGCAGCGGCCCGCTGCCGGATCGCCTGGGCCCGGTGTTCCGCGACCGCGACGAGCTGCCCAGCGCCGGGGACCTGAATACCAGCATCCAGGCCGCGCTGGCGGATTCGCGCGCGCTGGTGGTGCTGTGTTCGCCGGCGGCGGCGCAATCGCGCTGGGTGAACGCGGAGATCGAGGCCTTCCTCGCGCTGGGGCGCGCCGAGGCCGTGCACTGCTTCATCGTCGATGGCGAGCCGGGTTGTGGCCAGCCCGGCCGCGAGTGCTTCCCGCCCGCGCTTTTGGGCGCGGATGCGCAGGGCCGCGTGCACGAGCCGCTGGCCGCCGACGCGCGCCCCGACGGCGACGGCCGCCAG
>CBFGMM010000192.1:0-3145 GCA_965649855.1 uncultured Thermomonas sp. | reverse complement strand
GGGGCCTACGCCAGCGCCCCGTGGCAGTGCTTGTACTTCTTGCCGCTGCCGCAGGGGCAGGGTTCGTTGCGGCCCACGCGCCTGGTCTCGTCGCCGTAGCCCGGCTCGCGCGCGTGCGCGGCGGCTTCCTCGTCGGCGCCCAGGCCGCCGGCGGAGGCGTGCTGGAACTGCATCAGGCGGGCGGCCTGCTCGGCCTGCGCGCGCTCCTCGGCCTCCAGGCGGGCGATCTCCGCCTCGTCGCGGATGCGCACGCGCGCCAGCAGGGTCACCACCTCGCGCTTGACCTTCTCCAGCAGCTCGGTGAACAGCTCGAAGGCTTCCTTCTTGTACTCCTGCTTGGGCTGCTTCTGCGCGTAGCCGCGCAGGTGGATGCCCTGGCGCAGGTAGTCCATGCGGCCCAGGTGTTCCTTCCAGTTCTGGTCCAGCACGTTGAGCATCACGTGCTTCTCCAGCATGCGCATGGTGTCGGCGCCGACCTGCGCCTCCTTGTCGGCGAACAGCGCGTCCACCTCCTGCCGCACCCGCGCCAGGACCTGTTCGGCGTCCAGCTCCTCCTGTTCGCGGTGCATCTGCACCAGCGGCACGCGCACGCCCAGCTCGTGCTCCAGCTCCGCCTCCAGGCCCGGCAGGTCCCACAGCGTGTCCACCGAATCCGGCGGCACGAAGCGCCCCACCATGTCGGCCACCACGTCGGCGCGGATGCCGTCCACGTTCTCCTGGATGCTGTCGGCGTCCAGCAGCTCGTCGCGCTGGCCGTAGATCACCTTGCGCTGGTCGTTGTTGACGTCGTCGTAGTCCAGCAGGTTCTTGCGGATGTCGAAGTTGTGCGCCTCGACCTTGCGCTGCGCGTTGGCGATCTGCTTCGTGACCAATGGCGACTCGATGATGTCGTCTTCCTTCAGGCCCATCCGCGCCATCACCTTCTGCACCCAGTCGGCGGCGAAGATGCGCATCAGGTTGTCTTCCAGCGACAGGTAGAAGCGGCTGGAACCCGGGTCGCCCTGGCGGCCGGAGCGGCCGCGCAGCTGGTTGTCGATGCGGCGGGACTCGTGGCGCTCGGTGCCCACGATGTGCAGGCCGCCGGCGGCCTTGACCGCGTCGTGGCGGACCTGCCACTCGGCCTTCAGGCGCTCGCGGGTGGCGGCGTCCACCTCGCCCTGCGCCTCCAGGCCCGCCAGCTGCGACTCCAGCGAGCCGCCCAGCACGATGTCGGTGCCGCGGCCGGCCATGTTGGTGGCGATCGTCACCGCGCCGGGCGCGCCGGCGTTGGCGATGATCTGCGCCTCGCGCTCGTGCTGCTTGGCGTTGAGGACCTCGTGCGGGATGCCGTCGGCGCGCAGCGCATCGCTCAGCAGCTCGGACACCTCGATCGAGGTGGTGCCCACCAGCACCGGCTGGCCGCGCTGCACGCAGTCCTTGATCTCGGCCACCACCGCGCGGTACTTGCCGGCGCGGTTGAGGAACACCAGGTCCGAATGGTCCTTGCGGATCATCGGCTGGTTGGTGGGGATCACCACCACCTCCAGGCCGTAGATGCTCTGGAACTCGAAGGCCTCGGTGTCCGCGGTGCCGGTCATGCCGGACAGCTTCTTGTACATGCGGAACAGGTTCTGGAAGGTGACCGAGGCCAGCGTCTGGTTCTCGCGCTGCACGGCCACGCCTTCCTTGGCCTCCACCGCCTGGTGCAGGCCGTCGGACCAGCGCCGGCCCGGCAGGGTGCGGCCGGTGAACTCGTCGACGATCACCACTTCGTTGTCGCGCACGATGTAGTCCACGTCGCGCTGGTACAGCGAATGCGCGCGCAGCGCGGCGTTGAGGTGGTGCACCACGTGGATGTTCTGCGGCGAGTACAGGCTGTCGTCCTCGCCCAGGATCCCGGCCTGGCGCAGCAGGTCCTCGGCGTGCTCCTGGCCGGCCTCGGACAGGTGCACCTGCTTGCCCTTCTCGTCCACCCAGAAGTCGCCCTCGCCGTCTTCCTGCTCCTGGCGGGTCAGGCTGGGCACGATCGCATTCACGCGCAGGTACAGCTCCGGCGATTCGTCGGCCGGGCCGGAGATGATCAGCGGGGTGCGCGCCTCGTCGATCAGGATCGAGTCGACCTCGTCCACGATCGCGTAGTGCAGGCCGCGCTGGTAGCGGTCCTCCTTCGCCAGCGCCATGTTGTCGCGCAGGTAGTCGAAGCCGAACTCGTTGTTGGTGCCGTAGGTGATGTCGCAGCCGTAGGCGGCGTGCTTGTCGGAATGCGGCATGCCCGGGTAGACCACGCCGGTGGACAGGCCCAGCCAGCCGTACAGCTTGCCCATCTGGCCGGCGTCGCGGCGGGCCAGGTAGTCGTTCACGGTGACCACGTGCACGCCCTTGCCTTCCAGCGCGTTGAGGTACACCGCCAGCGTCGCGGTCAGGGTCTTGCCCTCGCCGGTGCGCATCTCGGCGATCTTGCCGGCGTGCAGCACCATGCCGCCGATCAGCTGCACGTCGAAGTGGCGCATGCCGAACACGCGCACCGAGGCCTCGCGGCAGACCGCGAAGGCTTCCGGCAGCAGCGCGTCCAGCGACTCGCCCGCGGCCACGCGCGCCTTGAACTCGTCGGTCTTCGCCCGCAGCGCCTCGTCCGACAGCGCCTGCATCTGCGGTTCCAGCGCGTTGATCTTCCGGACGACGCCGCCGAGTTGCTTGAGCAGGCGTTCGTTGCGGCTGCCGAAGACGCTGGTGAGCAGGCTGTTGAGCATGGGGCGGACGATCCGGGCAGGGGATGCGCGTCGGGCGCGGCATCGTGGAACAGCGAAGGGCGCATCAAGGGGTGGCTGCAAAAAAAAGGGGCGCAGCGCGCCCGTTTTCGGCAGTCGGATAGTGTAGCTGGTGGCGCCGGGCGGCGTTTCAAGCCGGTCGGGCGGGTGCCGCGTGTAGGAGCGCGCTAGAGCGCGACCGGACGCTCCACGCACCCACGCGCGCTGCTAGGACAGCCGTCTGACGCGGGTCCGGCCCTGTAGGAGCGCGCTTGAGCGCGACCGGAAGCTCCACGCGGGCCGGTCGCGCCCCAGTGCGCTCCTACAAGCACCCGGCGAGCCCAGGACGGGGTGCCGCCATCAGCGGCGGACGCTGCCCACCGGCGCGGCGGCCAGGAACTTGCGCGGGTTGACCACGG
>CBFGMM010000191.1:0-3154 GCA_965649855.1 uncultured Thermomonas sp. | reverse complement strand
TGCCCCGAGCGGGCCATGGATGGCCCGCGGCCGCGATCTGAGTCGTGGATGACTCGCGTGAGCGGCGGGGCATGCCCCAGGCCGCTGCGCGCCAACGCGCGAGGCATCCCGGACTCAGGGCTTCAAGGCTTCAGGGCCTTCTCGAACAATTCGTAGATGCGCCGGTACTGGTCGTACCAGCTGTCGGAACGCTGGTAGCCATGGCGTTCCAGCGGATAGCTGGCCAGCTCCCACTTGTCCTTGCGCAACTCGATCAGGCGCTGCGCCAGCATCACCGAGTCCTTGTAGAACACGTTGTCGTCCATCATCCCGTGCGAGATCAGCAGGTGGTCCTGCAGGCCTTCGGCGAATTCCAGCGGGGAGGAACGCAGGTAGGCTTCGGGATCGAGTTCCGGCGTGTTGAGGATGTTGCTGGTGTACTCGTGGTTGTACTGCGACCAGTCGGTGACCGGGCGCAGCGCGGCGCCGGCCTTGAACACCCCGGGCTTCTTGAACAGCGCATAGAAGGTCATGAAGCCGCCGTAGCTGCCGCCGTAGATGCCGGCGCGGTCGCGGTCGCCCTGCCTGGTCTCGACCAGCCAGTCCAGGCCGTCCAGGTAGTCCTCCAGCTCGGGCTTGCCCATCCAGCGGTAGATCGCGGTGCGCCAGTCGCGCCCGTAGCCTTCCGATGCGCGAAAGTCGAGGTCCAGCACGATGTAGCCCTGCTGCACCAGCAGGTTGTGGAACATCTGCTCGCGGAAGTAGTTCGGGTACTTCGCGCTGACGTTCTGCAGGTAGCCCGCGCCGTGCACGAACATCACGATCGGGTACTTCCTGCCCGGCTCCATCGTGGCCGGCCCGTAGTACTTGCCCCAGATCGTGCCCGCGCCGTGCTTGCTGGGCACCTGCACGACCTGCGGCTGGATCCACTGGCGCGCCTTGTACTCGGCGGTGCGCGTGTCGGTGAGCTGGCGCGCCTGGCCGCCGGCCGCGGGCTGCACCGACAGCTGCGGCGGAAGGTAGGCACTGGAATGGCGCACCAGCAGGCGCGATTCGTCCGGGCTCAGGCGGAAATCCTCCACGCCGTCCAGCGCGGTGACCTCGCGCACCGCGCCGCCCGCGGCGGGCACGTGGCAGACCTCGTAGTCGCCCGGCCAGGCGCGGTTGCACAGGAAGTGGAAGGCGCTGCCGTCGCGCGTGGGCGCCACCCGCGAGACTTCCCACTTGCCCGAGGTCAGGCGGGAGCTGCGCGCGCCGTCCAGCAGGTACAGGTGCGAATAACCGCTTTCCTCGGACAGGAACCACAGGCGGCCATCCCGGAGCCAGCCGAACTCGTTGAAGTCCCAGTTGATCCAGGCCGGGTCGGTCAGGCGGTGGCGCGGCTGCAGGCGTCCCGCGGTGGTGTCCACGGTGGCGATCCAGCGGTCCTTGTTGTCGATCGCGCGCACCATCACCGCGGCGTTGCGGCCGTCGTCCGACCAGCGCAGGGTGGAGTCGCCGCCGTCGCCGCCGCCGGCCACCCGCACCGGGCGGTTGCCCTTGAGCGGCTCCTTGCCGGCGGCCTTGCGCAGCGCGGCCAGCGGGTCGGCCGCGATGCCGGGCAACGCATCGAACTTGAGTTCCCGCACCGTCCCGGTGGCGACCTCGGCCAGCCACAGCGCCTGCGGCAGCGGATCGTTGCGGCCCACCCGCGTGCGCACGTCCTCCACTTCCTCGTAGCCGGACTCGGTGACGTATTTCGGCATCTTGCCGGCGGTGCCTGCGTCGGCGCCCTTGACCGTGGTGGCGACCAGCAGCCAGCGCCCATCGGGCGACAGCGCCGAATCCACGATGTCCACCGACTTGCCCAGGTACACCGGCGCCGGCGCGCGGGTGGGGTCCGCGCTGCGCCACGCCTCCTGCTGCAGGCGCGCCGCCTCGCGGCGCTCGCGGTCGGTCTTCAGGGTCTGGATCATGCGCAGCTGGCGTTCGCGCAGGGCGTCGGCCTTGGGCGGGGTGCCGGGCGCGTCCTCGGCCTTGAGCTGCGCGGCCTGGGCAATGGTGCGGCCGTCCCAGCGGTACCAGGACTGGCCGACGCGCCAGACCAGCGCGCCGTCGCGGCTCCACTGCAGGCGGGCGGCGGCCTCGTTGCCGCGGGTGAGCTGCTGCAGCGCGCCGCTGCGCAGGTCGCGCACGAACACGTCGCCATTGCGGACGAAGGCACTGCGCGCGCCGGTGGCGTCCAGCTGCGCGTCGGCGGTGTCGAGGTTGCCGCGCGCCGCGCCGTCGATGCGCACGGGCGCGCCGCCGTCGACGGCCACTTCCCAGGTGTCGCGGATGGTCGCGCCGTCGCGCTTGAGCGCGTACTGCGCGGCCTTGCCGTCCCAGCGCCACCACGCGAGCTCGACCGGCGGACCGATCCAGTCCGGGTCGGCCATCGCCTGGGTCAGCGTGATCGGCGTGGCGGCGCGCGCGGGCGGCGCGAGGCCGGCCGCGGTGGTCAGGCACAGGGCGGCGAACAGCGGGGCAAGGCGCATGGAGGGTCCCTCTTGGCGATCGCGGAAGGGTAGCAGCGAACGCGCCGTTGCCTGGGCCGGGCGTCGTGGCGCGCACTGCAGGTTCCGTCGCACCAGGCTTTCCCGCACAATCGGGCGGTCACCAGCAGCTGCTGGCCACGGACCGCGATGCTCGCCTTCGTCTACAAGAGCCTGAAGAAGGCCGACACCTACCTGTACCTCGCCGCGCGCGACGACTTCGACCGCGTGCCGCCGCCGGTGCGCGCGCAACTGGGTGCGCTGCAGTTCGTGCTGGAAGTGGACCTGACCCCGCAGCGCCGCCTCGCGCTGGCGGACCCGGCGGTGGTGCGCGCCAACCTGGCGTCGCGCGGCTTCCACCTGCAATTGCCGCCCACCATGGCGGACCCGATGACCGAGGACTGGGGCACCGATGGCTGAGCCCCGCCGCGCGATCGGTTGGGCGCTCGCCGTCACGGGCATGGCCCTGGCAGCGGGAACCTGGCTGCAGGGGCCGGCCGGGCTGGCCTTCGCCTGGCTGGCGCAGGCGCCGCTGGGCGCAGGCATCGCGTTGCAGCGCGCGCAGTCCGCGCGCGCGCAAGCGGGGCGCGACCTGCTGCATCTCGCCGCGTTGTGGGCCGCCGGGTTCGCGCTGGCGGCGGGCCTGCTGGCCTGGCCGCTGC
>CBFGMM010000190.1:0-3173 GCA_965649855.1 uncultured Thermomonas sp. | reverse complement strand
CGCGCTCCTTCAGCATCGCGTACGCCGCGCGCAGGCCCTGCGCCTCGCCGCCGGCGGGCCGGCCGGGGCGGTCGGTGTCGTTCCAGGCGTACACGTCCACGTGCGCCCAGGCCTGGCCTTCGCGCACGAACCGCTCCAGGTACAGCGCGGCAGTGACGCTCCCGGCCATGGTGGTGTTGCTGGCGTTCGCCAGGTCGGCGATGCCGCTGGTCAGGTAGCGCAGGTACGGACGCCACAGCGGCATGCGCCACAACGGGTCGCGTTCGCGCGCACCGGCGGCCAGCCAGGCCTGCGCCACGCCCTCGTCGTTGGCGTAGAGCGCCGGCAGGTCGGGTCCCAGCGCGATGCGCGCCGCGCCGGTCAGGGTGGCGAAGTCCAGCAGCAGCGCGGGCTCCAGCTCGCAGGCGCGGGCCAGCGCATCGCCCAGCACCAGGCGGCCTTCGGCGTCGGTGTTGTCGACCTCCACGCTGACGCCGGTGCGGGTGGCGATCACTTCGCCCGGGCGGAACGCATCCGGCCCGATCGCGTTCTCCACCGCGGCGATCAGCAGGGTGATGCGCAGCGGCAGCGCGCGCGCCATCACCAGCCCGGCCAGCGCCAGCGCGTGCGCGGCGCCGCCCATGTCCTTCTTCATGTTGCGCATGCCGGCGGCGGCCTTGATGTCCAGCCCGCCGGTGTCGAAGCACACGCCCTTGCCGCAGATCGCCACGTGCGGATGCGCGGGATCGCCCCACGCCAGTTCGATGATGCGCGGCGCGCGGTGGCTGGCGCGGCCCACCGCATGGATCGCCGGATAGTTGCGGGCCAGCAGGTCGTCGCCGGCGGTGACGTCGATGCGTGCGCCGTGCGCCGCCGCGAGCGCGCGCGCCGCCGCTTCCAGTTCGTCCGGGCCCATGTGCTCGGTGGGCGTGTTGACCAGGTCGCGCACGCGCAGGCAGGCCGCCAGCAGGTCGCCGGTTTCCGCATCGAACGCGTCCGCGACCAGGCGCGCCGGCGGGCGCGTGCGCGCCTTGTAGCGGTCGAAGCGGTAGCTGCCCAGGCCCCAGCCAAGCTGGAGCGCGCGCGCCGCGGGCGCGCCTGGGGCCGCCACGGATCGCCAGTCCACCGGCGGCAATGCCGCTGGTGCATGCGCGTACGCGTAGGGATCCTGCATGTCGCCGACGCCCAGCACCGCGCCCGCCAGGCGGCCGCCCGCATCGGCCCAGGCCAGCGCCCGGTGCGCGCCGCCGTCGAAGTCGTGCGCCGACAGCCACGCCTGCACCGCGGCCGGTTGCGCGTCGCGCCAGGCGGCGAAGCCCGCCTTGTCCACCACGTGCAGGGGCAGGGCATCGGTGGCGTCGGCGGACAGGGCGAAACCTGCGGGCAGGGTCATGCGGCTTCCTCGTCGCGGGGCAGGGCGTCCAGCCAGTCGGCCAGCGCGGTCAGGGTGTCCACGCGCAGGTGCGCGCGGGGCAGGGGGTCGGGCCAGGCGTGGTCGCCGCGGTCGATCCAGCAGGTGCGCAGCCCGGCCGCGGCGGCGCCGCCCACGTCCGCATGCGGATGGTCGCCAACGTGCAGCACCTCGCACGGGCGCAGCCCCAGGCGCCTGCAGGCTTCCTGGAAGATGCCGGCGTCGGGCTTGGCCGCGCCGAATTCGCGCGCGCCCAGCTGGAACCGGAACAGCCCGGCGATGCCGATCGCCGCCAGGTCCGCATTGCCGTTGGTCAGCGCCGCCACCGGCACCCGCGCGGCGATCCGGCGCAGCGCGTCGGGCACGTCGGCGTAGAAGTCCACGCGGTTGCGTTCGCGGAAGAAGATCGCGTAGGCCGCGTGCGCCAGCGCGGGGTCGTCGCCGCTCTCGTGCAGGGCGCGCTCGATGGTCAGCCGGCGCAGCAGGCCGAGGTCGTGCGCGTGCTGCGGGAACTCGGCGAACACCCGCTCGCGCAGCGCGCGCATCTCGCTGATCGGGAATCGCTGCGCGGTGCGCGGGCTGTGCGCCACGAACCACGCGTGCAGGGCGGATTCGATGCGCTCCCCGATCGGCGCGAACGGCCACAGGGTGTCGTCGAGGTCGAGGGTGACGGCGCGGATGGGCGGGTTCACCGGCGCATTGTAGGGCCGGCGTCCCGCGTGCGCCGGCGCGCTATTCCAGCAGCCGCGCCCAGCCGTCCATGCCCTCGATCCGGGTCAGCACCATCTTGACGCAGACCAGCAGCGGCACCGCCAGCAGCAGGCCGATGATGCCCCACAGCCAGCCGAACAGCATCAGCGCCAGGATCAGCACCAGCGGGGAGATCGCCATCCGCTTGCCCAGCACGATCGGGGTGATGATCTGCCCTTCCAGGGTGTGCAGGCCCAGGTAGATCGCCGCGGGCATCAGCGCCTGCACCGGTTCCCCGTAGCTGGCGAAGCCCATCAGCAGCATCACGATCATGCCGATCAGGGGGCCGACGTAGGGCGCGAAGTTGAGCAGCGCGGCCATGGTCCCCCACAGCAGCGCCTCGTCCGTGCGCATGTCCAGGAACAGCACCAGGCAGCCCGCAAGCACCAGGCCCACCACCACGTTGATCACGCTGATGGTCAGCACGTAGCGGCTGACCTCGCTCTCGATCGCCTGCAGGATCTCCACCGTCACCCGCTTCTTCTGCCAGTCCGGCAAAAGGCCCAGCGCGTTGCGCCGCAGGTCCTGCCCGTAGACCATGAAGAAGAACGTCAGCAGGATCACCGCCAGCACCGAGGCCAGCAGCCGCGGCGTGGTGGTCAGCATCTTGTACGGGTCGTTGACCTCGGTCTTGACCACCTGCACCGGGCGCCCGCTGCCCTCGCCCCCGGCGGCGCGGGCGATGTTCTCCGCGGCCTTGTTCGCCTCCTGCACCGGCTTGGTCAGCTTCTGCAGCTTGGGCGCCAGGCTGCGCAGCTGCTGCGGCGCCTCGCGGACCCATTCGCCCGCCGGGCGGACCAGCTGCGCCGCCAGCACGATCGCCAGCGCCAGGCCGCCGCACAGCACCGCCAGCGCGCCCAGGAAGCGCGGCACGCGCACGCGCTGCAGGGCGCGGATGATCGGGTTGCCCACCAGCGCGAAGAACATCGCCAGCAGCACCGGCAGGATCAGGTCCTGGGTGGCCCACAGGGTGAAGCCGGCGGCCAGCACCGCCAGCACCAGCGCGGCGGGCGACGAACGCGGGCGTGGCGGG
>CBFGMM010000189.1:0-3181 GCA_965649855.1 uncultured Thermomonas sp. | reverse complement strand
TGTACGAGGAACTGAAGCTGCCGGCGCTGGTGAAGACGCCCAGCGGCCAGCCCTCCACCAACGAGGAGGCGCTGGAGGCGATCGCCGATGCGCACCCGCTGCCGCGGGTGATCCTGGAGTACCGCGGCCTGGCCAAGCTGCGCAGCACCTACACCGACAAGCTGCCGGAGATGGTCAACCCGGACACCGGGCGCGTGCACACCAGCTACCACCAGGCCGGCGCCGCCACCGGGCGGCTGTCGTCGTCGGATCCCAACCTGCAGAACATCCCGATCCGCAGCGAGGAGGGGCGGCGGATCCGCACCGCGTTCATCGCCCCCGCCGGGCGCAGGCTGGTGGCCTGCGACTACTCGCAGATCGAGCTGCGGATCATGGCGCACCTGTCCGAGGACCCGGCCCTGCTGCGCGCGTTCGCCTCCGGCGAGGACATCCACCGCGCCACCGCGGCGGAGGTCTTCGGCCGCCCCATCGCGGAGGTCACCGGCAACGAGCGCCGCGCGGCCAAGGCGATCAACTTCGGCCTGATGTACGGCATGGGCGCGTTCGGGCTGGCGCGCCAGCTCGGCATCGGCCGCGGCGAGGCGCAGGACTACATCGCGCTGTACTTCAGCCGCTACCCGGGCGTGCGCGACTACATGGAGCGCACCCGCCAGCAGGCGCGCGAGCACGGCCACGTCGAGACCGTGTCCGGGCGGCGGCTGGCGCTGGACTACATCCACTCGCGCAATGCCGCGCAGCGGGCGGGCGCGGAGCGCGCGGCGATCAATGCGCCCATGCAGGGCACCGCCGCGGACATCATCAAGCGCGCGATGGTGCGGGTGGACGACTGGCTGGCCGGGCACCGCACCGTGTCCGGCGATAGCCCGGCGCTGATGATCCTGCAGGTCCACGACGAACTGGTGTTCGAGGCGGACGAGGACTTCGTGCCCACGCTGCTCGAGCGGGTCCCGGCGCTCATGGCGGGGGCGGCGGACCTCCGCGTGCCGCTGGTGGTGGACAGCGGGGTGGGAGCGAACTGGGACCAGGCGCACTGACGAGCAGGGTGACCGGGGGAAACCCGCGTGGCAGGCCGGTCTGAGGGGAATGAATCATTCCTGAACCCAACGGTTTTTGAACGCGGATCTTCACGAACCATCCATGCGCCAAGTGGTCTCATCTCTCGCAACAGGTGCAACGCCTGTTGCCGATCACTACCCCTCCCCTGGTGTGATCACAGGAAGGCAGATACTCCCCGATCTGATCCTTCCAAACCCGGCCCCGCAGCCCACCCCTGGCTCGCGGGGCTTTTTATTGCGCGTTCCAAGCCCGGCACCGGCTGAGCGGTTCGCTCAGGCCAGTTCCCCCAGCCAGTCCCGCGGCCGCAGGTAGTCCGCCAGCCGCGCCTCCGCGCTGCCCGGTTCGGGCACGTAGCCGTACTCCCAGCGCACCAGCGGCGGCAGGCTCATCAGGATCGACTCGGTGCGGCCGCCGCTCTGCAGCCCGAACAGGGTCCCGCGGTCCAGCACCAGGTTGAATTCGACGTAGCGCCCGCGCCGGTACAGCTGGAACTGGCGTTCGCGCTCGCCGTGCGGACGCGCGCGGCGGCGTTCCACGATCGGCAGGTAGGCGTCCAGGAACCCGTCGCCGACCGCGCGCAGGTAGCCGAAATCCCCCTCGAAGTCGCCGTGCAGGTCGTCGAAGAACAGGCCGCCCACGCCGCGCGTCTCGCCGCGGTGCCTGAGGAAGAAGTACTCGTCGCACCAGCGCTTGTGCGCCTCGTAGCGCGCCTGCCCGCCGAACGGTCCGCACAGGGCGCGCGCCGTGCGATGCCAGTGCAGCACGTCCTCGTCGAACGGATAGAAGGGCGTCAGGTCGAAGCCGCCGCCGAACCACCAGGCCACCGTCTGGCCGTCGCGCTCGGCGCGGAAGTGGCGCACGTTGGCGTGGGTGGTGGGCACGTAGGGGTTGCGCGGGTGGAACACCAGCGAGACGCCCACCGCGCGCCACGACGCCCCCGCCAGCTCGGGCCGCGCGGCGCTGGCCGACGGCGGCAGCCGGGTGCCGGACACGTCGGAAAACCCGATTCCCGCCTGTTCGAACACCGCGCCGTCGCGCAGGATGCGGGTCCGGCCGCCGCCGCCCTCGGGGCGCTGCCAGCGATCCTCCACGAAGCAGGCGCCCCCATCCACGCCTTCGATCGCCGTGCAGATGCGGTCCTGCAGGCCGGTGAGGTAATCGCGGACGGGGTCGATCGGCGGAATCGCGCTCATCCGGGAAGTGTAAGCGCCGGCACGCCGGGCCGGCCCGGCCGACCGGGACTAGCCGCGCAGCCGTGGCAGGCCGTGCGCGTCGCGCTCCTCGATCGCGGCGGTATCCACGATCTGCTGGCGCAGGTCGCGCCCGGGCAGTTCCAGGGGCGGCTGGCCGCGTTGGGCGCGCAGCGCGTTGGCATAGGCCAGGCGCGCGCGGGCGTCGTCGCCGAGGTGGGCCGCGCCATCCCCCAGCGCCTCCCATGCACCGGAACCCGCACCCTGCGCGACGGCGCGATGCAGCCACCCCTCGGCCTGGGTCCACTGGCCCTGGGCCTGGGCGATGCGCGCGGCGGCCAGCAGCAGGGCGGGACTGGAGGGGTGGGCCTGCAGCCAGCGCTCGACCTGCGCACGGCGGTGTTCCAGGCGCGCGGCCGGCACGCGCCCGTAGAGATCGGCCAGCGATTCGTCCCAGCCGGCATCCAGCGCCTGCTCCAGGCTGCGCGTGGCGGCCTCGTCCCAGCCCATCGCGGCGGCGCGGGTGGCGTAGGCGCCGACCACCGGCGGGGACGTGCGCAGCGCGGCCGGCAGGGCATCCCAGCGATCGGCCAGCACGTTGGCATCGCCGGCTTGCTGCAGCGCCTGCGCCGCCCATTCGGCCTGCAACGCGTCCAGCCGCGCGCCGGGCAACGCCTGCTGCTGGCGCAGCGATCCCAGCAGGCCATAGGCCTCGTCGGCCCGGCCACTGGCGGCCAGCGCCTCCGCGCGCAGGCGCACGCCACGGGGCGGCAATGGCTGGGCCTGCGGCAGGTCCAGCGCCAGCAGGGCATCCTGCGGGTTACCGCGCGCCAGCGCATGTTCCGCGCGCAGGATGGCGCGGGTGGCCGCATGCCGCTCCCCGAAGCCGTCCAGGTGGCCGAGCGCCGCGGCCTCGTCGCCGCGCGCCCATGCCG
>CBFGMM010000188.1:0-3195 GCA_965649855.1 uncultured Thermomonas sp. | reverse complement strand
GTGTTGCCGCGCGCCCGCAGCAGCGTGGCGGGCCAGAGCTCGATGTCCGGGGTGTTCAGGAGCACCGCCTGCAGCGGCGCCGGCGTCAGGCAGGGCATGCGCCCAGCTTAGCGGCCCCGATGCGCCCGGGGCCAGCGTGCGCCGGTCGCAGCGCAACGGGAACCGGCGGCCGCCGTCAGGCCGGCTTCTTCAGGTACAGGGTGGCGGAGGTGGTTGCGTAGGTCACGGCGACCAGCTCCCAGCCCTGGTGTCCCAGGGGAACCAGCGCCTCTTCCAGCTGCCTGGGCTTGAGGGCCAGGAAGGCGGCCTTCACCTCCACCACCTTGTAGTGCCAGCGCGTGCTCATCGGGTGTCGTCCTCGTTGTTCGGTCTGATCGCCTTGCTCGGCAGGCGCCCGGCCTTGCGCAGGGCGTCGCGCAACACGTATTCGATCTGCGCGTTGAGGCTGCGCAACTCGTCGTCGGCCCAGCGCTGCGCCGCGGCCAGGACATCGGCGTTGATCCGCAGCGGGTAGGCCTTTTTCTCGCTCATCGCCGGCCACCGACGCCGCGGCGCACGCGCAGGATCATCGAGACGCCCAGCGCATTGACCGCCAGCACCATCACGATCGCCACCGCGCGGGTCGCGCCCCGGTCGCCGCCGGTCCAGTACATCGCCAGGGCGCCGGCCAGTATGGCCAGGCCCACCAGCGCCATGTGCAGCGCCAGGCTGCGCTGCAGCGGCTGCGGCGAGCGCGCCAGCCAGGCGGCGATGCCGACCGCCGGCAACCCGCTGCAGGCGACCACCAGCGGCACCCACGCGTCCATCAGTACAGCGTGCCCGCGTTGACGATCGGCTGGGTGCTGCGGTCGCCGCACAGCACGACCAGCAGGTTGCTGACCATCTGCGCCTTGCGTTCCTCGTCCAGCTGCACCACGCCGTTCTTCTGCAACTCGGCCAGCGCCATCTCCACCATGCCCACCGCACCGGCCACGATCCGGGTGCGCGCGGCGATCACCGCGTTCGCCTGCTGGCGCTGCAGCATCGCGTGGGCGATTTCCGGCGCGTAGGCGAGGTGGCTGATGCGGGCGTTGAGCACCTGCACGCCGGCATCGGCCAGGCGCTCGGACAGTTCCTTTTCCAGGTGCTCGGAGATCTCGCTGGCGTGGCTGCGCAGCGCGATCTGCCCGTCCTCGTGCTGGTCGTAGGGATAGCTGGTGGCCATCGTGCGCAGCGCCGACTCGGACTGGATGTGGACGAAGCTCTCGTAGTCGTCCACGTTGTAGACCGCCTCGGCCGAGTCGACGACCTGCCACACGATCACCGCCGCGATCTCGATCGGGCTGCCGTCCAGTTCGTTGACCTTGAGCTTGCCGCTCTCGAAGTTGCGCACCCGCTGGCTGACCTTCTTCTTGCTGAAGAACGGGTTGTTCCAGCGCAGCCCGTTTTCCTTGACCGTGCCGACGTACTTGCCGAACAGGCTGATGACCGCGGACTGGTTGGGTTCGACCATGTACAGGCCGAACAGGAAGAAGGCGGCGACGGGGACCAGCACCGCGCCCGCCGCGACCCGCAGGCCGGGGCCCTGGGCAACGCCGCTGACGATCAGGTAGGCGCCGGCCAGCATCAGCAGGAGCAGGCCGAGCAGGACGGGGATGCCCGGCAGGGAGCGGATCGGTGTTTCCTTCATGGCGCGGCCTCGTCGGTTGGCAACGGTGTCGAGTATTGATATCAAATTGATATCAAGTCGACAAGCGCCTTCCGACCAGCGGTGGCGGCTAGTCCAGCTGCGGCGAGAGATAGAACAGCGGGGCGGGGCTGAATTCGCCGCTGGCATACAGGCCGGCCCCGCCGGTGGTCCAGGCCAGGGCCTCCGCCTGCGGGATCAGCGGCACGTCATGCGCCTGCGGCGCGCTGGCCACCGCCTCGCCCCACTCCTGTCCCGCGTCGCGGCGGTAGAACAGCACGCTGCCGTAGGTCAGCACCGCCAGGGTGCGGCCGTCCGGCGACACATCGGCGGCGGTGACCTGGGCGAAGTGCCGGGCCAGCTGCGGGTCGGTACGCTGCAGGTCGGGCCCGGGCTGGGGGACGCCGGACAGCCGGCCGATGCGGCGGGGTTCCGGCCATTCCTGGCCATCCGGCGTGGGGGACAGCGGCAGGCTGAACAACTCCGGTGGCTCGCGCTTCTTGGACACCAGCAGGATCCGCCCGTCCCGCGCATCCACCGCCACCGCCTCGCAGTCGCGCGGACCGTCCGGCCAGCGCATGCGCACGGTCCAGGCGGGCCGCAGCGCCGCGCCGTCCAGGGTGGCCGGCTCCTCGAACACGTGCAGCGCGACGTTGCGCCGGCGCCCGCCGTTGTCGCCGGTGTCGGCCACCAGCAGGTAATGCCGGCCGTGGAGGGTGAAGCTGGCGAGGTCTTCCCAGTCGATGTTGCGCGCGCCCTCGACCGGGAAGCTCGCCAGCAGCCGCCCGCGCCGGCTGATCGCATGCAGGCGGGCGGGATTGCCGGAATCGTTGATCGCCCACAGCACGCCCGGGTGGGCGCGCGACGCAGCCAGGCCGCTGATTTCCCGCAAACCGGCACTGGTCACCAGTCCGGACAGGCGCGCGAAGGGCAGCGCGGGCGCGGCGCAGGCGGCGGCAAGGCAGGCCAGCAACGCGATGGCGGCCACGCGGGGCAAGGTGCGGATCGGCATCCGCGCAGGATCGCATGCAGCCCGCGCGCGGCGAAGTCCCGGCCACCCGCGGCGTGCAGGCGCGTTGACGGGTGCCGGCCAGCGGACATGCCACACTGCCGCGATGAACAACGACCCCAGCGGCTATGCCGTGTTCTTCTTCCCGCCCGCCCTGGAAGCCCTGGGCGATGCCATCAAGCCCTACCTGCAGGACGGGCCCGCCGGGCCGCACGTACCCTGCCGCGAGGTGGACACCGCCGGCGCGTTCGTCGAACTCACCCTGGAAGGGCGCACGCCCGAGGGGCGCGACGTGGCGCTGGAACTGATGGTGCCCGGCAACATGGTGCGCATGATCGTGTCCGCGCGCGCGGACTCGGCGTTCGGGTTCCACGACCGCCACCGGGTCACCGCGGCGATGATCGAACCCGGGGTGCCGCTGATCGCCCCGGCAGCTGCGGTGAACGCCGTGCCTGCCGCCCAGCCGGCCGCGGGCGAGGCCACGCCCGCGGCTGAGCCCGCGCCCGGCGCCGCGTTGACG
>CBFGMM010000187.1:0-3200 GCA_965649855.1 uncultured Thermomonas sp. | reverse complement strand
CCCGGCGGATCGGCCTGGGCGATCGAACCCACGGCATGCGATCGGGAGTGGGACAAGGGCCGACGCAGCACGTGATCCCTCACGGGTCAGTGCGCGCGCCGGACCGTCTTCTTGCCGCTGTCCTGGCGATCCTTCTTGACGATCGTGATGTGGCCTTCGCCCTCCACGTGCGCGGAATGGACCTCGCTCACGTCCTGGACGTCGTTGGCGCGCAGGTGGCTGTGCAGTTCCTCGAGCGTGATGAACTCGCGGCGCAGGTTGCGCCTGAGCAG
Organism: uncultured Thermomonas sp.; assembly: GCA_965649855.1. Classification (GTDB taxonomy): domain Bacteria; phylum Pseudomonadota; class Gammaproteobacteria; order Xanthomonadales; family Xanthomonadaceae; genus Thermomonas. The sequence continues at coordinate 2,928 of CBFGMM010000187.1, read as the reverse complement.
CTTGCCGTTGGCGATGATCTTCAGCGGCGGCGACTCGGTGAGCCTGCGGACCCATGGATAGCGATGGCTGAGGAAATCGATCGCCAGCGCCAGCAGGGCCATCACCAGGATCTGCACCACGCCGTCGGAGAGCGAGTGGTAATCGCCCAGCGCGTGCGCGGCCGCCTCGGTGATGAGCAGGATCAGCACCAGGTCCATGGCCGCCAGTTCGCCGGTGGTGCGCCGGGGCATGACCCGCAACAGGAACAGGATCGCCAGGTACAGCAGCGCGCCGCGCAGGACGAGTTCCAGCAGCGGGGTCTCCAGCGCGAACAGCCCGGCCCAGTGGTCCGGCAGCAGCATGTCCATTGCGGTCTCCTCACTCGCCCGCCGCCGACTCCGGCCGCCAGGGCGCGTCATCGGCCCGCAGGCACGGTATGCCGGCCGGGATCAAGACGGCATGATCGGACCGCCGCGGGCGGCGCACTGCCAAGCGCGGCTCGGCGGGGCGCGCCCCGGTTCCGGCGCACCGCGGCGTGTCCACTTGCGCCGGCCTCCCCGGTCCCCATCTTCAGGGGCATCCCAAGCGGCGGCGCGCATGATCCCCCTCTCGATCCTGGACCTGGCCCCGGTCACCGTGGGCAGCACCCCTGCAGTCACCTTCGCCAACGCGCTGGACCTGGCGCGGGCGGGCGAGCGCGCGGGCTACCGCCGCTACTGGCTGGCCGAGCACCACAACATGCCCGGGATCGCCAGCGCGGCCACCGCGGTGCTGATCGGGCACGTGGCCGGCGGCACCTCCACCATCCGCGTCGGCGCCGGCGGCATCATGCTGCCCAACCATTCGCCGCTGCAGGCGGCCGAGGCGTTCGGCACGCTGGGCACGCTGTACCCGGGACGCATCGACCTGGGCCTGGGCCGCGCGCCGGGCACCGACCAGGCGGCGACGCAGGCGCTGCGGCGCTACTACGCGGGCGCGGAGGAGTTCCCGGCCGACGTGGTGGAGCTGCTGGGCTACTTCGAGCCGGTGCAGCCCGGGCAACCGGTGCAGGCGGTACCGGGTGCGGGGGTGGACGTGGAGGCCTGGATCCTGGGCTCCAGCCTGTTCGGCGCCAGCCTCGCCGCCGCGCTGGGCCTGCCCTACGCGTTCGCTTCGCACTTCGCGCCGGATGCGATGGAACAGGCGCTGGCGCTGTACCGCCGCGAGTTCAGGCCGTCGGCGCGGCTGGCCGCGCCGCACGTCATGCTGGCGCTCAACGTGGTGGCGGCGGAGACCGATGCCGAGGCCGCGCGCCTGTTCACCACCCAGCAGCAGGCCTTTGCCAACCTGCGCCGCGGCCGGCCCGGCCTGGTGCCGCCGCCGCTGGCCAGCGGCGAGGCGATCGATGATTACTGCACGCCCGCGGAAAAGCAGATGATCGACACCGCCCTGGCCTGCCGCGCGGTGGGCGCCCCGGGCACGGTGCGCGCCGCGATGGCGGCGTTCGTGGAGCGGCACCGGCCGGACGAACTGATCCTGACCGCGAACATCTTCGACCACGCCGCGCGGGTGCAGTCCTTCCAGCTGGCGATGGAGGCGTGGCGCGCATGAGCGCATCGAAGCTGTTCGAACCGCTGGCGATCGGCGGCCTGCGCCTGGCCAACCGCATCGTGATCGCGCCGATGTGCCAGTACTCGGCCGTGGATGGCTGCATGACCGACTGGCACCTGGTCCACCTGGGCCAGCTGGCGCTGTCGGGCGCCGGGTTGCTGACCATCGAGGCCACTGCGGTGCTGCCGGAAGGCCGCATCTCGCACGCCGACGTGGGCCTGTGGGACGACGCCACCGAGGCAGCGATGGGCGACGTGCTGCAGGGCATCCGCCGCTGGTCGGCGATGCCGGTTGCGATCCAGCTGGCGCACGCGGGGCGCAAGGCTTCGACCGAGGTGCCCTGGCATGGGGGCGCACAGATCGCGCCCGGCGCGCACAACGGCTGGCAGACCGTGGCGCCCTCCGCGCTGCCGTTCAAGCACGGCGAGCACGCGCCGATGGCGCTGGACCGCGCCGGCATGGACGCCATCCGCGAGGCCTTCGCCCAGGCGGCGGTGCGCTCCGCGCGGCTGGGGATCGATGCGGTGCAGATCCACGCCGCGCACGGTTACCTGCTGCACCAGTTCCTGTCGCCGCTGTCGAACCGGCGCGAGGATGCGTACGGGGGCTCGCTCGAGAACCGCATGCGCTTCCCGCTGGAGGTGTTCGAGGCGGTGCGCGCGGCGTTCCCGTCGGAGCGGCCGGTCAGCGTGCGGCTGTCGGGCACCGACTGGGTGGCGGGCGGCTGGGACATCGAACAGACCGTGGCGTTCGCCCGCGCGCTGGAGGCGCGTGGCTGCGGCGCCATCCACGTGTCCAGCGGCGGCCTGGATCCGCGGCAGGACATCCCGGTGGGTCCGGGCTACCAGGTGCCGCTGGCGCGCGCGGTGAAGCAGGCGGTCGGGGTGCCGGTGGTGGCGGTGGGCCTGATCACCGACTTCGACCACGCCGAGGCGATCGTGGCCACCGGCGATGCCGACCTGGTCGCGCTGGCGCGCGGCATGCTCTACGACCCGCGCTGGCCCTGGCACGCCGCCGCGCACCTGGGCGCGTCGGTGGCGGCGCCGCCGCAGTACCTGCGATCGCAGCCACGGCAGTTCCCCAGGCTGCTGGTGCAGGGCGGCGGCACGGCCACGCCGTAGCGCGGCTCAGGCCGCGGCGTTCGCGGTGTCGCCCGCGATCCGCCCGTCCACCAGCGACACGGTGCGGTCGCAGCGCTCCGACAGCCGCGCATCGTGCGTCACCAGCAGCACCGCGCAGCCGAACTCGCGGTTGAACCTGCGGAACAGCTCGAACACCTCCGCCGCCGATGCGCTGTCGAGGTTGCCGGTGGGTTCGTCGGCCAGCAGCAGGGCCGGGCGGGTGACCAGCGCGCGCGC
>CBFGMM010000186.1:0-3202 GCA_965649855.1 uncultured Thermomonas sp. | reverse complement strand
CGACCTCTTCGCCCAGCCGGGCGAAATTGGCGGACAGGATGGACGGGGCGATGACGGTCGGCTGCATGGTGGCCGGATTGTAACCGCGCCCGGTGCGTCACCCCCCGCGCGCGGCGATGGGCCGACCGCTGCATCCGGTTGATGGCCTGGGCCGTACCGGCATGCAACCTCGTCCACACGCGTTGCCCCGAACGCCCTCCGCCTCCCTCCCCGCACGGCCCCCCGTCGCCCCGGCTCGCTCCGGCCGCCGGCGGCGGGACGGCCGTGTTCTTGCGGTGACCGGCTCAGCGCTTCGCGCGGATCGACTTGATGCGGTCGTAGGCGGCGTTGATCTCGCGCGCCTTTTCCTCGGCCTGCGCCCGCAACTCCGGGGCGGCGCCGGCCACCCGGTCCGGGTGGTACTGGCCGATCAGCCGCCGATAGGCCTGCTCGAGTTCCGCATCGCTGGCATCGGCGGTCAGCCCGAACACGCGATACGGAGTGTCGCGCGTGGTGCGCAGCCAGTCCGCGTCGAACGCATGCCCGACCAGCGCGCCCAGCAACCCGCCCGCGGGGTGCCGCAGCAGCAGCCAGCCGGCGATGAAGCCGAGGAATTTGCCGTACCAGCGCGTCATGCGGGTCAGTGTACAGGCGCGGCCCGGTGCCGTCGGCCGGTAGACTGTGCGCCCCTCCCGCGTTGCGCCCACGCATGGCCACCACCCTGCTGCAGTCCGAGCTTCCCGGCCTGAACCTGGTCCACCGCGGCAAGGTCCGCGACCTGTTCGACCTGGGCGACGGCGGGCCCTGGGACGGCATGCTGCTGATGGTCGCCACCGACCGGCTCAGCGCGTTCGATGTCGTCCTGCCCGACCCGATCCCGGGCAAGGGCGAGATGCTCTGCCAGCTCAGCAACTTCTGGTTCGCCCGCACCGCGCACATCATCCCCAACCACCTGACCGGGATCGACGTTGCCGACGTGCTGCCCGCGGGGGTGGACCCGGCGCCGTACGCGAGGCGGTCGGTGGTGGCGAGGAAACTCACGCCGGTGCCGGTGGAATGCATCGCGCGCGGCTACGTGATCGGCAGTGGGTGGAAGGATTACCAGCGCACCGGCGCGATCAGCGGCATCGCCCTGCCGCCCGGCCTGCAGCAGGCCCAGCAGCTGCCGGAGCCGATCTTCACCCCGTCGACCAAGGCGGCGGTCGGGGACCACGACGAGAACATCGACTTCGACGCGGTGGTGGACCTGGTCGGCCGCGCGCGCGCCGAGGAGATCCGCGCCGTGACGCTGGCGCTGTATGCCTTCGCCCGCGAACACGCCGCCCGGCGGGGCATCATCCTCGCCGACACCAAGTTCGAGTTCGGCACGGACGCGGGCGGGCGCCTGCACCTGATGGACGAAGTGCTGACACCCGATTCCAGCCGCTACTGGCCGGCCGATGCGTACCGGGTCGGCACCAGCCCGCCCAGCTACGACAAGCAGTTCGTGCGCGACTACCTGGAGACGCTTGCCTGGGACAAGACCGCGCCCGGACCGCGCCTGCCGGCGGACGTGATCGAACGCACCCGCGCCAAGTACGCGGAGGCGCTGTGGGCGCTGGCCGGGATCACCGTGGATTGACCCTGCGCTATGCTGCCGGCGTCCGCCACGGCAATGGCCCTGCGATGAATACCAGCGCCCCGCCTCCCGTCGATGCCCCCCGCCCCATCGATGGCTGGTTCGCCCACTACGCCGGCGACCACCAGAACCCGGTCAACCAGCGCATCCACCTGTTCGCGGTGCCGCTGATCCTGTGGAGCGTGATCGGCCTGCTGTGGTGCATCCCGGTGCCGGGCACGCTGTTCCGCCCGGGCCTGTGGGCGGCATTGGCGATGTTCGCCGGCTGGATGTTCTATTACCGCGCCTCGCGCCCGATCGGCTTCGGCATGCTGGCGGTGTTCGTGGCGATGGCCTGGCTGACCCGCGGCCTGCACGACGCGCTGGGCACGGCCGGCCTGCTGCAACTGAGCGCCGGCGTGTTCGTGGTCGCCTGGATCGCGCAGTTCATCGGCCACGGCAAGCGCTTCGAGGGCAGGAAGCCCAGCTTCCTGACCGACCTGCGCTACCTGCTGATCGGGCCGGCCTGGGTGCTGTCCAAGCTCTACCGCAGGCTGGGCTGGTCCTGGTGATCCACCCGCCGTGGTGAGTCGATGAGCGCCGCGCAGGCGCTGCGCGGCCGCGACCTGGCGCTGGTGCTGCTGATCGTCCTGGCGTGGGCGGTGAACTTCCTGACCTCCGCCCGCGCGCTGCAGGAAATCCCGCCGATCCTGTTCACCGCGCTGCGCTTCGCCGTGCTGCTGCCGGCCCTGGCCCTGCTGATCCGGCGACCGCCGGCCGGCCAGTGGTGGCGCCTGGTGGCGGTCTCGCTGCTGGTGGGCGTGGTCCACTTCTCGCTGAACTTCATGGCGCTGCGGCTCGCCGGCGACCTCACCTCGCCCGCGATCCTGATGCAGAGCTACGTGCCGATGACGACCCTGCTCGCGTGGTGGTGGCTTGGGGAACGGATCGGCTGGCGCACCGCCAGCGCGGTGGCGGCCAGCTTCCTGGGCGTGCTGGTGCTGGGCCTGGACCCGCACGTGCTGCAGCGCCCGCTGGCGGTGGCGGCGATGCTGGTGTCCGCGCTCACGCTGGCGGTGGCCACCATCCTGATGAAGGGGCTGCGCGGGATCAGCCTGTATTCGCAGCAGGGCTGGATGGCGCTGCTCAGCCTGCCGGTGCTGCTCCTGCTGAGCGCGTGGCTGGAGCCGGGCGCGCTGCGCGCGCTGCCGCAGGCCAGCGGGCTGGCCTGGTTCGGGGTGGTGTACGCCGCGCTCGGCGCCTCGCTGCTGGGGCACGGCGTCTATTACCGGCTGGTGCAGCGCCACCCGGTGTCGCAGATCACGCCGTGGATGCTGCTGGTGCCGCTGCTGGTGGTGGTGCTGGGCGTGCTGTTCTGGGGCGACCGCCCGGGGCCGCGCGTGCTGCTGGGCGGGGCGATGGTGCTGGGCGGCGTGCTGGTGATCGCCTTGCGCGCGCGCGCCAGGGCGCGCACGCCCGCCGAACCCGCCGTCTAGGGCGGCGCAAACATCGCGGCGTCGGGGGCGAACGGACGCGGCGCGTAGCCCAGGTCGCGCCGCGCCGGCATCGCATCGAACACCAGGTCTTCGCGCATGCGCGCCACCGCGGCATCGCCCAGCCCAAGCC
>CBFGMM010000185.1:0-3210 GCA_965649855.1 uncultured Thermomonas sp. | reverse complement strand
CCCGGCCCGGCATCGCACAGCGCGCCCGTACGTGGGGCTGCAGCCGCCGCCGCCGGGTCAATCGGGCGCGCGCGCCCCGCCCTGCGCGGCGTCCAGCCACCGCTCCAGCTGCGCGCGCAGTTCCGCCACCTCGGCCTCCAGCGCCGCGACCCGCGCGGCCAGTCCCTGCGCCGGGGGCGCGGCATCCGCATCCCGGCTGGCCAGCGCCTCCACGTCCACCGCTCCGCACAGGAGGTGCGCGAAGCGGTCCTCGCGCTGCCCCGGGCCGCGCGGCAGCTGCACCACCAGCGCGGGCTGGCGGATCGCCAGCCGCTCCAGCTGGTGCCGCACCCCGTCCACGTCCGCGAATGCGTGCAGGCGTTCGCTGCGCACGAGCAGCTCGCCGGCGGTCTGCGGTCCGCGCAGCAGCAGCAACCCCAGCAGCGCGAGCTGCGGCGGCGCCAGCCCCAGGCGCGTGGCGGCGCGGTGCTCGTAGCGTTCCGAGCGCGACGAGAACACCTGCCTGGCCAAGCCCTTGGCCTCCAGCTGGCGCAGCGCATGGTTCACGGCGCCGGTTTCCAGGGCCATCAGCGGTTCGCGCGCGGTCTTCTGGTTGGCCGCGGACAGCACCGCCGCGATCGTCAGCGGATAGACATCCGGGGTGGTGGCTTCCTTCTCGATCAGGCAGCCCAGCGCGCGCGCCTCGGCGGCGCTGAGCAGCGGCAGGGCGTCGGGCGCGTCCATCAGTAGGCGCCCATGTAGTCCTTCTTGCCGATGTCCACGCCGTTGTGGCGCAGCAGCGCGTATGCGGTGGTGACATGGAAGAAGAACTGCGGCAGCCCGTAGGCCAGCAGGTAGGCCTGGCCGCCGATGCGGCGTTCCTTGGGCGTGCCGGGCCGCAGCACGAGTTCGCGTTGCTCGCTGCCCTCGAAGCGCGCGGCGTCCAGCCCGCCGATGAAGGCCAGGGTCGCCGCGATGCGCTGCTGCAGTCCGGCGAATCCGGCATCGCCACCGGCGTATGCCGGCACCTCCGCGCCGGCCAGCCGCGCCGACACGCTGCCGGCGAAGTCGCAGGCGATCTGCACCTGGCGCGCCAGCGGGAACATGTCGGGGAACAGCCGCGCCTGCAGCAGTGCGTCGGGCTCCAGCTTGCGTTCCGCGGCCAGGGATTCCGCCTTCGCCAGCACCCCGGAGAGCGCGCCGAGCATCTGCTGGAACACGGGGACGGATGCGGCGTGCATGGAGAGGGGCATGGGCGGGCCTGCTGGGACGGGCTCGCATGGTAGCCCCAGGGGCCCAGCATTGCGCATGCATGGTGGGCCACGGACTCGCCGCATCAGTGGTTGTCGCCTGGATCTACCTGCAGCGGAAGTCGCGGCTTCCGGCGGGCGCGCAGAAGTCGCCCCAGTTGCCGGTGGCGCGCCAGTACGCCGGCAGCCCGATCGTCACCAGCAGGTCCTTGAACCGCGGGTCGGCGCGCAGGCCGGTCTTGTACGGGTACCACAGCAGGTAGCCAAGCTCGTACGGGGTCCGCCACGCCGGCGTTTCCACCGCCTGGCGCAACACCTCCATGGCCAGCTCGCGGTCGCCGAAGCCGTCGGCGTAGTGGATCAGCGGTCGCAGGTGGGCGTAGTCCGCACGGGCCTCGAAGGCCTCCCGCAACACGCGGCGCGCAGCGGCGGGGTCGTCCAGCTGGGGGAACAGGCGATGCTCCAGCGACTCCGGCCCGGCCAGTTCCGCCACCCGGGCGAACTGCGCGCGCAGCTGCTTCGGCGCAACCCCGGGCGCGCCCAGCATGTGCAGCAGCAGTGCGCGCTCGGCCACGGTCGTGTTCCCCTCCAGCGTGCGGACGCGGGCGATCTCCACTGCGAGCTCGTCTTCCCTGCCCACGTACGGCAGGAACATCACCTTGACCGTGCCGGCGTACAGGCTCAGCGGGTCCGACGCCACCCAGCGGTCGGTGAGCTGGAAGGCGTCCGATACGCGCCCGGTGACGAACAGCCGCGCCCATTTCAGGTAGATCGGCGGGTTGGCCCAGGGATCTGGATTGCGACGGTTGCCGTACGGCGTGCCCGTCACGCGCTCCAGCGCCGCATCGGCCTGCGCCCAGCGGTAATGGGCCAGGTGGTCGTACGCAAGCAGGTGCTGCGACCACGGAGCATCGGGCGCGGCGCCCAGGTTGCTGGAAAGGATCTCCGCCAGCTCCCGCTTCCCTGCCTCGGGCCGGGTTGCCAGGCTGCCCGGCAGGTCGTACAGGCTCTGTACCAGGCTCACCCACGCGGCGCCGAACCCGGGATCCAGTTGCACCGCCTCGCGCAGGAGTTCCACCGAGCGCTCGCCTCCCGCCGCGTCGATGCTCGTCTTGGCCGCGCGGCCCTGCAGGAATTTCTCGTACGCCGCCACGTTGGTCGTGCCGCCCGCGACACGCGACACGTCGCTCGCTTCCAGCTTGACGCTCAGGGCAGCGGCAACGTCCCGCGCCACCGCTTCCTGCATGGCGAAGATGTTGCCCATGTCGCCGTCGTAGGCCTTGGACCACACCTGCGCGGCGTCGCGCGCGCGGATGAGCTGTGCGGTGATGCGCAGCCGGTCGCCGGCCTTGCGCACGCTGCCGTCCAGCACGTGCTTGACCTGCAGGCGCTCGCCCACCACCCGCACGTCCTCGTTCCTGCCCTTGAAAGCGAAGCTCGAGGTGCGCGCGCGCACTTCCAGCCCCTCGACCTGCGCCAGCTGGTTGAGGATCTCCTCCGACAACCCGTCGGACAGGTAGCCCTGGTCGCCGTTGGGCGACAGGTCGGCGAACGCCAGCACGGCGACGCTACCGTTGGATGCGTCGGTGCTTGCCGGGGCAGCAGGCTGCGCATCGGCTACCGCGTCCGCAGGCACCGGCTCGGCGCGCCCGGTCATCGGCCATCCCGCGCGGAAGAACCACGCCAGTGCCAGCGCCGCCAGCACCGCGGCAATCGCCAGCATGCGCTTGCGGCCGGTGCGGTCCATGTCGACCTTGACGCCCTGCGGCGTGAGCTCCAGCGCCCAGGCCATCAGCAGCGCCACCGGGAAGCCCAGCGCGAACAGCAGGATGAAGGTCTGCAGCACCCAGTCCGGCGCGTGGAACGCGCCCAGCGCGATGTCCGCCACCTGCACCCCGAGCCACGCCACCGCCAGGTAGCCCAGAGCGATCTGGAACACATTGCGCTGCCGCAGTTCGGCCACGAAGCCCATGGGCGGATG
>CBFGMM010000184.1:0-3278 GCA_965649855.1 uncultured Thermomonas sp. | reverse complement strand
AGGCGGCAGCGACGCGGAACACCTTGCGCTGCCTGAGTTCGGCGATGAACGACATTGGGCGACGCGTCCCGCGGCGGGCGTGGCCCGGTCACCGCACTACAACGCGGAAACCCGCGCGGTCAGGCCGCCTCCAGCGCCGCCAGGTACGCGCGCCGCCAGGCGTGGATGTCGTGCCTGGCCAGGTGGTCGGCCATCGCCTGCCAGCGTTCCCGGCGCTCCGCCAGCGGCATGCCCGCGGCGGTGGCGATGGCATCCGCCACGCCGTCCACGTCGTGCGGATTGACCAGCAGCGCGTCCTTGAGCTCCAGCGCGGCGCCGGCCAGCAGCGAAAGCACCAGCACGCCCGGATCGTCCGGGTCCTGCGCCGCCACGAACTCCTTGGCCACCAGGTTCATGCCGTCGCGCAGCGGGGTGACCAGGCCGATCCGCGCCATCCGGTAGTAGCCGGCCAGCATCGCCTGCGGGATGTTGCGGTTGACGTAGCGCAGCGGCGTCCAGTCGGGCTCCGCGTGGCGCCCGTTGATGTGGCCGGCCATCTGCTCCAGCTGGTTGCGCAGGTGCTGGTATTCGTCCACCTCGCCGCGCGAGACCGGGGCGATCTGCAGGTAGGTCAGGCTGCCCTTCTGCGCCGCGTGCCGCTGCAGGTAGCGGTCGAAGGCCTGGAAGCGTTCCGGAAGGCCCTTCGAATAGTCCAGCCGGTCCACCCCGATCGCCAGCATCCGCCGCTCCAGGCTGGTGTGGAGGTTGCGCAGCGCGGGCTTGCCGCTGGCGGTGGCGGCCTGGCGCGCGATCTGCGCGGTGTCGATGCTGATCGGGAAGGCGCCGGTGCGGAACCGGCGGCCGCCGGCCGCCTCCAGGGTCGCCTCGTCCACGCTCCGGCAGCCGCCGTACAGGCGCGCGTAGGTGCGGAAGCGGTCGTTGTCGCGGCTGGTCTGGAAGCCCAGCAGGTCGTAGTCGTACAGCGCGCTGAACAGCCCGTGGTGGTCGGGCATCGCCATCATCAGGTCGGCCGAGGGCACCGGCACGTGCAGGAAGAAGCCGATCCGGCAGCCCACCCCGCGTTCGCGCAGCAGCTGCGCCATCGGGATCAGGTGGTAGTCGTGGATCCACACGGTGTCGTCGTCGCGCAGCAGCGGGGCCAGCGCGTCGGCGAAGCGGCGGTTGACCTGCCAGTAGCCCGCGCGGGTGGCGCGGTCGTAGTCCACCAGGTCCAGCCGGAAGTGCAGCAGCGGCCACAGGGTGCGGTTGGAGAAACCGTTGTAGTACGCCGCCACCTCGCCCGGCTCCAGGTCCATCGTCAGGTAGCGGATCGCGCCGTCGCGCTGCTCCTGCGGCGCGCCGGGCGCGCCGGCCACCGCCTTGCCGCTCCAGCCGAACCACACCCCGCCGCGCTCGGCCAGCGCCGCGCGCAGCGCGGGGGCCAGCCCGCCGGCGCGGTTCTCGCCGGGGATCGCCACCCGGTTGGACACCACCACCAGGCGGCTCACGAGGCCTCCTCCCACGACCGCGACAGGCGCATCGCGGCGTTGATCAGGCCCACGTGCGAATAGGTCTGCGGGAAGTTGCCCCAGGCCTCGCCGTCCCCGAACGCCATGTCCTCCGACAGCAGGCCCAGCGGGTTGCGGCGCTGCAGGACGCGTTCGAACAGGGCGCGGGCCTCCTCGCGGCGGCCGGTGGCCGCCAGCGCGTCGATGTACCAGAAGGTGCAGATGGTGAAGCTGGTCTCCGGGGTGCCGAAATCGTCCGGCGCCACGTAGCGGAACACGCCGTCGCCGTGGCGCAGCTCGCGGCCGATCGCGTCCACCGTGGCCACGTAGCGGGGATCGTCCGCGGCGATGAAGCCGATGTCGGCCAGCAGCAGCAGCGAGGCATCCAGGTAGTCGCTCTGGAACGAGGCGCTGAAGCGGTTGGCCGCGGGGCGCCAGGCCCGCTCCAGGGTGTTGGCGCGGATCGTAACGGCGCGCCCGCGCCAGTGCGCGGCGCGCTCGGGCAGCCCCAAGCGCAGGGCGATCTTCGCCAGCCGGTCGCAGGCGGCCCAGCACATCGCCGCGGTGTAGGTGTGCGCCTCGGCGCGGCCGCGGAACTCCCACAGCCCGGCGTCGGGCACGTCGTGCAGGGCGAAGGCGCGCTCGCCCAGCGGTTCCAGCCGGGCGAACGCCCCGCTGCCGCCGGGATCGGCCAGGCGCTGGTCGAAGAACAGCTGGGTGGAGGCGAGCACCACGCTGCCGTACACGTCATGCTGCTTCTGGACCCAGGCCAGGTTGCCGCGGCGCACCGGGCCCATCCCGCGGTAGCCCGCCAGCGACGGGACCTCGGTTTCCTCCAGCGCCTCCTCGAACCCGATGCCGTACAGCGGTTGCAGGCTGCCGTCGTGGGTCGCGATGTTGAAGATGTAGCGCAGGAACTCCTCCATGCTGCGGGTGGCGCCCAGCCGGTTGAGCGCGCGCACCACGAAGGCCGCGTCGCGCAGCCAGCAGTAGCGGTAGTCCCAGTTGCGCGGCGAACCCGGCGCCTCGGGGATGGACGTGGTCATGGCCGCGATGATGGCGCCGCTGTCCTCGTACTGGCACAGCTTCAGGGTGATCGCGCTGCGGATCACCGCGTCCTGCCACTCCAGCGGCACCGAGAGGTAGCGCACCCACTCCCGCCAGTAGGCCACGGTGCGACCGAGCGCTTCCTCCACGTAGCCGGAGATCGAGCGCGCCAGCGTCTCGTCCGGCCCCAGCACCAGGTGCAGCCGGTGCGACAGCACGAACGGCAGGCCCTCGCGCACGAAGCGCAGCGGGGCGTCGGTGGTCAGGCGCAGGGCCAGCGCGGGCAGCAGCCAGCGCACGTGGTTGCTGCCCCAGGTCTGCTCGGGCACGCGCGCGCCCCAGTCGGCCAGCGGGCGCGCGCGGATGCGCACGCGCGGGCTGCCGGTGAGCGGCGTGACCCGGCGCACGATCGACACGGGGCGGTAGAAGCGGTCGTGCTGGCGCCAGCGCGGCGCGAAGTCCACGATCTCCAGCGACCCGCCGTGCGCATCGTGCAGCACCGTGCGCAGCACCGCGGTGTTCGGCAGGTAGGCCTGCTCGGCGCGCGCGAAGTCCTCCAGCTCGATGCCGAAGTCGCCGCCGTCGTGCAGGCGCGGCGACAGCAGGGCGCAGAACGCCGGGTCGCCGTCGAACGCGGGCAGGCAGCTCCACACCACCCGCCCGCGTGCATCGACCAGCGCGCCGAAGCTGCCGTTGCCGATCACCCCCAGGTCGAGCGATGCCGGCGCGCTCACGCGGCCACTC
>CBFGMM010000183.1:0-3330 GCA_965649855.1 uncultured Thermomonas sp. | reverse complement strand
GCGCCGCCCTGGGCGCGGGTGGCGCCGCCGGGGGCGGTGCCGCCGCGGCCGCGGGTGGCCTGGTGCTGGCCGCGCCGGTGCTGCTGGGGGTGGGCATCGCGCGCATGGTCAACAACGGGCGCGTGGACGACCGCATCGAGGACCGCGCCACCACCCTGCCGCTGACCATCGCGCCCGGCGACGAGGCGGCACTGGACCTGTTCTACCCGGTGGCGCCCTCGCCGCAGCGGGTGGTGGTCCACTACCACGACGGACAGGAGGCCCGCCGGCTGGAACTCGACGTGAGCAAGCCCCTGTCCGGCCTGCACCTTGCGCGGTAGGCGCTCGATGCGCGGGCTCTGCGTGGGCATCCTGCTGGCCGTGGCGCTCGCGGGGTGCGCGGGCGCGCAGACCGCGGCCGTGGCGCCCACCCCGACCTTCATCGTGGTCCGCCACGCAGAGAAGGCCGATGCCAGCCGCGACCCCGCGCTGAGCCCGGCAGGGCAGGCACGCGCGGCGCGACTGGCACGCCACCTGGCCGCCACCCCGCTGGCCGCGGCGTATGCCACCACCTTCCAGCGCACCCGACAGACGCTGGAGCCCGTGGCGCGCGCGCAAGGCGTGCCGGTCACCGTGTACGACCCCGCGCAACCGGCCCCCGGGTTCGTCGCCCGGCTGAAGGCGGAGCACCCCGCTGGCACGGTGCTGGTCGCCGGCCACAGCAACACCGTGCCCGCGATCGTGGCCGCCCTGTGCGACTGCACGGTGGCGCCGATGGACGACGCCGAATACGACCGCCTGAGCATCGTGCGCGCCGGGCCCGACGGCCGGCCGGTGCTCGAGGTGTCGCGCTACGGCAACCCGCCGTGAACGCCCGGGGGCCCGGGCGTGACGGCGCGCCTCAGGCCACGCGTTCCGGCCACGTGGTCCTGCGCGACGGCTTCCGTACACCGCTGCGCACCGTCGCCGGCTTCGCCCTGGGCCTCGAGGACGCTGGCGCCACCACCCTCGCCGCCGCGGTCCTGCTGGATGCGGTGTCGCTGGAGGTGATCGCCGGACAGGTGGCGCGCCTGCCCACCCGCCTGCCCGGCGACGCGGCAGGCGCGGTCGACGGTGGCCACGTGCCCGCCCTGCTCGCGGCCCTGGCGGGGCTGCCGCAGCCGCCCGACCTTGCCCTGATCGACGGACATGGCATCGCCGGCGCCCATCGGTTCGGGGTCGCCACGGCCTTCGGCGTCGCCAGCGGCCTGCCCAGCATCGGCGTGGCGCAGGCGGTCCTGGCGGGCGACGCACGGCTGGCCCTGCACGAGATGCGCGGCGCGTTCACCCCGCTGCGCGACGGCGCGGAACAGATCGGCTGGCTGTTGCGCAGCCGGATCGGCAGCGCCCCGCTGGTGGTATCGCCCGGGCACCGGGTGGCGATGGGCTCGGCGCCGGAGCTGGTCATGCGCTTCGTAACCGGCCATCGCCTGCCCGAACCCACCCGCCTGGCGATACTGTTGGCTGCGCCCGGCGCGACGTCGACGGACGATCCGACTGGGCCAGAACCGACTGCACCCCCATCGCAACGACCGGCGCGCCGCGCCTGACGCGCCACGCCCCTGCGGAGCACCCCATGCCACATCGCGCCCCCTGCCTCGTCCTCGCCCTGCTGCCGCTCTGCCTGGCCAGCGCCTGCACCACCGTGCCCGCCCAGGCACCCGGCGCCGACCCCGGGCCGCCGCCTGCCGCGGCGGGACAGGCGCAGACCGTGTCCCTGGGCATGGGCCAGCCCGCCCGGCTCGCCGACGGCAGCGAGCTGACCTACACCCGGCTGATCGACGACTCGCGCTGCCCCGCCGGCGTGCAGTGCGCGTGGGAAGGCAGTGCCGAGATCGCACTGCGCTGGCAGCCGCCACGCGGCGGAGCACGCGAGCTCCGCCTGCACACCAGTCCAGGCGGCGGCCCGACCAGCGCGGCCCTCGGCCCCCAGACCGTGGTGCTCGTCGCCCTGGAACGCGGCATCGCCCCGCGCGCCACCGTGGAACTGCGGCCCACGCCCTGAGCCGGAAGCGCACGAGCGGCCTGCGCGAGGGCTAGCCCGCACGCACCGGGCCCACCGCCGCTCACCGATCCAGCGGGCTCAATACCGCGTTCGGCCCGCGATTGAGCACGTGCGTGTACACCTGGGTGGTGGCCACGTCCTTGTGCCCCAGCAATTCCTGGATGGTGCGGATGTCGTAGCCCGCCTCGAGCAGGTGGGTGGCGAAGGAATGGCGCAGCGTGTGCGCGGTGACATGCTTGACGATCCCCGCGCGCTCGCGCGCCTTCTTCAGCGCGCGCGACACCACTTCCGCATCCAGGTGGTGCCGGCGTTCCATGTCGTCGCGCGGATCCATCGAACGGTGCAGCGCCGGGAACACGTACTGCCAGCCGAACTCGCGCTCGCCGTTGCGATACTTGCGCGCCAACGCATGCGGCAGCCACACCGCGCCGAACCCCGCGGCCAGGTCGCCGGCATGCAGCACCCTAGCCCGCTCGATCTCCGCCTGGAGCGGCTCCACCAGGCCGCGCGGCAGCACCGTGCGCCGGTCCTTGCCCCCCTTTCCGTCGCGCACCACGATCTCCGCGCGCACGAAGTCCACGTCCTTGACCCGCAGCCGCAGGCATTCCATCAGCCGCATCCCGGTGCCGTAGAGCACCGCCGCCAACAGCCAGGGACGGCCGTCCAGTTGCGCCAGCAGCATGCGCACCTCCTCCCGCCCCAGCACGACCGGCAGCTTGCGCACCGGCTTGGCCCGCACCACGTCCTCCATCCAGTCCAACCTGACCCGCAGCACGTCCCGGTAGAGGAACACCAGCGCGGACAGCGCCTGGTTCTGCGTGGAAGGCGCCACCCGCCCGTCCACGGCAAGCCGCGTCAGGAACGCTTCCACTTCCCGGTGCCCCATCTCGGACGGATGCCGCAGCCGATTGGCCAGAATGAACCGCTTGATCCACCCCAGGTATGCGGTTTCAGTGCGGCCGCTGTAATGCCGCACCCGCAAAGCGCGGCGAACTTCCTCGATCAGCCCCGAAATACGCGCCAGCTGCGACTCTTCGTCTCCCGGCTTCCACTCGGTCACGCCCCCTGCATAGCTCGCCGTCTCAAGCAGATACAACATAGCGCCCCGCCCCCGCGAATTCTTCAGGCAAGCCTGGCACCCGGAACTCAACCCCGCGTCCGCCAAACCACTGATCCTGGGGTAGGATTTCGACCAGATGAGCCCCCGATCTTCGTGAACGGTCAGGATTATCCGACTCGTTCGAAATCTAATAGGTGTTAGGCCGCAGAAGACAGACATCAGGCAAAGAGCGTCTTGCTGGCTGTTG
>CBFGMM010000182.1:0-3415 GCA_965649855.1 uncultured Thermomonas sp. | reverse complement strand
GTCGCGCTGCGCAGCACCGGCGGCGACCCCCTCGCCGTAGTGTTCGTGGCGCCGCACGCCCTGGTGCCGGCGGACAGCCACCGCGAATTCGCCAGCCTGCTGTGCGACCGGCTGCACCGGATCGTGCACCACGCCGAGCAACTGGGGCACGTGCGGCGGCAGCTGGCCGGCCAGGACGCGTTGTACCGATACCTCTTCGACAACGTCATGGATGCCGTGTTCTACGCGGCCACCGATGGTGGCGTGCGCTCCGAGGAGATCGTGCTGGCCGCCAATGCCAGCGCCTGCCGGCTGTTGGGGTACGACGCGGAGGAGCTGGTCGGCATGCGCCGCGATGCGCTGTTCTTCCCGGACGACGCAGCGCTGGTGCGTGCCCTGGAGACGCGCCAGCGCGAGCGGGCGTTCGACGGCGAACTGACCCTGCGGCGCAAGGACGGCAGCGCCCTGCACGCCGAGGTGCGCTCCCGGCTGGTCGTCGGTAGCGACGGCGAGGTGCGTTCGGTCTCGATCGTGCGGGACCTGGCGCGCCAGCAACGGCGCGAGGCCCAGCGCGCGGCGAGCGCCCGCTTCGAGGCCATTGCGCAGCTCACCGCGGGCGTGGCGCACGATTTCAACAACCTGCTCACGGTGGTGCTGGGCAGCCTGGAGCAGCTGCGCGACACCCTGCCGGAGGACACCCGTGCGCACGGGCAGGCGTCGAACGCCCTGCTCTGCGCGGAGCGGGCTGCCAGCCTCACCGGCCAGCTGCTGTCGTACTCGCGCCAGCAACCGCTGCAGCGCCAGCCCGTCGACCTGGACACCCACCTGCGGGAGATGGAGGCCCTGCTGCGCAGTTCCATCGGCGAGACGACCGTGCTGGAGCTGGCGCTGGCGCCGGGACTGCCCCGCGTCGCCACCGATCCGGCCCAGCTGACCACGGCGCTGCTCAACCTGGCGCTGAACGCCCGCGATGCCATGCCGGGGGGCGGGACGATCCAAGTGCAGACCGTGGCGACGGACGATCCGGCCTTCGTGGCGGTCCGCGTCCTGGACAGTGGCACCGGCATCCCCGCGGACCTGCTGGAGCGCGTGTTCGAACCCTACTTCACCACCAAGCCGCGCGGATCCGGCACCGGGCTTGGGCTGGCCATGGTCCAGGGGTTCGCCCGGCAGGGCGGCGGCGACGTCCGGGTGCAGAGCACCCCGGGCGCGGGGACCAGCGTCGAGCTGCTGTTGCCGGTTGCCACGGCGACCGGACCGCGTGCGGCCAGCGACGACGCGCCCGTGTCGGTGCGGGGCGATGGCCGCTCCGTGCTGGTGGTGGACGACAACGCCATGGTGCGCGCCCAGGTGGCCGACCTGCTGCGGGATGCGGGCTACCGCGTCGCGCAGGCCGCCAACGGCCGCGAGGCGCTCGCCCTGCTGGGCACGCAACCCCCGCCGCACCTGCTCCTCACCGACCAGGTGATGCCGGGCGGCTGGTCCGGCGTGGGCCTGGGCCACGAGGCGCGCAGGCTTCACCCCGGGCTGCCGGTGCTGCTGATGACCGGCCACGACCCGTTCACGCGCCCCGGCGAGGCCCTGGCGTTCGACGTGGTGCGCAAGCCTTTCGACCGCGAGACGCTGCTCACTGCAGTCGCCCGCCACGCGAAGGGTGACCCAGTTCGCTGACCGGCACGCCCACGGCGCCCGCCCCCGGCGCCAGGCGTATCCTGCATACGGCTTCCTTTCCACCTCCGGGACCTGACAGAACGCACCGGCATGGATCCGCCACCCGCCCCGCGTCCCGCGCACGATTCCGCCAGGGACCCGCTGCACGCCCGCTTGCGCGGCGCACTGGCGCATGCGCGCGCCATGGTGGATGGCAGCCTGGTCGACTACAGCGAGGAAGAGCGGCAGCGCATCATCGCCTCGCAGCTGCGACGCTCGCAGCGCGTCCTGGCCTCGATGCTCGGCACCCTGACCGTGTTCGGCGGCATCAAGGTGGCGCTGATCGGCACCGGACTCTGGCCGGCAGAGGCATCGGTCGCCATCTATGCCGCGCTGCTCCTGATCTGCGCGGCGACCTGGTTCGGCTACGCCAAGGCGCGATCGCTGGCGGCCGAGGCCATCACCTCCGGCATCTTCCTGCTGGCGTTCCTGACCCTGATGGTCGACCCGATGAGCAACTGGCCCGACCAGCCGGTGAAGTCGCTCGGGATCCTGTTGATCCTGCCCGTGATCGGCATGCCGCTGATGGTGCTGCTGCGCAGCGCGCTGGTGTTCGCGGCGTTCTGCCTGGCATTGGGCGTGGCGATGGTGTGGCTGTTCCCGCCCGAACCCGCCACCCGCTATGCCCTGCTGCTCAACCTGGCGATCGCGGTGACCGCCGGCTTGCGCCTGCGCATCGCCCGTTCCGACATGAGCGCGGGCTTCCTCAGGTCGATGCAGGATGCCCTGCTGCAGGCCACCACCGACCCCCTGACCGGGCTGCTGAACCGGCATGGCTGGTCGCATGCCGCGCCGGCCCTGCTGGACGCGGCGCGCGCGGGCGGCCAGCCGGTCACCCTGCTCTTCATCGACCTGGACCATTTCAAGCAGCTCAACGACACCCACGGCCACGCGGAGGGCGACCAGGCGCTGCGCCGCACCGGCCGCGCCCTGCTGGCGCGCCTGCAATCGGGTGCGCTGGCGGCGCGCATGGGCGGCGAGGAGTTCGTGTGCCTGCTGCCCAACATGGTCCCGCGCCAGGCGATGCAGCTGGCAGAGCGCCTGCGCCGTGACCTGCGGGCTGCCAGTCCGGTGGTGCGGTTCAGCGGCGGGGTCGCCCAGTGGGACCGCATCGAGAGCGTGGGCAGGCTGATGGCCCGCGCCGACCGCATGCTGTACCGTGCGAAGACCGAAGGGCGCGACCGCGTGCTGAGCGCGGACGACCCGGATCCACCCGCAGCCAGGGGAAGCTGAGGATGGCGGCACGCCAGGATCGGCACAATCGATGGGCGGCGATGCCCACCTCGTTCGTGGTGCTGGTGGCGCTGGTGATCTTCGCCGCGGACTTCCAGACCCCTGCCGGGTTCGCGCATGGCGCCCTGTACATCGGGTGCATCCTGCTGGCGGGGCTGCGCCGCGATCCGCACACCGTGACCATCGCCGCAGTGCTGTGCGTGGCGCTGTCGCTGGCCAACATCCCCTTCTTCGATGCCCCGGTCCGGTCCACCCTGTGGTGGATCGCGCTGGGCAACCGCCTGCTCACGGTGCTGCTGCTGGTGGCCACCACGCTGGCCACGCTGCACCTGCTGCGCGTGCTGGCCCACCGCGACGCGGCCCTGGCGGAGGCCAATCGCCACCAGGCCGCGCTTGATGAGGAACAGCGGCTGCGGCGGATTGCCTGCGAAGCGGGCGCGCTGGGCGGCTGGAGCGTGGACCTGGCGACCGGCACGCTGCACGTCTCCGATGT
>CBFGMM010000181.1:0-3506 GCA_965649855.1 uncultured Thermomonas sp. | reverse complement strand
GCATCGCGCGCCTGACCGCCGTCCTGGGGCTGGCGTTGCCCGGCGCCGCTGCGGCAGATTCGGTCACCGACTGGAATGCGGTGGCCAGCGGCCCGGTGGTTGCCCCCCGCTTTGGCGCCCCGCCGGCCCAGTTCCGCGCGATCGCGATCACCCAGATCGCCGTCCACGATGCGCTCAATGCGATCGTTCCCCGCTACCGTGGCTACAACCCGCTTCCCGCCGCGGCCGCGGGGGCTTCTCCGGATGCCGCCGTCGCCGCGGCCGCGCACACGGCGCTCATCAGGATGCTCGCCACGCTGCCCGCGTCAGCGGCCCGGGACGCCGCGATCGCCCACGTCGACGAACGGTTCCTGGATGCGCTCGGCGACGCGGTGGATCCGGCGGAGGCCGCCGGGATCGCCGCCGGCATATCGGCGGCCAACGCCATCTTCGAGCAACGCTACGCCTTCGACGGCACCAAATGGGCCGCAATGGACGGGTCGCAGGCGGCGAATTCGCCTGCCTACATCGGCGGTGGTGCCATCGGGGAGTACGTCCTGACAGCACCCTCGGCGGCGTTCACGGGTTGGGAGCACCTGTGGCCATTCGCGATCGACAGCGCCGACCAGTTCCGCGCGGCCCCAGGGCAGGTCCTCAACGTGTCCTCGCCGTTTTATGCGGACCAGTACAACGAGGTGAAGCACCACGGGGACGCACGTGTCCGCGGTGCGCACCCGGAGTCGCAAAAGACACAGATCGCGCGCTTCTGGCCCGCAGGCGGCCTGGACTGGAACGCCAACCTCCGGGTGATCGTCGCCGGCCGCGGACTCGACCAGTGGCAGCATGCACGCTTGTTCGCGCTGGCCAACATGTCGGTGAACGATTCGCTGATCTCGGTGTTCCGCAGCAAGTATTACTACAGGTTCTGGCGGCCCATCACCGCGATCCGAACGGCCAATGACGGCAACCCCGACACCGAGAGCGATCCGAACTGGGTGCCGTTCTCGGCCAACCCGCCCTATCCGGACTACCCCTGTGGTTCAACGGGGGTGACCGGCGCGGTCACCCAGACCCTGCGCAACTTCTTCGGCACCAACGCGATCGGTTTCAGCCGCACCGTGGCCGTGCCCGCCGTTGTCCTGCCGGGCCTCATGGCCCCATTGCCGGCCACGACGATCACCCGCAAGTACAACTCGCTGTCGATCGCCGAAAACGAGCAGGCGCGTGGGCGCGTGTACGAGGGGATCCATTTCGTCGAGGGGTGCTACGCCAGCATCAAGTCGGGCAACCAGGTGGCGAACTGGATCTACCAGCGCCAGCTCCGGCCGTTCTGAGCCCCAAGCATCAGTCCGGCAGGCGGAAGAACGCCGCCGCGGTCGCGGCGGTGTTCGACGCGGCGAGGGCCACGTCCTCGCCGCGGTCGCGCGCCAGTTCCTCCACGATGTGCGCCAGGTACATCGGTTCGTTGCGGCGGTGCGAGGGTTGCGGCCTGACCGTGCGCGGCAGCAGGTAGGGCGCGTCGGTCTCGATCATCAGCCGGTTGGCCGGGATGTGCTTCACCAGCTCGCGCAGGTGCAGGCCGCGGCGTTCGTCGCATAGCCAGCCGGTGATGCCGATGTGCCAGTCGTGGTCCAGGTAGTCGAACAGCTCTTCGCGGGTGCCGGTGAAGCAATGCACCACCGCCGGGCCCAGCCGCCCGTCGAAGTTCTTCATCATCGCCATGAAGTCGGCGTGCGCGTCGCGCTGGTGCAGGAACAGGGGCTTGCCGGTGTCGACGCCGAGCTGCAGCTGCCGCTCGAAGGCCTTGCGCTGCGCCGGCCGCGGCGAGAAGTCGCGGAAATAGTCCAGCCCGCATTCGCCCACCGCGACCACCTCCGGGTGCGCGTGCAGGGCGCGCATCTCCGCGTCGCATTCGTCGGTGTATTCCACCGCGTGGTGCGGGTGCACGCCCGCGGTGGCGAACAGCTCGCCCGGGTGCTGCCGCGCCAAGGCCAGGGCCTTCGGCGAGTGCGCGCGCGAGGCGCCGGTGACGATCATCCGCGCCACGCCGGCGTCGCGGGCGCGCTGCAGCACCGCGTCGCGGTCGTGGTCGAAGCTGTCGTGGGTGAGGTTGGCGCCGATGTCGATGAGGTGCATCGACATATTGTATGAGCGCACCGCAGGGGCGCGAACGCATCGCGCCCCTGCGGTGCGCTCCTACAATGCGCGCATGCACTTCCCGATCGCCGAGCTACTCCCGAGCATCCGCGAGTCGCTGGCCACGCATCCGCGGCTGGTGCTGGAAGCCCCGCCCGGCGCCGGCAAGACCACCCAGGTGCCGCTGGCGCTGCTGGATGCCGACTGGTTGCAAGGCCGCAAGATCGTGATGCTGGAACCGCGCCGCGTCGCCGCGCGCGCCGCCGCCGGCTTCATGGCGCGGCAACTGGGCGAGGCGGTGGGCGAGACCGTCGGCTACCGCATCCGCTTCGAGCGCAAGGTGTCGGCGCGCACCCGGATCGAGGTGGTCACCGAGGGCATCCTCACCCGCATGCTGCAGGACGATCCGCTGCTGGACGGCGTGGGCGCGCTGCTGTTCGACGAGTTCCACGAGCGCCACCTGGCCGGCGACCTGGGCCTGGCGCTGGCGCTGGACGTGCAGGCCTCGGTGCGGCCGGACCTGCGCATCGTGGCGATGTCGGCCACCCTGGACGGCGAGCGGCTGGCCGGGTTCCTCGATGCGCCGCGCCTGAGCAGCCCCGGGCGCAGCTTTCCGGTCGATGTGGCGCACGTCCCGGCGCGCCGCGGCGAGACCACCGAGCACCAGGCCAAGCGCGCGATCGAACAGGTCCTGTCCGCGCACCCGGGCGACGTGCTGGTGTTCCTGCCCGGGCAGCGCGAGATCGCGAAGGTGGAGCGGCTCCTCGCGGCAGCGGCGCCTTCGGGTTTCGAGGTGCTGCTCCTGCACGGCGAACTGCCTGTCGAGCAGCAATCGCGGGTGCTGCAGCCGGCCGGCGATGGCCGCCGGCGGGTCGTGCTGGCGACGAACGTGGCCGAATCCAGCGTGACCCTGCCCGGGGTACGGGTGGTGGTCGACAGCGGCCTGGCGCGGGAGCCGCGCTTCGATCCGGGCAGCGGTTTTTCGCGGCTGGAGGTGGTGGCGGTGTCGCAGGCGTCGGCCGACCAGCGCGCGGGGCGCGCGGGGCGCGTGGCCGACGGCTGGGCGTACCGGCTGTGGCCGCAATCGCAACGGCTGGAGCCGCAGCGGCGGCCGGAGATCGCGCAGGTGGAGCTGGCCTCGCTCGCGCTGGAACTCGCGGCCTGGGGCAGCGACGCGCTGCGGTTCGTCGATCCGCCGCCCGCGGGTGCGCTGGCCGCGGCGCGGGACCTGCTGCAGCGGCTGGAAGCCCTGGACGCGGGCCATGCGATCACCGCGCGAGGGCGGCGCATGCTGGCGCTGGGCACGCATCCGCGACTCGCGGCCATGCTGCTGGCATCCGACGACCCGGCGCGCGCCGCGCTGGCCTGCGACGTGGCCGCACTGCTCGAGG
>CBFGMM010000180.1:0-3574 GCA_965649855.1 uncultured Thermomonas sp. | reverse complement strand
CCAGCAAGGCGTTGCGCAGGGTGCGGTTCTCGCGCGCCAGCTGGGCGCGGGTGGCCGCGTCCTCGCGCACGCTGCTGCCCAGCCGCGAGGGCAGGCTGGCCAGCCACCACAGCGGCTGCACCGCCACCTCGGCCTGCGCGCGCGCCGCCCGCAGCCAGCCGCCGCGGTGGTCCAGCACCATCAGCACCACCGCCAGCACCAGGTAGACCAGCAGCCGCAACACGCCGGCGACATCGCCGGGGCGGGCTGCGGGGGGACCAGCGTAGGACGGCACGTCAGGTGTTCAGCGTTAGCTGCCAGGAAGCAGGATCGAAGCGACAGTTTGGCCCATGGAGGGGCCAACGCAACCGGCCGTGCCGTTTGCGTGGCGGAGCGGAAACCACGTTGTTGCCGCGCGGGTCCGGGGCCGGCGATGGATGGCCGGGCTCCGGATACGATTACTCGTGCGCGAAGAACTCGTTGCCGTGCATGTCCACCAGCTCCAGCGCGCGCCCGCCACCGCGGGCCACGCAGGTCAGCGGATCGTCCGCCACCTGCACGTGCAGGCCGGTCTCCTCGCTGATCAGCCGGTCCAGGTCGCGCAGCAGCGCGCCACCGCCGGTCAGCACGATGCCGCGCTCGGCGACGTCCGCGCACAGCTCCGGCGGGGTCTGCTCCAGCGCCAGCTTGATCGCGCTGACGATGCCGGCGAGCGGCTCGCGCAGGGCCTCCAGCACTTCGTTGGAGGTGATGGTGATGATCTTGGGCACGCCCTCGGCCAGGTGGCGGCCGGAGATCTCGATCTCGCGCACGTTCTGCTGCGGGTAGGCGTTGCCCAGGTCGACCTTGATCCGCTCCGCGGTGGCGTCGCCGATCAGCATGCCGTGGTGGCGGCGCACATAGGCGATGATCGATTCGTCGAAGCGGTCGCCGCCGATCCGCACCGACTGCGAATAGACGATGCCGTTCAGCGCGATCACCGCGACCTCGGTGGTGCCGCCGCCGATGTCGACCACCATCGAGCCGCGCGCCTCGGTCACCGGCATGCCGGCGCCGATCGCCGCGGCCATCGGCTCCTCGATCAGGTAGACCTCGCGGGCGCCGGCCTCTTCCGCCGATTCCTTGATCGCGCGGCGCTCCACCTGGGTGCTGCCGGCCGGCACGCACACCAGCACGCGCGGGCTGGGGCGCAGGAAGCGCGACTTGTGCACCTTGCGGATGAAGTGCTTGAGCATTTCCTCGGTGTAGGTGAAGTCGGCGATCACGCCGTCCTTCATCGGCCGCACCGTGGTCATGTGGCCGGGCGTGCGGCCCAGCATCTGCTTGGCCTCCGCGCCGACCGCGGCGACCGCGCGCGGCCCGCCGTTGCGGTCCTGGCGCACCGCGACCACGGACGGTTCGTTGAGCACGATGCCCTGGCCGCGGACGTAGATCAGGGTGTTGGCGGTGCCGAGGTCGATGGAGAGGTCACTGGAGAAGTAACCCCTGAGGAACTTGAACATGGGAGGGGATGCCGGGGAGTGGATGGCCGCGCGGGGGAACGCGGTTCGAAAAGGCCGGGCGGCAACGCGGGGAAACCGCGCGCCTCGGCCGGCTAGCCTAGCAAAAATCCGCCACCCCGCGGCCCGCCGCGCGTCGCGGAACTGGCCGCCGGCCGGCCCGCCCGCTACCCTGTGCGGCCTTGCGCCCACGCCCCACGAGACCCGAACGATGGCAGCCCTGATCTGCGGTTCCCTGGCCTACGACACCATCATGGTGTTCCCCGACCAGTTCAAGAACCACATCCTGCCGGACAAGGTGCACATCCTGAACGTGTCGTTCCTGGTCCCGCGGATGCGCCGCGAGTTCGGCGGCTGCGCCGGCAACATCGCCTACAACCTCAAGCTGCTGGGCGGCGAACCCATCCCGATGGCCACCGTGGGCGGCGACTTCGCGCCCTACCGCGAGTACTTCCAGGAACTGGGCATCGACCTGTCGCGGGTCAAGGAGATCCCGGAGCTGTTCACCCCGCAGGCCTTCATCACCACCGACCACGACAACAACCAGATCACCGCCTTCCACCCGGGCGCGATGATGCGCAGCTACGAGAACCACGTCCGCGACGTGCCGGGCGTCACCATCGGCATCGTCAGCCCCGACGGCTACGAGGGCATGCTGCAGAACGCGAAGGAATTCGCCGAGGCCGGCATCCCCTTCATCTTCGACCCCGGCCAGGCGATGCCGCTGTTCAACGGCGCCGAACTGCGCGCGTTCATCGAGCAGGCCGACTACGTCACCGTCAACGACTACGAGTCCAACCTGCTGGCCGAGCGCACCGGCTGGAGCGAGCAGGAGATCGCCGGCAAGGTGAAGGCCTACGTCACCACCCGCGGCCCGAAGGGCGCGGAGATCCACGCAGGCGGCAAGACCCACCACATCCCGCCCGCGCACGAGCGCCGGGTGACCGACCCCACCGGTTGCGGCGATGCGTTCCGCGCCGGGCTGATCTTCGGCATCGAGAAGGGCTACGACTGGCTGACCATCGGCCGCATGGGCAACCTCATGGGTGCGCTGAAGGTCGAGCACCCCGGCACCCAGAACCAGCGCTTCACCTACGACGAGTTCAGCGAGCAGTTCCGCCAGCAGTTCGGCTACGCGCTGGCCTGACCGGCGCGACGCGCGCGCCGGGCGTCCCGGCGCGGCGGTGCGTCAGTTCCACTTCGGCAGCTTCGCCGCATCCAGCCCGCCGACCTCGAACTCCGCCGTGCGCTTGCCGACCGCCCTGGTCGGGAATTCGATCGACAGCCGCTCGCTGGACGTGGCCAGCCGCCACAGCGCGCGGTGGTCGTCCACGAACATCGCGATCGCCTCGTCGGTGTCCGGACGCGAGCCCGGCAGGGTGTGTACCTTGCCGTCCGCGGTGACCTTCAGCCGGCAGCCCTTGTAGCAATCGAAGTCGCCGGCCTCCAGCACCAGGTAGCTGCTGCGGCCCCAGTCGGGGTGGTCGCGGAAGATCAGCCGCACCGGTTTCGCGCCGCTGCCGTCGGTGTCCACCGGCTCCTGCGAGTAGATCGCCGCGGACAGCTGGCTGCCGCCTTTCACCGGCTCGTTGCCGTAGGACCACAGCGCTGCCCGGCGGCGGGCCTGCTGCTCGGCCTCGGCCTTGGCCTTGATCTCGTCCAGCGCCGGCTTGATGCGCGCGGCGGCATCGCTGTCGGGGTGCTCGATCTGCAGGATGTCGCCGTGGCCACGGGCCAGCTGCCAGTTCTGCGCCGCCACCGCGGCCTCGAACTCCCTGGCCATCGCCTCGGCGGCCTGCTCCTTGGCCGCGGCCTGGGCGGCGGCGGCCTGCGCCGCGGCCTGCGGGTCCTCGCCCTTGCAGCCGGCCACGGCCAGGCACAGGGCGGCGACGAGCAGGGGGGTCTTCATGCGGCAGGCTCCCGGGTGCGGCGCGGATCGGTCAGCGGGTCGGTTCTGGCGGCGGGTTGGCCGGATCCACCACCGGCGGTACGTCGCCCATGGTCCCGTCCACGCCCGGCGGACTGGCCGGCGGCTCGCCCGGCGGCGGCGCGCCCTCGCCGTCCACCACCGCGGGCGGCGGCGCGGGCACCGGCGC
>CBFGMM010000179.1:0-3601 GCA_965649855.1 uncultured Thermomonas sp. | reverse complement strand
TCAGGATGCCCGTGCCCGACTTGACCAGTCCGCCACTGCCGGTGATCGCATTGCGCCACACCGAATTGCCGGAGAAGGCCACGCTGAAGTCGCCCCAGGCGAAATTGCTGGGGCCGTTCGCCGCCCTCGTCACGTCGAGCAGGCCCCAGCCGAACACCGCATCCACCCCGGGCGCGCCCAGGTCCTTGGCACCACCCAGGATGGCCTGGCGCACCTGGTCGTTCGTGAAGTAGGGGAAGGCGGCCCACACCACGGCGGCCGCGCCCGAAACCAGCGGCGCCGCATACGAAGTGCCGCCGCCCTGGTACAGCCCGCTGGTTGCCTCGTTGGTGGCCTTCGGATCGATGTAGACCGCGTTGCCCGGCGCCACCAGGCAGTAATTCATCGCTGGCCCGCACTGCTGCGAATAGTCGGTCAGCTGGGTGGGGTTGGACGGGTTCAGCGCGCCCACCGTCAGCCAGCCGCGCTCCAGCGCGGGATCGCTGGCCAAGGTCGGCAGCATCGCGTTGTCGGACGGCTGGTACTTGTAGCGCTCGTCGCGGCCGCTGTTGCCGTTGGCGAACACGATGATGCCGTTGCGGCCCACCACGAAGTCCTTCCACGCGGTGGCCAGTTCGATGGTCAGCGCCGGGTCGTTCCAGTACAGGCCGCCCCAGGAGTTGTTGATGATGCGCGCGCCGGCGTCGGCCAGCTGCGTGTTGACCTGGCGGAAGAAGTCGCCATAGCCCTGCCCGGCGCGGATCTCGTTGCCTGCGCCCGACCCATCGTCCGGCGGCCGCGTGTCGCCGATGATGCGCGATGAGAGCACGGTCGCGTCCTGCGCCACCCCGCCGCCCCAGATCGCGGTGCTGCCCGAGATGCTGCCGTCCTGGTTGAGGTAGTTGCCGACCGCCGGCCGGCCCGCCGCCAGCGACGCGACCACGGTGCCGTGGCCCACCTTGTCGTCCACGCTGAGGTCGTTGCCGCTGCCCACGTTGATGAAATGGCGTGCCACGCGACCCGCCAGTGTCGGGTGGTTGCGATTGACCCCCGAGTCCAGGAAACCGATGGACACGCCCTGCCCTTTCAGCCCCGCACCCAGCGCGCCTGCGGCGTTGGTCAGGATCAGGTGCTGGTTGACGCTGGGATTGGCGAAGGCCACCGGCCCGGCCTGCGCGGGAATGGCGGGCGGGTTGACGACCAGGCCGGCATCGATCCCCACCGTGGGCGCGAACGACGGCGAATACCCGGCCGGCGGAGGCGGCGGTGGCGGCGGGGTCGGACGCAGGTTTTCGCCCCCGCCTCCCCCGCCGCAGGCGGCGAGGGCCAGCGCGATCGCGCCGGGCAGGACGGCGCGCGCGACGCTGCGCACGCGAAAGGAGCGACCGGACCGAAGAGTCATGGCGATGTTCCAGGCGTGCGTGGCGGCGGCCGGTGGCCATCGCTGCGCCCGCACGCGCGCAGCCTCGTTTGTAAGCCCGCCCGGGGCCACGCGCAATGCCCGCTTGCTGAACAAGCCGGGCCATGCCGCATTGCAACATCGCGCCGGGATTCGCGCCATAATCGGGTGGTTCCGGCGCGGCCGGCCAGCACCACGGAGTTGAGACATGAGCGACATCGTCATCGTCGGCGCCAAGCGCACCGCCATCGGATCCTTCCTGGGCCAGTTCACCGGCACCCCCACCCCGGTGCTGGGCACCGCCGCGATCGCCGCCGCCCTGGCGCAGTCGGGCGTGGCCGCCGAGGCGGTGGACGAGGTGATCATGGGCTGCGTGCTGCCGGCGGGCCTGGGCCAGGCGCCCGCGCGCCAGGCCTCGCGCGCGGCCGGCATCCCCGATGCGGCCGGCTGCATCACGATCAACAAGGTCTGCGGCTCCGGCATGAAGGCGGTGGCGCTTGCCCACGACGCGATCAAGGCCGGCTCCGCCAGCGTGGTGGTGGCCGGCGGCATGGAGTCGATGACCAATGCGCCGCACCTGCTCAACGGCTCGCGCACCGGCATCCGCTACGGCAGCGCCGAGATGCTGGACCACATGGCCTGGGACGGCCTGACCAATCCGTACGACGGCAAGGCGATGGGCGTGTTCGGCGACATGGCCTGCGCGAAGTACGGCTACGACCGCGAGGCGCTGGACGCCTATTCCGCGGAGAGCGTGAAGCGCGCGCAGGCCGCGGTGTCCGGCGGCGCCTTCGCCGCGGAGATCGCGCCGGTCACGGTCAAGACCCGCAAGGGCGAGGTGGTGGTCGATACCGACGAGGAGCCGGGCAGGATCGATGCGTCGAAGATCCCGGGCCTGCGCGCGGCGTTCGGCAAGGACGGCGCGCTGACCGCCGCCTCCTCCTCGAAGATCTCCGACGGCGCGGCCGCGCTGGTGGTGATGTCGGGCGAGGCCGCGCAGGCCGCCGGCGCCACCCCGCTGGCGCGCATCGTGGCGCATGCCGGCCATGCGCAGGCGCCGGAATGGTTCACCACCGCGCCGGTCACCGCGATCTCCAACGTGCTGGGCAAGGCCGGCTGGGCGATCGGCGACGTGGACCTGTTCGAGATCAACGAGGCCTTCGCCTGCGTGGCGATGGCGCCGATGACCGACCTCGGCATCCCGCACGACCGCCTCAACGTCAACGGCGGCGCGCTGGCGCTGGGGCATCCGATCGGCGCGTCCGGCGCGCGCTTGCTGGTGACCCTCATCCATGCGCTGCAGGCGCGCGGTGGCGGCCGCGGCGTGGCCGCGCTGTGCATCGGCGGCGGCGAGGCGGTCGCGATGGCGATCGAGGTGGGCGCAGCGGCGTGATGGGTGGCCGCACCGCGCGGCCACCCCGCGAACGCCTTTTTAACGTGTTCCCTAAAAAAAACCGGCCAACCGCTTGACACGCGACACGGGCTTGTCATCATGTTACCGGCGCGCAGCTTGCGCGTTACCACACCAAATACTACGACGAGGAAACCGCATCATGTCGATCAACAAGATCCTGCTGGCGATGGCGCTGGGCCTGGCCCTGACCGCCTGCACCAACAAGCAGCAGGCCGAAGAGGCCGTTGCCGAGGCCGGTGAGGCCGCCACCGACGCTCAGGTCGCCGCCGACGCCGCCGCCGCTTCCGGTGACGCCGCCGCTGCCGACGCCGCCCAGGCTGCCGCCGACGCCGCTGCTGCTTCGGCCGACGCCGCTGCCGCCAATGTCGACGCCGCCGTTGCCGGTTCGGGCGATGCCGCCGACGCCGCGCAGGACGCCGCCGACGCCGCCGAGCAGGCTGCTGCCGCTGCCGGCAACGCCGCTGCTTCGGCCGAAGAGAAGAAGTAATCCGGACGGGCGCGCAAGCGCCCGCTTCGGTGAACCATTGAGGAAGCCGTCGGTCCGCCGACGGCTTTTTCATGCGCCCTACACAGGTGGCGCTGTCATGCTTCGCGCACCCGGTGAACGACCGGAACGCCAAGGGCACTGGCGTTGCCTGACGCAACACTGCTGCACTTCAGACAACCCCTCAGGAGATACCGATGAATACCAAGCTCTATACCCTGCTCGCCATTGGCGCCTTCGCCCTGTCGGCCTGCAACTCGCCGACCGCCGAACAGAAGGCCGACGAAGCCGGTGACCAGGCCGCCATTGCCGCCGACGCCGCCGG
>CBFGMM010000178.1:0-3652 GCA_965649855.1 uncultured Thermomonas sp. | reverse complement strand
TTCGGGCTGGTGCAGGGGCCGTTCGACCTGCAGCCGACCCTGCGTGCCTGGTTCGATCCCTCGCGCACGGTGACCCG
Source organism: uncultured Thermomonas sp. (assembly GCA_965649855.1). Taxonomy (GTDB): domain Bacteria; phylum Pseudomonadota; class Gammaproteobacteria; order Xanthomonadales; family Xanthomonadaceae; genus Thermomonas. The sequence goes on along the minus strand of CBFGMM010000178.1, from coordinate 3,575 downwards.
CGCCGCGTTCGCCGCCTCGGCCAGCCGGCACCTGGGCGTGTACGGCGAATAGGCCGCGCCCGCCGGGCGCGGGCCCGGGCGACCTGCGCCCGGAACGGCGAACCCAGGCAAAGGCGGCCCGCGCACGGGCCGCCTTTTTTTCGCTCAGTCCACGTGCGCCTTGCGCGGGAAGCGCCCGCGCCGTTGCGCCGCGTTCCAGGCGAACGCCGCCACGATCGCGGAGGCCTGGCGCAGGTCGTCGGCGGAGGCGTGGTCGTGCACGTCCAGGTGGGTGTGGTGGACGTTGCTGAAGTAGTCCAGGCGGTCCTGCACGAACTGGAAGCCGGGCAGGCCCACCGCGTCGAACGCGATGTGGTCGGTGCTGCCGGTGTTGCGCTGGGTCACGGTGGTTGCGCCCAGGTCGTGGAAGGGCTTGAGCCAGGCCTCGAACACCGGCACCGCCGCCATGTTCTCCTGCGCGTACACGCCGCGGATCTTGCCGCTGCCGTTGTCCATGTTGAAGTAGACCGAGAACGTGTCGTAGCCGGGCAGCTTCTGCAGCGTGCCCTTGTGCTCGCGCATCGACAGCGGCAGCGCCTTTTCGCCGGCGTCGGCCGGTTCCGGGTAGCGCGCCAGGTGCTTCTCGACGTAGGCGCGCGAGCCCAGCAGGCCCTGCTCCTCGCCGGTCCACAGGCCGATCCGGATGGTGCGGTTCGGCCGCGCGCCGACCGCCTTGAGGATGCGCATCGCCTCCATCATCACCGCCACGCCGGCGCCGTTGTCGTTGGCGCCGGTGCCCGCGTGCCAGGAATCCAGGTGCGCGCCGATCATCACGATCTCGTCGCGCTGCGGCCCGCTGCCGGGGATCTCGGCGATCACGTTGTAGCCCGGGCCGCTGGCGGAGGTGGTGTAGCGCGCGTCGCTGCGCAGGCGCAGGCGCACGGTCTCCTTGCGGTCCAGCGCGCGCATCACGGTGTTGTAGTGCTCGGCGATCATCACGAAGGCCGGCACGCCGTCGGATTCCGCCGCGCCCTTGCGCGAGCCGCCGCCCATCACCCGCACGATGCCGTTGTCCCAGCTGCTGATGCCGACCGTGCCGACCACGCCCTCGTCGACCAGGAACCTGTTGAGGAGCGGGGTGAACTCCAGCCGCTCCTTGTACTTGCGCGCGTCCTCGCGGCGCTCCTCCAGCGTGCGCGGGCGCGGCACCGGGAAGGCGATCAGGTCTTCCATGCTCTTGGCGTCGTGCCGGTGGAAATCGGCCTGCTCGCCGGGCTTGTACGGGCGCAGCGCATCGGTGAACACCACCTTGCCGCGCAGCTTGCCCTTGAACTTCTCCAGGTCCGCCTTCGATTCCAGCTTGGCGAACACCGCCTCGCCCTCCACCGCGCCGGCGGTGCCCGGGGTCCAGGCGCGCGGCAGCGCATGCAAGGGCAAGGCGCGCGGGGCAAGCATCTCGATCCCGCCCTGGCTGAACTCCCAGCCGCGGCCCAAGTCGTCCACCGCCTCCTGGCGCACGCTGGACACGCCCCAGTCGCGCAGGCGCTGGCCGGTCCAGTCGGCGGCGCGCTGGTAGCCGGGCGAATTGGTCAGCCGCGGACCGATCACCTCGGTCAGGTGGTTCAGCGTGTCCATCACCTGCGAGCGGTGCAGCGCTTCCTGGCGGATGCGGCCGACCATGTCCAGGTCCACCGGCTCCGGCGACTGCGCGCCGACCGGCAGCGACACGGCAAGCGCGAGCGTCGCGCCCAACAGGATGTTCTTCATGCAGCTCCCCGGCCTTGCGCAAAAGACCGAGTCTAGCGGCGCGCGGCGCGGCGCGTGTGGGCCATCAGTCACGCCTGGCGCCGGGGTGGCGGCGGCGCGGCGCGGCTGCCCACCTGGTACCAGTCCACCCGGCGGGTCGCCACCATCACCGCCGCCAGGATCGCGAACAGCAGGCCCGCGCCCAGCGCCAGCGCGTTGTCCTCCGACACCAGCAGGCCGTACAGCGCCGCGTACAGCAATCCCAGGGCCGCCGCGAACCCGGCCCCGCGCCGCGGACTGCCCAGGACATGCGCGAGGTAGAACCCGATCAGCCCGAGGCAGGCCAGCGCGGCCGCGAGGTAGGCCCGGCCGAAGGCGATGTGCTCCGACAGGCTGAGCAGCAGCAGGAAGAAGACCGCCAGCGCCAGGCCCACCAGGCCGTACTGGATCGGGTGGATCGGCCATCCGCGCAGCGTCTCGAACAGGAAGAACGCGGTGAAGGTCAGCAGCACGAACAGCAGGCCGTACTTGGTGGCGCGGTCGACCTTGGAATAGCGGTTCACGGGTTCCACCAGGGACAGGCCGATGGCATCGATGCCGGGCAGCACGCGCTGGCCTTCGGCCTGGCCGGCGCCGGGCGCGCCGCGCACCGGCTGCGCGGCAACGGCCGCCGCATCGCCGCCGCGCCGGTACTGTTGCTGTGCGTTGCTGGCCAGCGAGGACACGTCCCATTGCGCGGTGAAGCCGGAGCCGTCGACGCGGTGGCGGCGCGGCAGGAAGTCGCCGTTGAACTGCGGGTGCGGCCACGGCGAGGCGAGGCCGATGCGGTTGGCATCGCCCAGCGGCGCGATCGCCAGCGCCTCGGTCCCGCGCAGCGCGAAGTCGAGGCGCAGCGGCAGCACGATGCGCCCGTCCGCGCCGGTGCCGGCCGGCAACAGCGCGTGCAACCCGCCCGCGGCACGCCCACGCTGGCCCTGCTGGAGCTGCAGCGCGCGCCCGCCCGCCCGCAGCGCGGGCACGCCGACCAGGCCGCGCACGTCGCCGATGCCGATGTCGATCCACGGCTGTCCCAGCGTGCGCCCGCGCTGCGGGTCGGCCGGCGGCAGGCGCGCATCGAACGTCGCGTCCAGGCGCCCCTGCCACTCGTAGACCCGCACCGGGTGCAGGCCGCGCTTGCGGATCCCGGGCAGCACCTTGGCGTCCAGCGCCAGGGTCTTCGGGAAGAACAGCCACTGCCCGGCCACCTCGCGCTGCACGCGCCGCGCCACGCCCTGCGCGTCGCGCTCCTCGACCGTCTCCAGCTCGCGGTACGGCACCACCAGCACCGGGCCGACCAGTCCCTGCGCACCGGCATGGCTGCGCGTCACCTCGGCCACGGCCTGCTGCCGATAAGCCTGGCGCTCGTTGATCAGGCCACGGATCATCGCCAGCGGCAGCAGGAGGGCGAGGGTCAGCAGGAACACCATCGCGATCTTCAGGCCCAGGCGCATGGCGCGTCTCCACGGGGGAATGGCGCGATGGTGCGGTGGCGCGGTGTGCGGCCGCGGTGGCTGCGATGAAGTGGCGGTGAAGTTCATCGCTGCGCTGCGTGGGGCGTGGGGCTTGGTCCGCCGCTCCTTCCAGTCGTCCACGACTGATGTCGCGGGCGCGGGCCATCCATGGCCCGCTCGGACCAAGCCCCACGCCCCACGCTGCTTGATCGGGATCCACGCGCGCCGCGCGAGAGCTGGCCTACACCGGCACCACCACCGTCGCCATGCAGCCGCCCCCCTCGCGCGCCTCCAGCGCCGCGCGCCCGCCGTGCAGCTGCGCCACCTGGGCCACGAACGGCAGGCCAAGCCCGCTGCTGC
>CBFGMM010000177.1:0-3668 GCA_965649855.1 uncultured Thermomonas sp. | reverse complement strand
CCCGCCCCCTGCAGCCCGGCCAGCCAGGCGTCGCGCCCGCTCCGGCCGCGGTGCACCCGCAGCCACATCGGGGGGGCCTGCGCACTGGCCGCGAACACCGCATCCGCATCGGCGCCCAGGTCGGCGCGCACCCGCATCGCCAGCCATGCGGGCCATCCCGCGGTCGCGGCTACGTCGGGCAGCCCCTCGCGCTGCGCGCGGCGCAGCACCGCGTTGACCATGCCGGCCTGGTGCGCGCGCCCAAGCGCGCGCGCGGTATCGACCGTGGCCGCCACCAACGCATGCGCGGGCAGGCCCATCTGCAATTGCGCGAAGCCCACGTGCAGCAGCGCGCGCACCTCGCGGTCGCGTGCGCCGAACGGCTTGCCCACCCAGGCCGCGATCGCGGCGTCGAACGCGGCGCGCTGGCGCAGGGCGGTGAGCACGATGGCTTCCACCAGCGCGCGGTCGCGCGGATCGGCCAGGGTCGGCAGGGCGGCCGCGAGGGTGGGCTTCAGCGAGCGGCCCCGGTGCAGGACCACGTCCAGCACGCGGGTGGCGGTCACCCGCGCCGGCACGCCCGCGCTCATCGGCGCGGGTGGCGCAACGCGTTGGCGTAGTCGGCGGCGCTGATCGTGCGGCCGCCCTCGCGCTGCAGCCGTTCGATGCGCAGTACCCCGCGGCCGCAGGCCACGTCGATGCCGTCGCGGCCGGCGCGCAACACGGCGCCCGGCAACGCGGCATGCGCTTCGTCCAGCGCGTGCGCGGCGTGGATGCGCACGCGCTCGCCGCCCAGCACCGCCTCGGCGACCGGCCAGGGATGGAACGCGCGCACCTTGTTGGCCAGGGCGCCGGCGGCAGCGTTCCAGTCCAGCCTCGCCTCGGCCTTGTCCAGCTTGTGCGCATAGGTCACGCCCTGCGCGGGCTGCGGCCGCGCGGGCAGGTGGATGCCGGCGCGCAGCAGGCCCAGCGCATCGCCCAGCACCTGGGCGCCGAGTTCGGACAGGCGGTCGTGCAGGGTGCCGGCGGTGTCGCCGGGGGCGATGTCCAGGGCCTGTTCCAGCAGCACCGGCCCGGTGTCCAGGCCCTTCTCCATCTGCATCAGGCACACGCCGGTGCGCGCGTCGCCCGCCTCCAGCGCGCGCTGGATCGGCGCCGCGCCGCGCCAGCGCGGCAGCAGCGAGGCGTGCACGTTCCAGCAGCCATGCACCGGGATGTCCAGCACCGACTGCGGCAGCAGCAGCCCGTAGGCCACCACCACCATCAGGTCCGGCTGCAACGCGCGCAGCGCATCCTTCGACGCCGATCCCCGGAAGTTTTCCGGCTGCAGGACCGGGATGCCGCGCCTGATCGCCTCCAGCTTGACCGGCGAGGCGGTCAGCCCGCGGCCGCGGCCTGCCGGCCGGTCGGGCTGGGTGTAGACGGCGGCGATCTCCGCCTTCTGCGCGGCCGCGCGCAGGCAGGGCACGGCGAATTCCGGCGTGCCGGCGAACACGATGCGCATGCGGGAACGCTTACGCCGCGGCCTGGCGGCGCGCCTTGGCCAGCTTCTTGCGCACCATCTCGCGCTTCAGCGGGCTGAGGTAGTCCACGAACAGCTTGCCGTCCAGGTGGTCCATCTCGTGCTGGATGCAGACGGCCAGCAGGCCGTCGGTGGTGATCTCGCGCGGCTCGCCCTGGCGGTCCAGGAACCGCACGGTGATGGTGTCGGCGCGGGTCACGTCGGCATAGATGCCGGGCACCGACAGGCAGCCTTCCTGGTACACCTGGCCGCCCTCGCTGGCCACGATCTCCGGGTTCACGAACACCAGCGGCCGGCTTTTGTCGTCGCTCACGTCGATCACCATGAAGCGCTGGTGCACGTCCACCTGGCTCGCCGCCAGGCCGATGCCAGGGGCTTCGTACATGGTCTCGAACATGTCGTCCAGCAGGCGCTGGAAGGCGGGGTCGGCCAGCTGCGCGGCGTCCACCCGCGCGGCCTTGGTGCGCAGGCGGGGATCCGGGAATTCGAGGATGGGGAGCAGGGCCATGGCGGGCAATCCGTTCGACGGCAGGCAGGGGCGGCATTCGCAACTGCGACCGGGTGCGCGATTGTACCAATCCGAAGCTGGCCGCCCGCTTGCCAGCGGCGCTCGCTTGTGGGCTATAGTGGCCCGGCTGCAGGGGATTTTTACCAAAGGTAGCGGGGAGATGGCCGCCATGCTTGAACGCATTTCTGATGTGGTCCGCGCGCGCGGGCTGCGCACCGTGCTTGCCGCCGCGCTGCTGACGGTGGCGACCTACGCCGCCGCGGTCGAGTTGCGCGGGGGGCACCCCGACACCTACGTGGTGAAGCGCGGCGACACGCTGTGGGACATCGCCGGCCGCTTCCTGCAGCGTCCGTGGCTGTGGCCCGAGATCTGGCAGGCCAACCCGCAGATCCGCAACCCGCACCTGATCTACCCGGGCGACGTGATCAGCCTGGCCTACCTGGACCGGGTGGGGCTGGAGCGCGGCCCCGGCGGCACGCCGATCAACGCGATCCCGCTGGCCCAGGTCGAGCCGTTCCTGAAGGACCTGCGGGTGGTCGACAGCATCGACGGGCTGCCCTACGTGGTCGGCCTGGAGGAAGACCGCCTGCGCAGCAGCAACGGCCAGCTGGCCTACGTGCGCGGCCTGGCCGGCGCGGCGCCCGGCCAGCGCTACCTGGTGGTGCGGCCCGAGAAGCGCTATTTCCACCTGGACCGCACCGCGCAGTGCTGCGACGAATTCCAGCGCCAGGACCTGGACCAGCGTGGCCAGCCCGAACGCGACCCCGGCACCTACTGGAGCAACGTCGTGTTCCCGGGCAAGGGCGCGCGCCTGCTGGGCTACGAGCTGATGACGCAGTCCACCGGCACCGTGACCCGGGGCGAGGTCGGCGGCATCGAGGCCACCACCCTGCTGCTGGACAGCGAGGGCCGCGAGGTGCGCATCGGCGACCGCCTGATCCCGGTCGAGGCGCAGCGCTACGACCTGCAGTTCATGCCGCATGCGCCGCGCCAGCAGCTGGAATACGGCCGCATGCAGGTGATGGCGGTGGCCGACATGCTGACCACCGGCGGCCCCAACGACGTGATCGCCATCTCCGGCGGCCGTGCGCAGGGCGTGGACAATGGCACCGTGTTCTCGGTCTGGCGGCGCGGCTCCAACACCGTCGACCAGGTGCGCAGCGGGCTGGGCCGCGACGACGACATGACCGCGCTGGGCGCCAAGGTGCGCCTGCCGGACGAGTTCGCCGGGCATGCGATGGTGTTCCGCACCTTCGACCAGGTCAGCTACGCGCTGGTGATGAGCAGCGTCAAGCCGACCCGCGTGGGCTACGAGCTCAAGCACCCCGACGCGCCGTACTGACGGAGCGGCCACCAGGGGACGGCCGCAAGCGGCATTCCCCGACCCGATCCCGCGACGGCGCCCGAGGGCGCCGTCGTCGTTTGCGGCGCACGCTGGCGCCCATGCCACCTCCCGATACCCGCGAACCCCTCCTGCTGCTGCGCCTGCTGGCCAGCGGCGCAGCCCCCGGCGCCCTGCGCCGGCTGCTGGACAGCCACGGCAGCGCCGCCACCGCGCTGGCGGCCGGGCCGCGCGACTGGGCCAGCCACGGCGTGTCGGCCGAGGCCTGCCGCGCCCTGCGCGATCCGGAACCCGCGACCCTGCGCCAGGGCGAGGCC
>CBFGMM010000176.1:0-3680 GCA_965649855.1 uncultured Thermomonas sp. | reverse complement strand
CTACAAGTTCTAAGCAACACGCTTCATCGGCACCACGGAGCCCGGCGCAAGCCGGGCTCTTTTTTTGTGCCCGGCGGCACGGTGACTTCCGGCGGTAGGCGCGCGCGGGGGCGTCCGTATCATGGCGACACCTTCTTCGCCTGGCCGCGCATGTCCCCCTTCTTCCGCATCCTCCTGGCCTGCACGCTGCTCGCCTGTGCCCCGGTCATGGCGCAGTCGCAGGCCCGCGCCAAGCCCCTGCCGAAGGACCCCACTGCCGACCCGGTGCTGATCGCGGCCGGCTTCCTCAATGGCCATCCCGACCTGCGCTTCCGGCTGGCGGGCCTGGAGCAGTACGGCAGGAAGAACCACGCCAGGGCGTTCCCCCTGTTCCAGCGCGCGGGCTGGTACTCGGACAAGCCGTCGCAGGCGATCGTGGGCGAGATGCTCTGGATCGGGCTGGGCGTTCCGAAGGACCGCGCCCTTGCGGCGATCTGGATGGAACTGGCGGCCGAGCGTGGCTACGTCAGCTTCGTCGACAAGCGCGACCAGTACCTGGCCGCCCTCACGCCCGCCGAGCAGGCCCGCGTGCGCCAGCAACGCAACGCGATCCGCGCCGAGTACGCGGATGCGGTGGCGGAGCGCCGGCTGGAGCGCGTCCTGCGCCGAGAGCGCGCGAAGATGACCGGCAGCCGGGTGGGTTCGCTGGCCTCGCCCGTGCAGATCCTGGTGCCGGGCCACGGCAGCATCGACGCCACCCGCTTCTACGATCCGCAGTTCTGGGAACCCGCCCAGTACCGCCAGTGGCACGACGCCTACTGGCAGGAGCTGAAGATCGGCCAGGTGAGCGTGGGCGACGTGCAGACCGTGCGCGAGGGCGAACTCACCCCGCCCCAGCCCGAGCCTGCAACGGAGCCGGAGCCGAAGCCTGCCGGGACGCCGTGAACGGACTGGACGCCCGGTGCGCGCCGCGGCGTTCCCCGCCGTTGCCGTTGGCGGTATAACACGGCACCACGGACGCGCCGCGTCCGGTCCCACCGGAGACACCGCCATGCGCAAGACCCTCCTCCTCGGCGCGCTGGCCGCGCTTGGCCTGCCCGCCCATGCCCAGGATGCGGCATCGCCGGTCGGCAAGTGGACGACGCTGGACGACAAGACCGGCAAGCCGATGACCGTCACCGAGGTGTACGTCGCCAGGAACGGCACGCTCGCGGCCAGGGTGGTGGAGAACCTGGGCCTGCCCGCCAACTGCGCCCGCTGCAGCGGGGAGTACAAGGGCAAGCCGGTGGTCGGCATGGTCACCCTGTGGGACCTCAGGCAGAAGGGCGGCAGCTGGGGCGACGGCAGCGGCTACAAGCCCTCCGAGGACACCCGCTTCAAGGTGAAGTCGCTGACCCTGGTCGACGGCGGCAGGAAGCTCGAGGTCACCGGCTGCAAGGCCGTGTTCTGCCGCACCGCGACCTGGGTGCGGGCGAACTGACCGGCGGGCGCGGCGGCACGGAGCGCGCGCGACACGGGCCGTTCCTGTTGCTGCGGGCCAGGTTTCCGGTCCGGGGCGGCGCGGGCGCCATGCGATAATCGCCGCCCTTCCCGCACGCCCCCTGCCGATGCCCCGCACCGCGCTTGTCACCAACGCCCTGCCGTACGCGAACGGCCCGCTGCACCTGGGCCACCTGGTGGGCTACATCCAGGCCGACGTCTGGGTGCGCGCGCGGCGGATGGCGGGCGACACGGTGCACTTCGTCTGCGCCGACGACACCCACGGCACGCCGATCATGCTGGCCGCGGAAAAGGCCGGCGTCACCGCCGAAGCCTTCATCGCCGGGATGCAGGCGGGCCACGAGCGCGACTTCGCCGACTTCGGCGTCGCCTTCGACCATTACGATTCCACCCACTCGCCGCGCAACCGCGCGCTGACCGAAGCGATCTACCGCGCACTGGACGGTGCCGGCCACATCGCGCGCCGCTCCGTGCAGCAGTTCTACGACCCGGCCAAGGGCATGTTCCTGCCCGACCGCTACGTCAAGGGCATCTGCCCCAACTGCGGCACGCCCGACCAGTACGGCGACAATTGCGAGCAGTGCGGCGCGACCTACGCGCCCACCGACCTCCGCGAACCGAAGTCGGTCATCAGCGGCGCCACGCCGGAACTGCGCGATTCCGAGCATTTCTTCTTCGAGGTCGGTCGCTTCGAGGCCTTCCTGCGGGACTGGCTGGACGGCGACGTCGCCGTCCCCGGCGTCAAGGCCAAGCTGCGCGAATGGCTGGATGCCGAAGGCGGCCTGCGCGCGTGGGACATCTCGCGCGACGCGCCCTACTTCGGCTTCGAGATCCCCGGCGCGCCGGGCAAGTACTTCTACGTCTGGCTGGACGCGCCGATCGGCTACCTGTCCAGTTTCCAGGCGCTGTGCGAGGCGCGCGGCATCGACTTCGAGGCCTACCTCGCGCCAGGCAGCACGGCCGAGCTGCACCACTTCATCGGCAAGGACATCGTCAACTTCCACGGCCTGTTCTGGCCCGCGGTGCTGCACGGGTCCGGCCACCGCGCGCCGACCCGCCTGCACGTCAACGGCTACCTGACCGTGGACGGCGCGAAGATGAGCAAGTCGCGCGGCACCTTCGTGCTGGCGCGCACCTACCTCGATGCCGGGCTGGACCCGGAGGCGCTGCGCTATTACTTCGCCTGCAAGACCTCGGGCGGGGTGGACGACCTGGACCTCAACCTGTCCGATTTCGTGGCGCGGGTGAACAGCGACATCGTCGGCAAGTTCGTGAACCTGGCCAGCCGCTGCGCGGGCTTCATCGAGAAGCGCTTCGGCGGCCAACTTGCGGCGACATTGCCGGATGCCGCGCAGTACCGGCGGTTCGTCGCCGCGCTGCCGGCGATCATCGAGGCCTATGCGCGCAACGAAGCCGCCGCCGCCGTGCGGCTGACCATGGCGCTAGCGGACGAGGCCAACAAGTACATCGACGAACGCAAGCCCTGGGTGCTCGCGAAAATGCCTTCTGAAAGCGGGGACGGCGCCGACGCCGAACTGCAGGCGGTGTGCACGCAGGGCCTGAACCTGTTCCGGATCCTGGCCGCCGCGCTGAAGCCGGTGCTGCCGCGCACCACCGCGCAGGCCGAGGCCTTCCTCGATGCGCCTGTCGCCGGTTGGGACGACCTCGCCGTGCCGCTGCTCGCACGCACGATCACGCCCTACGCCCCCCTGTTCACCCGCATCGACCCGAAGCACATCGCCGCCATGATCGACGCCAGCAAGGACACCCTCGCCGCCACGCCGGGCGCGCCGCCCGCGCCCGAAAAGAAGGGCGAAGCCGCGCAGGCGCCTGCTCCATCGGGCCATGTCGGCATCGATGATTTCGCCAGGCTCGACCTGCGCATCGGCCGGGTGCTGGAGTGCGGCTTCGTGGAAGGCTCCGACAAGCTGTTGCGCTTCCTGCTGGATGCCGGCGACCTCGGCCAGCGGCAGATCTTCTCCGGCATCCGTGCGAGCTACGGCGAGCCGGACCGGCTGGTGGGCCGCAACGTGGTGTTCATCGCCAACCTGGCGCCGCGCAAGATGCGCTTCGGCGTCAGCGAGGGGATGATCCTGTCCGCCGGATTCGACGGCGGCGGGCTGTCGCTGCTGGATGCCGACGCGGGCGCGCTGCCGGGCATGCCGGTGCGCTGAAGGCGCCGGGACGCCTTTCGCGTGGCG
>CBFGMM010000175.1:0-3705 GCA_965649855.1 uncultured Thermomonas sp. | reverse complement strand
CGCATCCCACCTGACCGCATCCCACGTGACCGCATCCCACCTGACCGCATCCCACCCCTGTAGGAGCGCACCGCAGGGGCGCGACCCTCTCTAGCTGACTTGGTGTTGCGTACCCGCCCGGCGGAGCCCTTTGCCCTGCGTTTCAATCAGTCGCCCGCCCTCACGGGCGATCTGCGTCCTGCAGGCCCAGGTGCCTGGCGGCAAACGCCAGCTGCAACGCCGCGACGTCCATCCAGCCATTGACCCCGCCACCGGCGTGGCCCCCGCTGTCGGCGACGTGCAGCAGGACCGGCGCTTCGCATGCCTGTGCGGCCTGCAGCGTGGCGGCGAACTTGTACGAATGCCACGGCGGCATCCGCTCGTCGTCGCGCGCGGTGGTCACCAGGGTGGGGGGATAACAGGTGCCGGGGCGCACGTTGTGCAGCGGGGAGTAAGCGCGCAGGGCAGGGAAGACGTCCGCATCCTGCGGCGTGCCCCACTGTTCGACGGCCTGCATGCCGTTGCCCGCCAGATGCCGGCGCATCGCGTCGGTCACGGGCACGTCGGCCAGCACCGCGCCGAACAGGTCCGGCCGCTGAACCATGGTCGCCGTCACCAGCAAGCCGCCATTGGAGGCGCCCTGCAGCGCCAGCCGGCGCGGAACCGTCCATCCGCCCGCCACCAGGTGTTCCGATGCGGCAATCAGGTCGTCGAAGCTCGCCTGCTTGCGCTCGCGGGTTGCGGCGCGGTACCAGGCATTCCCGAATTCGCTGCCGCCGCGCACATTGGCCAGCGCGTACACGCCGCCCATCTGCAGCCACGCCACCCCGTCTTCGCGGAAGGTGGGCAGCAGGGCGCTGCCGGACGCGCCATAGGCGTGCAGCAGGACGGCGTGCCGGCCATCGCGCGGTGCGTTGCGCCTGGCCACCACGAACATCGGCACCCGGGTGCCGTCCTTCGAGGTGAACCATTCCTGGTGGGTTTCGTACCCGGACAGGTCGGGCGCCCCCTGCGCGGGGTGCAACGTGGTGCTGCCGGCCTGCATGTCGTGTTGCAGCACCACGGGTGCCTGCAGCAGCCCGGAATACAGCATGGCGATCCGCGGCGAGTTCGCATCGCCCAGCAGCGCCTGCACCACGCCCCTACCCGGCAACGCAATGTCGGCCAGCCGCGTGCCATCGCCGCGGTAGGTGCGCACCACGCTGCTGACGTTCTCAATGGCCCGTACCACCAGCCGCCCGCCGAACCACTCCGCCTGGCTGATCACCGCCTCGCCCTGCGGGACGACCTCGCGCCAGTGCGCTGGCTCCGGGCGGTCCAGCGGGATCCACACCACCCGCCTGCGCGGCGCCTCGTGGTCGGTGAACACCAGTGCCCGGCCATCCTCCACATGCAGGACGCGCCAGGCGGCCGTGGCATCGGCCAGCATCCGCGGCGCAGATCCCGGCGTCGGCGTGCCGTCGGGTTCCATCTCCAGCACCTCGACCCGCGCCCGGGCGCCGCCCAGGTTGCCGTCGTGCCATGGGCCGCGCTCGATGCTGGCGAACAACCGCCTGCGGTCGGACGGCAGGTTGAACATCAGGTTCCAGTCCGCGAACGCGGGCGGCAGCGCATAGACCAGCCGATCCGGCGTGCCGGGCTGGCCCACGCGATGCAGGTAGACGGCCGGGTTCTCGGCGGGCGCCTCGCGACGGCCGTCGCGCGGCGGCGCGAAACGCCGGTACAGCAGCCCGCTGCCGTCGGCCGACCAGGCGACCGGGCCTTCGAAGCGCACGTGCGGCAGCACCGCGGGCAGCAGGGCGGAGCGCGCGGTGTCCAGGATCCGCACCTCGCCCCAGTCGGCGCCTTCGGCCCCGGTGACGATGGCCACGTGGCGCCCGTCCGGTGATGGCTCGAAGCGCCGCACGGAGCCGGGCAGCGCGTCACCCGGCAACGCCGGGCGCGCGGCTCCGCCAGTCTCCTGCACCATCAGCACGAGGCGGCCATCCACCACCTGGCGGAAATAGCTGCGGGTCTGCGGCGCCTGCGGCGGTCCCTGGATCCACGCCATCGGTTCCTGGTCGGGATACAGGTCCTCCAGCGCCGCCATGCGCGCGCGCGCCTCGGCCACCAGCGGCGCACGCGTCAGGCTTGCGGCAGCCAGTGCATTCTGCGCCGCCAGCCACTGCGCCAGCCCCGGGTCCCGCAGGTCCTCCATCCAGCGGTACGGGTCGGGCACCTCCACCCCGTGGAAGGTCTCGGTCACCGGCACCGTGCGGGCAGGCGGATAGCATCCGGGGCGCGGAGCAGGGTCCTTGCAGGCGGTGTCCTGGGCGGCGGCGGAACCGCAGGCGAGTGCGGCAACAAGGGCAAGCAGGGTGCGCGCGCGGCGCAACAGATGGAGTCGGCTCATGCGGCAGACAAACGCAGCGCCCCGCGAACACAGGCCAGGCGAGACGGATGCGGCGGCGGACTGCCCGCGCTACCCGCCCCTGCGCCCCCGCCCGCGCAGGATCTTCACCGCCATCGTCCCCATCCCCAGCAGCCAGATCAGCGCGATGGCGCCAAAGCCCAGCGCATTGGTGAACAGCCCGGTGCGCGTGTCCATCCGGCAGCGGCCCGGCGCCTGCTGCAGGCAGCGCACGGCGATGGGCTGGCCCACGGCCGGGATGTGGTCCTCCGGCACGCTGGTCTCCAGCACCACGGTGCGCCCGTCGTCCAGCGCCACGCGGGGGAAGAAGTCCACCAGGCCCCACTCGCGGTGGTTGTAGCGCGGGCGCCGGCCCGGATCGAGCACGGTGCCCCGGTGGGCCTGCGACGCACCGGCCACGTAGCCGCGTTCCTGCGGGTAGACCTCCGGCAGGAAGCGGCTGAGCAGGAACACGAACAGCGCCAGCAGGATCAGCGCCCCGATCCAGCGGCTGCGCACCTGCCAGGCGGCGGGGTGGTTCCAGTGCAGGGACATGCGGGGGAGGAGGAGGCCGTGGGGCCGCATGGTAACCCTGCGTCTCAGCCGGTCTGACCCAGAGCTCAGCCTCGCCCGCGCGAGTAACACAGGTCTGATCCTGAAACGGCGCAGCCGGTCACGTTTCCCGTTGACACCTCGAATCGCTGCTCGTAAGGTCGGACTGCCGAAAACCACAAGATCTTGTGGTTGAGCGGCAAACCATCCTCAACCAATAGGTACTTTCATGCCGATCGATCGCATTACCCTGTCCCTCCCCGCCACCAAGCTCACCGCCGTGGACACCGCCATGGCCGCCCTGGAAACCGCCCTGGCGGACCTGGTCGCCCTGGACCCGCTGGAACGCAAGCGCATGCCCAAGATGGGCGGCAAGTCGGAGGCGTTCTGCCGGCAGGCCCTGAGCGCCATCGCCCAGAACCCGCAGATCGTCAATCCCAGCCTGGGGCTGCCCGCCGCGCAGGCGGACCTGGCCGCCCTGGATGCCCTGCGCCCGCGCCGCCAGCGCCTGCAGCGGCTGATGGAGCGCATGCAGGACACCGAGACCCTGCTGGGCGCGGATGTCATGTCCGCCGCGCTGGAGGCCTACGGCCTGCTGAAGGTCTCCGGCAAGAGCCAGGGCCTGGCCGCGCTGCGGGCCGGGTTGGGCACGCGCTTCAAGCGGGCCAGCCGCACGCGCCCGGCCGCCAACGACGACGCGCTGCCCGCGTCCAAGGGGGGTGACGCCGGCAAGGCCGCCTGACCGGGCGGGGCCGGCAGGAAGGGGAGCGGCCACCACCAGGGGA
>CBFGMM010000174.1:0-3716 GCA_965649855.1 uncultured Thermomonas sp. | reverse complement strand
GGCGACACCCCGGCGGCGGCCAGCGCCGCGGCGGGCGCGCCACCCGCCGCGATGCGGCTCGGCGCGCTGGCCTTCCAGCCGTGCAGCCTGAGTTCGCCGATGAGCCGCACCAGCCTGGAGGCGCAGTGCACCACGTTCGAGGTGCCCGAGGATCGCGCCAACCCGCAGGGCCGGAAGATCGCGCTCAACATCGCGTGGCTGCCGCCCACCCGGCAGGGCGAAGTGGCGCCGGACCCGGTGTTCTTCCTCGCCGGCGGCCCGGGCCAGTCCGCGGTGGACACCTTCCCCGGCATGGACGCGGCCTTCGCCGAGGTGCGCAAGCAGCGCAACGTGGTGCTGGTGGACCAGCGCGGCACCGGCAAGTCCAACCTGCTCTCGTGCCCGATGCCGGATGGCGGCGCGGAAGCCTTCGACGCCTCCCCGGCCGCGATGCGTGCGCAGGCGCAGGCCTGCGCCGCCGCGCTGGCGGGCAAGGCCGACCTGCGCCACTACACCACCAGCGCCGCGGTGGCGGACCTGGACGCGGTGCGCCGCGCCATCGGCGCCGCGCAGGTGAACCTGGTGGGCGTGAGCTACGGCACGCGGGTCGCGCAGCAATACGCCATGCGCCACCCGCAGGCGACGCGCAGCATCGTGCTGGATTCGCCGGTGCCCAACAGCATCGGGCTGGGCAACATCTTCGCGCGCAACCTGGACGACGCGCTTGCGCTGCAGTTCGCGCAATGCACGCGGGCCCCGGCCTGCAAGGACCGGCTGGGCGACCCGCGCGCCGAGCTCGACGCGCTGCTGGCCAGGCTGCGCGCCGCGCCGGTCACCGTGCGCTACCGCGACGCCACCACCGGCGAGGCCGCCGACGGGGTGCTGCGCGCGGAGACCGTGGCCGGGCTGGTGCGCATGTACGCCTACATGCCGATGGCGGGCGCGCTGTTGCCCAAGCTGATCCACGAGGCCAACGCGGGGCGCTACGAGGGCCTGATGGCGCTGGCGCAGATGCTCACGGGCGAGCTGGAGGAAGCGATGGCCATGGGCATGCAGCTGTCGGTGGTCTGCAGCGAGGACGGCGCGAGCATGGTGGCCCGCGCCGAAGACGCCGGCACCGTGCTCGGCAACCTGATGCCCGAGGGCATGGCGGCGATGTGCGCGGCCTGGCCCAAGGGCAGCGCGCCGGCCGATTTCAACCGGCCGCTGGCGACCAGGGTCCCGGCGCTGGTGCTGGCCGGCGAATTCGACCCGGTGACCCCGCCGCGCTACGGCGAGGAGATCGTCAGGCACCTGCCGAACGGCCGGCTGTTCGTGCTGCGCGGCCAGGGCCACAGCGTGCTGGGCGCCGGCTGCATGCCGAAGCTGTTCACCCAGTTCGTCGAGAAGGCGGACGCGAAGTCGCTGCAAGGCACGTGCCTGGACAGCCTGAACTACGTGGCCCCGTTCACCAGCTTCAACGGCGCCGAGCCGTGATGCGCCCGCACAAGGACTGATCCCATGATCGTTGCAGAACAGTTGCGCAAGACCTTCCCCGGACGCGGCAAGGACAGGCAGCGCGTGGTCGCGGTGGACGACGTGGGGTTCACCGCCCACGACGGCCAGATCACCGGGCTGCTGGGGCCCAATGGCGCCGGCAAGACCACCACGCTGCGCATGCTCTACACCCTGATGGCGCCGGAGACCGGGCGCGTGCTGGTGGACGGCGTGGACGCCGCCGCGGAGCCGGACACGGTGCGCCGCAACCTGGGGGTGCTGCCGGACGCGCGCGGCGTGTACAAGCGCCTGACCGCGCGCGAGAACATCGAATACTTCGGGCAGCTGCACGGCATGTCGGCGCCGGCGATCGCCGCGCGCACCGCCAAGCTCTCCGCGGCGCTGCAGATGGACGACTTCCTGGACCGCGCCACCGAGGGCTTCAGCCAGGGCCAGCGCACCAAGACGGCGATCGCGCGGGCGCTGGTGCACGACCCGCGCAACGTGATCCTGGACGAACCGACCAACGGGCTGGACGTGATGACCACGCGCGGCCTGCGCGCCTTCCTGCACGAACTGCGCGCGGAAGGCCGCTGCGTGATCTTCTCCAGCCACATCATGCAGGAGGTGGCCGCGCTGTGCGACCGGATCGTGGTGATCGCGCACGGGCGCGTGGTCGCGCAGGGCAGCACCGACGAACTGCGCGAGGCGGCCGGCCAGGCCAACCTGGAGGATGCCTTCGTCACCCTGATCGGCAGCGACGAGGGCCTGCACGCATGAACCGGAACATCTTCCTCGCCACCCTGCTGACCGTGATGCGCAAGGAGGCGCGCGACTTCGTGCGCGACCGCCGCACCTTCCTGCTCAGCCTGTTCATGGCGCCGCTGCTGTATCCGCTGATGTTCCTGGGGATGGGCAAGCTGACCGAATTGCGCGCGGAAACCCAGCTGGAGAAGCCGCTCGCGTTGCCCGTGGCGGGCATGGAACGCGCGCCCAACCTGGTGGCGTTCCTGCGCAGCCGCGGGATCGAGCCCACGCCGGCCGGGGCCGACATCGACGCGCGGATCCGCACCCAGCAGGCGGACGTCGCCCTGGTGATCGACCCGGACTACGCCGACGACTGGCGCGCGGGGCGCCCGGCCAAGGTGGAGGTGGTCACCGACAGCACGCGTCGCAACGCCGATGTCCCCGCCGGCCGCGTGCGCGCGGCGCTGACCAGTTATTCGCAGGCGGTGGGGTCCTTGCGCCTGCTGGCGCGCGGCATCAATCCGGCCATCGCGTCGCCGGTGAATGCCGGCACCCGGGACCTGGCGACGCCCGAGGCCAAGGGCAGCATGCTGATGACCGTGCTGCTGCCGCTGATCCTGACCCTGTTCGCCTTCATCGGCGGCTCGCACCTGGCGATGGACACCACCGCCGGCGAGCGCGAGCGGCAGTCGCTGGAGCCGCTGCTGGCCACGCCTGCCCCGCGCGCCGCGCTGGTCGGCGGCAAGATGCTGGCGGCGGTCGCGCTGGGCCTGGCATCGATGCTGCTGATCCTGCTCTCGTTCAAGCTCAGCGCCAGCCTGGCCGGCGGCTCGGCGCGGTCGCTGGACGTGAGCTTCGCGGCGATGGGCAAGCTGCTGGTGGTGCTGCTGCCGCTGGTGCTGATCGGCACCGCCGCGCTCACCGCGCTGGCCGCGGCCGCCAAGAGCATGAAGGAGGCGCAGAGCCACATCGTGTGGCTGATGATGCTGCCCATGCTGCCGGCCTATGCGCTGATGGCCTATCCGATCAAGGACACCGCGCTGTGGCAGTACGCGGTGCCGTTCCTGTCGCAGAACCAGATGATCCAGAAGATCACCCGTGGCGAAGGCGCCTCCGCCGAGCAATGGGGGCTGTACCTGGTCGCGTCGCTGGGCCTGGCCGCGCTGCTGTGGTTGCTGGCGGTATGGCGCTACCGCCAGGAGAAGCTGGCGATCTCGGCCTGAGGTGGCCTCGCGGAAACGAAAAACGCCCGGCGGTTGCCGGGCGTTTTTCTTTGCGGGAATCGCGCGGTTACAGCTGGAAGCTGATCGTGCGCCGGGTGGTCACCGCGGCGTCCGGCGGGGCGAAGCGCCAGCGCTTGACCGCGGCCAGCGCCTCGCGCTCGAAGTCGCGCTGGAACTGGCGCGGGGCGTCGGAACTCAGGACGCGCACGTCGGCCACGCTGCCGTCGGGCGCCACCGTGAACTCCACCTGCACGTTGCCGGAGATGCCGGCGCGTTGCGCCGACTGCGGGT
>CBFGMM010000173.1:0-3777 GCA_965649855.1 uncultured Thermomonas sp. | reverse complement strand
TGTACTGCTGGCTGGAGGCGCGCCGCAAGGGCGGGCAGTTCATCCTGCGGATCGAGGACACCGACCGCGAGCGCAGCACCCAGGCCGCGATCGACGCCATCCTGCAGGCGATGGACTGGCTGGGCCTGGATTACGACGAAGGCCCGGTCTACCAAACCCATCGCCTGGATCGCTACCGCGAAGTGGCCGAGCAGCTGGTCGCCTCCGGCCACGCGTACTACGCCTACGAGACGAAGGAAGAACTGGAGGCCATGCGGGAGGCGGCGATGGCTGCCGGCGACAAGCCGCGCTACAACGGCGCCTATCGCGATGCGGCTGCCGGCTGGCGCGACGACCCGAACCGCGTGATCCGCTTCCGCAATCCGGTCGATGGCGTGGTTGCGTGGGACGACAAGGTCAAGGGCCGCATCGAGATCGCCAACAGCGAGCTGGACGACCTGGTGATCTTCCGCAGCGACGGCTATGCCACCTACAACTTCGCGGTGGTGGTGGACGACATCGACATGCGCATCAGCGACGTGGTGCGCGGCGACGACCACGTCAACAACACCCCGCGCCAGATCAACATCTACCGGGCGCTTGGCGCGCCGGTGCCGGCCTTCGCGCACCTGCCGATGATCCTGGACGAGCAGGGCGCCAAGCTGTCCAAGCGCACCGGCGCGGCCGACGTGATGCAGTACCGCGACGCCGGCTACCTGCCGCACGCGCTGCTCAACTACCTGGTGCGCCTTGGCTGGTCGCACGGCGACCAGGAGGTGTTTTCGATCGCCGAGATGCAGTCCCTGTTCGACCTGGCCGATGTCAACGCCAAGGCCGCGCGGCTGGACATGGCCAAGCTGGGCTGGCTCAACCAGCAATACCTGAAGTCCGACGATCCCGAGGCGGTGGCCACCCACCTGGCCTGGCACCTGACGCAGTGCGGCTACGACCTGGCGCAGGGACCGAAGCCTGCCGATATCGTTGTCGCCCTGCGCGAGCGCGCGCAGACGTTGAAGGAAATGGCGGAGAAGTCGGCCGCGTGGTTCGGTCCGCTCGAGACCTACGACGAGGCCGCCGTCGCCAAGCACTTCAAGCCCGAGGCGCGTGCCCCGCTGGCGGATGCGCGCGGGCGGCTCGCGGCGCTGGACGCATGGACGCCCGAGGCGATCGGCGAGGCTTTGAAGGCCACCGCCGAGGCGCAGGGCATCGGCATGGGCAAGATCGCCCAGCCGATGCGGGTGGCGATCACCGGGACCCAGGTCAGCCCCGACATCGGCTGGACCGTCTACCTGTGCGGCCACGCCGAGGCGCTGGCGCGGATCGACGCCGCCCTTGCAATGCTCCCGGCGGGTGCATAGATCAGCTGCATGGACGCCGCCCACGCCTGCACCGATCCCCGCCACCACGTGCACGATGGCGCGGCCTTCGTGGCCGAGGTGGAGCGCGCCTGCCAGGCGCGCGGCCTGCGCCTGACCCCGATCCGCGCGCATGCGCTGCGCCTGATCGCGGAGGCGGGACGCCCGCTCAAGGCCTACGACCTGCTGGACCGGATGAAGCAGACCCACGTCGCGGCGGCGCCGCCCACCGTGTACCGCGCGCTGGACTTCCTGCTGGAGCACGGTTTCGTGCACAAGCTGTCGTCCATCAACGCCTACGTGGGCTGCCACCATCCCGGCAGCGAGGCCCACGCGGTGCCGTTCCTGATCTGCGATGCGTGCCAGTCCGCCACCGAGCTGGAGGACGCCAGCATCGTGGCGGCGCTGGAGACCTCCGCGCGCGTGCTGGGATTCGCGCCGCGCGCGCAGACGCTGGAAGTGCACGGCACCTGCGCGGCCTGCAACGCGGCCTGAGCCGCGCTGCAGGGCGCAAGCGGCCGCGTCAGAAGAACGCGCGCACGCCGAACGCGACCGAACGGCCCGGCCGCGGCGCCAGGTCCTTGAGGAACGAGGTGTGCGGGCGCGCTTCCTCGTCCAGCAGGTTGTTGCCGTCCAGGAACACTTCCCACGCGCGTCCGCTGGCAGTGTCCATGTGCCAGGTCAGGTTGGCGTTGACCAGGGTGTAGCCGGGCGTGCGCGATTCGAACTGCGCCACGCGATCCTGCTCCAGGTAGCGCACCGCGCCCAAGGAGGCGCGCCAGCCGCCGCGGTCCCAGCGCAGGTCGGCGCCCACGCGGGGGGCGACGATGCGCGGCAGGTTGCCGGACAGGGCGATTTCGGCCTCCACGTGGTCCTCGTGCTCGCCGTGGCCGAAGGCGATGTCCACCTCGCGGGTGCCGCTGCCGCTCAGCCGGCCGCGCACCGCGTCGCCGAAGCCGCGCAGCTTCCAGCGGCCGCTGGCGTTGTCGGCCAGCGTGAGGGTCGCCTCCAGTTCCGCACCGGTGAAGCGCGCGTCGGCCTGGTTCCACACCCGCACCGGCAGGCCGTGTTCCTCGAGGCCGGTGTCGGCCAGGTAGATGAAGTCGTCGAAGGCCACGTGGTAGAGGTTCGCGTGCATCTCAAGCGGGCCGGCGTGCCAGTGCACGCCCACTTCGGCGCGGTTGGCGGTCTCCACGTCCAGCCCCGGGTCGCCGAACTCGAAGCTGCGCGTGGCCACGTGTTCGCCGGCGGAATACAGCTCCTCGGCGACCGGGGCGCGCTGCGCGCGATCCAGGTTGAAGGTGAGGTGCAGGGCATCGCTGACGTCGTACTTGGCGGCAGCGGACAGGCTGGTGGCGCCGAAGTCGCGCGACGGGCCGATCGCCTCGTCCGCGTCCACCTCGACCTCCACCCGGTCGTGGCGCACGCCCAGCTCCAGGGTCAGGGCCCCGAAGCTGCGTTCGCCGATCCAGAACGCGCCGGCATCGCTGCCGCGGCTGGCCGGCACGAAGGCCTCTTCGCCGATCGCGTTGAAGTCGCGGCGGGCCAGCTGCAGTCCGAAGGCGCCGTCCCAGCCCGCCCACGGGTTGTGGCGCAGTTCCAGGCGGCCCTCGGTGCTCTCGTTGTCGAACACGGTGCCCACCTCGGTTCCCTCGAACTCGGTGTGCGTGTAGGCGGTGCGCGCGAGCTTGGCACGCGCGGACTGGAACGGACCGAAGGCATCCAGCCCGGCGCGGATCTCGCCCCGGCGCTGGTCCATGACGATGCGCACGGCCTCCTCGCCGTGTTCCCCGGCTTCCTCGCCTTCGTGTTCGTCGTGCTCGTCTTCCTCGTGCTCGTCGTGCCCGTCTTCCTCCTCCCCGTGGCCGCCGTGGCCGGGCACGCCATAGGCCGTGTTGAACAGGCTCCAGGCACCGCCGACGAAGCCGCGCGCACCGATCCAGGACACGCCGAGCGCCGCCGAGTCGGTGCGCACCGCGCTGTTGGGCAGGCGCCCGAACACTTCGTCCTCGTGCTCCCCGGGCGCCTCTTCGTGGTCCTCGTGCTCTTCCTCGCCGTGCAGTTCGGCGTAGCCGGGGATCCGGTAGTCGCCGGTCTCGCGGTGCAGGGCGTCGAAATGGAACGCCAGGTTCCCGGCGGTGCCGTCCAGGCGCACCATGCCGGTGCGTTCCCGGTTCACGCTGTTGCCGCGCAACTCGGCGCGGCCCTCGAACGGCTGCGCGGTGCGCGCCTCGGGCACGCGCCCATCCACCACGTTGACCGCGCCGCCGATCGCGCCGCTGCCGTACAGCAGGGTGGCCGGCCCTTTCAGCACTTCGATCTGGTTGGCCAGGAACGGCTCGATGCTGACGGCATGGTCCACGCTCACGGTGGAGACGTCGCCCGACCCCAGGCCGTCGCTGAGCACCTGCACCCGCGCGCCATCCAGGCCGCGCACGATCGG
>CBFGMM010000172.1:0-3857 GCA_965649855.1 uncultured Thermomonas sp. | reverse complement strand
GCCCGAGGGAGCCGCACATCATACAAGGGTTTTGGAGAACGTCAACACCTTGTGAGCGACTTTTTTCAGCTTCCCGCCGCCTCCGACAGCGCGGCGGCGAGCAGGGGGCGAATCCTGCCGGATCGCCGGGCGCTTGCACAGTCTTGCGCCTTGACGCGATCCGTGCTGCGGGCCAAGGTGCTGGCCCACGTACGGAGACCTGCGATGCGCGCCCATCCCCTGCTGCTGCTTGCCTGCCTGGCGCTGAACGCCTGCGCCAGCGATCCCTGGGTGGAGATCGGCGACCAGCGCTACCTGGTGGAAGTCGCCGACGACGACGCCGAACGCGCGCGCGGGCTGATGTACCGCGACGCGATGCCGATGGACCGCGGGATGCTGTTCATCCACGAGGCCGAGGAGCCACAGGCCTACTGGATGAAGAACACCCGCATCGCGCTGGACATCCTGTACTTCGACACCGCGCTCAGGCTGGTGTCGCAGCAGCGCGACGTGCCGCCCTGCTCGGCCGGCGACGCCTGCCCCACCTATCCCAGCCGCGCCCCCGCGCGCTACGTGCTGGAGCTCAACGCGGGCGAGGCGGCCCGGCTGGGCCTGAAGGACGGGGCCGAGCTGCGCCTGGGCGACGGCATCGCGCCGGCGCGCTGACTCAGGGCTGCATCAGCTCGAAGTCGTCCTTGGTGACGCCGCAATCCGGGCAGGTCCACGTGTCGGGCACGTCTTCCCAGCGGGTCCCGGGCGCGATGCCGTCCTCGGGCAGCCCCAGGGCCTCGTCGTACACGAAGCCGCACACCACGCACATCCAGCTGCGGAACGGAATCGCGGTGGGGGTCGCTTCGGTCATCGGGGCGATAATGGCGGGACGTGGCGCGGATTCTCCCATCCCGCCGGTCAAGGCGGAAGGACGATGCCAACTCCAGGGCTGCGGCGCGGCCTCTACCTGATCACCCCTGACGCACGCGATGCCGGCGAATTGCTCGCGCGCGTGCGCCCCGTATTGCCGCTGGCCGCCTGCCTGCAGTTGCGCTGCAAGTCGATGCAAGCGTCCGCCCTGCACGAGGCGGGGATGCTGCTGCGGCAGGCGTGCGCGCACGCCGGGATCCCGTTCATCGTGAACGACGATGCCGCGCTCGCCGCCCGCCTGGATGCCGACGGCGTGCACCTGGGCGAGCACGACGGCAGCGTCGCCGCAGCCCGCGCCGCGCTGGGGCCGGAGGCGCTGGTGGGCGTTTCCTGCTACGACAGCCTGGAGCGCGCGCATTCCGCGGTGGCGGCCGGCGCCGATTACGTGGCCTTCGGCGCCTTCCATCCGTCGCCCACCAAACCCGCGGCGCGCCGGGCCGGCATATCGTTGCTGCGCGACAGCGCGGGCCTGGGCGTCCCGCGCGTGGCCATCGGCGGCATCACGGCCGACAATGCGCGGCCGCTGGTCGATGCCGGCGCCGACCTGCTCGCCGTGATCAGCGGCGTGTTCGACGCGCCCGATCCGGTCCGCGCCGCGCGCGCCTACCTCTCCTGTTTCCCCACAGCACGTTCCCACGGACCCGACGCATGACCATGCAACGCTCGCACGACCTCTTCTCCCGCGCCCGTGCGCTCATGCCCGGTGGCGTCAATTCGCCCGTGCGCGCCTTCAAGTCGGTGGGCGGCGAGCCCTTCTTCGTGCAGCGCGCCGACGGGCCGTACCTCCACGACGTGGACGGCAATCGCTACATCGACTACGTGGGCTCCTGGGGGCCGATGATCGTCGGCCACAACCACCCGCGCGTCCTGCAGGCGGTGATCGACACCGCGCGCGACGGGCTGAGCTTCGGCGCGCCCAATCCGCTGGAAGTCGCCATGGCCGAGACCATCACCCGGCTGGTCCCGAGCTGCGAGATGGTGCGCATGGTGAATTCCGGCACCGAGGCCACGCTGTCGGCGATCCGGCTGGCGCGCGGCGCGACCGGGCGCAGCCGCATCGTCAAGTTCGAGGGCTGCTACCACGGGCACGGCGACTCGTTCCTGGTCAAGGCCGGCAGCGGCGCGCTGACCTTCGGCGTGCCCGACTCGCCCGGGGTGCCCAAGGCCCTCGCGGACCTCACGCTCACCCTGACGTACAACGATTTCGAAGGCGCCACGCGGCTGTTCGAGGAATGCGGCGGCGAGATCGCCTGCCTGATCGTGGAGCCGGTGGTCGGCAACGCCAACTGCCTGCCGCCGCGCGACGGCTACCTGCAGCACCTGCGCGCGCTGTGCACGCGGCACGGCGCGCTGCTGGTCTTCGACGAGGTGATGACCGGCTTCCGCGTGGCCCTGGGCGGCGCGCAGGCACGCTACGGGGTGGCGCCGGACCTGACGACCTTCGGCAAGGTGATCGGTGGCGGCATGCCGGTCGGCGCGTACGGCGGGCGCCGCGAGCTGATGGAGCAGATCGCCCCGTCCGGCCCGATCTACCAGGCCGGCACCCTCAGCGGGAACCCGGTCGCGATGGCCGCGGGCCTGGCGATGCTGGAGCTGGTGCAGGTACCCGGGTTCCATGCGGCGCTGGAAGCCGGGACCAATGCCCTGTGCGATGGCCTGGAAGCGGCGGCGCGCGATGCGGCGGTGCCCTTCAGCACGCAGCGGGTGGGCGGGATGTTCGGCCTGTTCTTCAGCGACGGGCCCGTCGATACCTATGCGCAGGCGATGGCCTGCGACGGCGCGGCGTTCCGGCGCTTCTTCCACGCGATGCTGCAGCGCGGGGTGTACCTGGCGCCGTCCGCCTTCGAGGCCGGGTTCATGTCCGCGGCCCATGACGAGGGTGTCATCGCGCAGACCATCGCGGCGGCCCGCGAGGCGTTTGCTAGCCTCTAGGCATGGAACAGGCCACGCCCGCCGAACGCACCAAGCACCTCTTCGAGCAGGAATACCATCCGGCGGCGCTCACCGGCGCGCGCCACCGCTGGTATCGCCTGATCTTCCACCACGATGCGCCCGACGAGCGCAATTTCGACCTGTGGCTGATCCTGGCGATCCTGGCCAGCGTGGGCGTGGTGCTGCTGGACAGCGTGCCCTCCGTCAAGGCGGGATGGCACGACGAACTCTACCTGGCGGAATGGTTCTTCACCCTGCTGTTCACCGCGGAATACGCGGTCCGGCTGTGGGTGGTGCGCAATCCGCTGCGCTATGCGCGCAGTTTCTACGGGATCATCGACCTGCTGGCGATCCTGCCCACCTTCCTGTCGCTGCTGTTCCCGGCCAGCGCGTCGCTGGTGGTGATCCGCGCCCTGCGCCTGCTGCGGATCTTCCGCGTGCTGAAGCTGGTGGAGTACTCCAGCGAGGCGGGGGTGCTGATCCAGGCGCTGCTGCGCAGCCGGCGCAAGATCTTCGTGTTCATCGCGACGCTGATGACCATCGTGGTGATCTTCGGCGCGCTGATGTACGTGGTGGAAGGCCCGGAGAACGGCTTCACCAGCATCCCCACCGCCATGTACTGGGCGATCGTCACCGTGGCGACCGTGGGCTTCGGCGACATCGCGCCGGTCACGTCGTTCGGCAGGTTCGTCACCTCGGTGCTGGTGGTGATCGGCTACAGCATCATCGCCGTGCCCACCGGCATCTACACCGCGGAACTGGCGCGCAACCTCCTGCCCCGGCGGCAGCAGGTCCGCTGCACGGAATGCGGCCTGCCCGACCACGAGAGCGACGCCTGGCACTGCCGCAAGTGCGGCCGCGCGCTGCCGCTCGAGGAGGTCTAGCGACGTCAGGCGCGCTCAGCGCGCGAGGGCGTCCCGCAGCGCGTCGCGCAGGCGCGCCAGCCCGTCGGCCAGCTCGTCGTCGGTGACCGTCAGCGCCGGCACGAAGCGCAGCACGTCGGGGCCCGCCTGCAGCAGCAGCAA
>CBFGMM010000171.1:0-3909 GCA_965649855.1 uncultured Thermomonas sp. | reverse complement strand
CTCCACCCCTCCGGTAGCGCGCGCACGTCATCCCAGCCACGTCCCAAGCTGGCCAGCAGTTCCTCGTGCGCAGTGACCGCGGCGGCGTGTTCGAAATAGCCTCCCGGATTGTCCTCGCCCGGAACCAGCAGATCCTCGCCCAGCGGAACGCCCAGCGCCTGCAGGGCCGCAGCAAGGGCAGACGTGCCGCTGCGGTGCATGCCCAGCACCAGGATTGCGCGCCGCTGGGATGAATCTGCCTCCATCGCTCAGCCCAACGCCTGGGCCAGGTCCGCGCGCAGGTCGTCCAGCGCCTCGACGCCCACGCTCAGCCGCACCAGTTCGTCGCCGATGCCCAGTTCCGCGCGGCGCGCGGGCGGGATGGATGCATGGGTCATCACCGCGGGGTGGTTCACCAGGGACTCCACGCCGCCCAGCGATTCGGCGAGGGTGAACAGCTGCAGCCGCTCGCAGACGCGCTTGGCCGCCTCGAAGCCGCCCTTCAGGCGGATCGACACCATCCCGCCGAAGCCGTCCATCTGCCTGGCCGCAAGCGCGTGGTGCGGGTGCGAGGCCAGGCCCGGGTAGATGACGTCGGCCACCGCAGCGTGCCCCTGCAGCCACTCGGCCAGCGCATGCGCGTTCCCGCAGTGCGCGCGCATGCGCAGGTGCAGGGTCTTCAGGCCGCGCAGCGCCAGGAAGCTGTCGAACGGCCCCTGCACCGCGCCGATCGAGTTCTGCAGGAAGGCCAGCTGCTCGCCCAGTTCGGCGTTGTCGCCGACCACCAGCATGCCGCCGACCATGTCGGAATGGCCGTTGAGGTACTTGGTGGCCGAGTGCATGACGATGTCCGCACCGTGCTCCAGCGGGCGCTGCAGGATCGGCGAGGCGAAGGTGTTGTCCACCGCCACCAGCAGGCCGTGCTGCTTCGCGATCGCGGCGATCGCGGCGATGTCGACGATCTTCAGCAGCGGGTTGGTCGGGGTTTCGATCCAGACCAGCTTGGTCCTCGGGGTGATCGCGGCCTCGAACTTCGCGGCGTCGGTCAGGTCCACGAAGCTGAAGTCCAGCCCGGCGCTGCGCCGGCGCACGCGCTCGAACAACCGGTAGCTGCCGCCATACAGGTCGTCCATCGCGACGACGTGGTCGCCGCTGTCCAGCAGTTCCAGCAAGGTGGAGGTGGCCGCCAGCCCCGAGCCGAACGCGAAGCCGCGGCTGCCGCCCTCCAGCGCCGCCACGCAGCGCTCGTAGGCGAAGCGCGTGGGGTTGTGGGTGCGCGAGTACTCGAAGCCCTGGTGCACGCCGGGGCTGGACTGCGCGTAGGTGCTGGTCGCGTAGATCGGCGGCATCACCGCGCCGGTGGTCGGGTCCGGCGACTGGCCGCCGTGGATGGCCAGGGTGCCGAGGGCGAGGTCGCGTTGGTCAGTCATGGTGAGTCCGATTGAAACGCATAAGCGGGGCTACACGTCGCGATGTAGCGTCGGGCTGCTGCCGGGGTGGCGTCAACAAAGCGAGTATCGGGGAGCGACTTGACGCCACCCCCGCAGCAGCTCGACGCGACCCGGCCGCAGCCAATAGCTGGGAAGCGCCGAGCGTAGGGTGGGTTCTCGCGTGGTACGGGAAGGGCGGGGGCATGCCAACGCGAACGCTTGCGCGTCCGCACTCCCCGATACTCGCTTGGTTGGCATGCCCCCGGCACCCTCGCTGCCCCATCGTTCACTGCACCCTGCGGCGCAGGAAATTGAGCAGGTCGATGCGGGTGATCAGGCCGAGGAACTTCTCGCCGTCCATCACGATCGCCACGTGGCCGCGGTCGAACACCGGCAGCAGCGACTCGACCGGCGCGCGCACGTCCACCTTGTCGAGCTTGCTGACCATCGCGGTGGACACCGGGTCGCGGAAGCGCCCCTCGTCGCCGTACACGTGGAGCAGGACGTCGGACTCGTCGACGATGCCGACGATGCGCTCGCCCTCCATCACCGGAAGCTGCGAGACGTCGTACAGCTTCATCCGCTGCCACGCGGTCAGCAGCAGGTCGCCGGCGCCGACCACCACCGTGTCGCGCTCGGCGAACGGGCGCAGGATCAGGTCGCGCAGGTCGCCCTGCTGCGGGCGCTCCAGGAAGCCGTTGTCCAGCATCCAGAAGTCGTTGTACATCTTCGACAGGTACTTGTTGCCGGTGTCGCAGACGAACACCAGCACGTTCTTCGGGGTGGTCTGCGCGCGGCAATAGCGCAGCGCGGCGGCCAGCAGCGTGCCCGTCGACGAACCGCCCAGGATGCCTTCCTTCTCCAGCAGCTCGCGCGCGGTGAGGAAGCTTTCCTTGTCGCTGATCGCATAGGCCTGCTTCACCCGGGTGAAGTCGGAGATCGGCGGCAGGAAATCCTCGCCGATGCCCTCCACCATCCAGCTGCCCGACTTCTCGCTCAGGGTGCCGCGGTTGATGTACTCCTCCAGGATCGATCCGACCGGATCGGCCAGCACCAGTTCGGTGTGCGGGGAGCGTTCGGCGAAGCAGCGCGACAGGCCGGTCATGGTGCCGGAGCTGCCGCAGCCGAACACGATGGCGTCCAGCCCGCCCACCTCGGCCATCTGCGCGAGGATCTCCGGCCCGGTTCCGAATTCGTGCGCGGCCGGGTTGTCCTGGTTGCCGAACTGGTTGATGAAGTAGGCGCCCGGCGTCTCGCGCGCGATGCGCTCGGCCAGGTCCTGGTAGTAGTCGGGGTGGCCCTTGGCGACGTCGCTGCGGGTCAGCACCACCTGCGCGCCCATCGCCTTGAGGTTGAAGATCTTCTCGCGCGACATCTTGTCGGGGACGACCAGGACCAGCTTGTAGCCCTTCTGCTGCGCGACGAGCGCCAGGCCGATGCCGGTGTTGCCGGCGGTGCCTTCCACCAGGGTGTCGCCGGGCTTGATGTCGCCGCGCTGCTCCGCGGCCTCGATCATGCTCAGGCCGATGCGGTCCTTGATCGAGCCGCCCGGGTTCTGGCTTTCCAGCTTGAGGTAGAGCGTGCACGGCCCGGTGTCGAGGCGGCGCGCGCGGATGACCGGCGTGCCGCCGACCAGTTCGAGGATGGAATCGTGGATGGCCATGCGGGACTGCGCGCGTCGTGGCGAGCCCGCGATTCTACCAGCCGGGTCGTGCCGGCCCGGGGCGGGCCGGCCGGGGTGGCGCCACGGGCGGGGGCGACCGACGAGGATGGCCGCCCCCGCCCGCACGCGCGTTCGGTCAGTGGGTGCTCTCGTACATCCGGGTCAGGCGGTCCTTGGCGGCCAGCTTCTCGCGCTTCATCCGGCCCAGCAGCGTGTCGTCGATGGGCAGCACGCCAAGTTCGGCGTCCAGCACCTGCTTGTCCAGTTCCTGGTGCCGGTAGTACAGCTGCCGGAACTCGGGGCTGGCTTTCATCATCGCTTCGAGTTCCGCCTGCGGTTGTCCTTCGAACATGGAAACCTCCTTCGGTTTCAACGATGCGGAGCCCGGCCCTGGGGCCGGGACGGCGCGGGTGGTGGCAGGTGGGGGCCCGCCGGAATGCGCGGCGCGCCGCCCGGCGCGTCGCAGGATGGGTGGGTGCCGGATACGCGAACGCCCCGGCCGGGGGCAGCGCGGGGCGTTACGGGGTGCGGAACCGGGCGGCATGCGGCGCGACCATCGAATCCGGTCGCGCCACCGCGGCAGGTGCTTGCGGCGGCGGTCTCCGGGTGGTGGTGCGGATCAAGCATCGGCCGGTCTCCGGCCAGATGGTGGTGGCTGTTTTCGAACCATCTGGGGAACCGACACTACGCCTGCCCCGCCGGCGTCCGCAAGTGCTTTCGACGAACGGCGCCAAAGCGTTGCGCAGGCGTCAAGGGATCGTTAACGCCTTGTTTTTCAAGGGGTATCCGTGACCAGCACCTCGACCCGCCGGTTCCGCGCGCGGCCCGCCGCGGTGG
>CBFGMM010000170.1:0-3942 GCA_965649855.1 uncultured Thermomonas sp. | reverse complement strand
TCAGGCCCGACGCCCGACCACGCGCCGATGCATCGTTTCCGCGATCCATTCCGGAGGATGTGCGGCTGGCGGAATCGGACGTCATCGGCTCACCCCAGCCACTCCACCACGAACAGCCCCGCCACCAGCAGCGGGACGAACAGCACGAGGAAGCCCGCGCGCTTCATGCCCAGCAGATCCGGCAGCATGAGGCGGCCGCGGCTGCCGATCCTGTCGATGGTCGAACCCACGACGCCCGAGGTCTCGGCGAACAGGTAGCTGCCCGCCATCAGGCCGAGGATCCCGGCGATCGCGTCGTAGTTGCCTTGCCCCAGCGCCGCCACGCCCGTCCCCGGGCAGTAGCCCAGCACGCCGAGGCCGACGCCGAACAGCAGGCCGCCCGCGATGTTGGAGGCGTAGTGCGTCGGCTTGACGTGCAGTTCGACCAGGCCCAGCGCGCGCAGCGCGAACACGCCGACCATGCCGACCACGATCGCCGTGAGCATGACCTTGATGACGGCGAAGTCGGTCAGCAGCAGCTGGCCAATGGACTGGTGATGCTCCGCGCAGTCCGCGCGAGCACCCCACGATCCCACATCATCGCGGCAGCGGGCACCCGTGGTGCGCCCTCAGTCGGCGTCCTGCAGCAGCGCCGATCGCGCCCGGTCGGCAGTCTCCAGCACGCGCAGGAAGTTCCCTCCCGCCAGTTTCGCCAGTTCCTCGTCCCGCCAGCCCCGCCGGGCCAGTTCCACCAGCAGCTGCGGGTAGCGGGACACGTCCTCCAGCCCCTCCACGTTGAAGGCGACTCCGTCGAAGTCGGCGCCAATCCCCACGTGGTCCACACCCGCGACGTTTCGTATGTGATCGATGTGGTCCGCGATATCGGCGATTCCCACGCGCGGCGGCGGATTCGCCCTCTCCCATCCAGCCATGTCCTTCCCGGCTTTTTCGCGGTCCCCGCCGTGCTGGCGCAGCAGCGATTCCCAGTGAGCGTCACCACGCACCATCCAGTCGGAAAAGGACTTGCTGGCGAAATACGGTACGAACCCCACCATCACCACGCCACCATTGGCGGGCAGGCGGCGCAGCACGTCGTCAGGCACGTTGCGCGGCACGTCGGCCAGCGCCGCCGCGTTGGAATGGCTGAAGATCACGGGCAGACGGGCCACGTCCAGCACATCGCGCGCGGTCTCCGCCGAGGCATGCGACAGGTCCACCAGCATGCCTGCCCGCTCCATCCAGCCGACCATGTCCACGCCCTCCGCGGACAGCCCGCCGTGCGTGGCCGGCCCCGCATGTCCGTCGGCAAAAGCAGTGGGCCCCGAATACGCCAGCACGTTCGCGCGAACGCCTTCGCGCGCCAGCCGCCTGACCGTGGCCTCATCGCGCCCCAGGCGCCGGGGATCTTCCAGCGCCAGCAGGATGGCAATGCGCCCCTGCGCATGCTGGCGACGCACGTCCGCGGCGGACATGGCCAGCGCGAGGTCGCCCGGATGGCGTGCGACCAGCGCGCGCGCGAACGCCAGGCCATTCAACGTGCCCTCCAGGCCGGGCTCGTCCTCGCGCCAGCCGGCATTGAGCAGCTGGGCGCCGACGCCACCCGCGCGCCAGCGGGCCAGATCGGTCTCCCCCGAGGCGCCGGCGCGGATGTCGTAGTCCTCCAGCCCGCGCGGACACGCCTTGCCGCAGGCGTGGTAATGCCCCATCAGGTCGTTATGGCCATCGACCAGGGGATGCTCACGCAGCAGGCGGGCCACGCGCGCCTCCGGGGTGGCGGCCGGCGCCGGCGTGGATACGCCATGCTGCGTCGAGGTACACGCTGCAAGAAGCAGAACCGGTAGCGACCAGGTCCACGGTGTCATGGGGTCAGGTACCTTTCCAAGGCGCCGCGCGCCCAACGAGCGCATCGCGCTGCGCCGCTTGCGAGGGTGCTCGAGTTCCCGCCACGCTCACCATCCAAGCCGCCTGCGCCATTCGTCGCAGGCGATCGGGGGATCCCGGCGCGGGAACGGGCGCACGCTGTCCAGTTCATTCGGGCGGCCGAACCCGAACAACTTGGTCACGTCCGTGAAGCAGGCCAGCGGAGCGCTGGGCATCAGCCTCCATTCGTAACCTTCCAGGCGGCCTTGCTGTGCCGGTACCAGCGCCATCGTGTTCATGGCATCGAACACCTGGGAGAACCGCAGCGGACCGGCATCCCAGGGATCGAGTCCCATGGCGAAGATCAGCCTGGCCACGGCTTCCCGGGCCGACGCGTCGTTGCCGGCCAGCATGACGGTGGGGGGCGTACCGACCAGGAGGGGATCCACGAAGTAGGCCATCAACGGCAGGTTGAGCCTGACCACGCGCCAGCCGGGGTATCGGGACTGCAGGCGCTCGCTGTTCGACTCGCCCGGGATCAGTTCGAGATACCCGTCGGCGGCCACCCGCTTCATGCCACCGCTCACGTCGACGACGATCTTGCCGTCCAGGTCGCCAAGGCTGGCGGCGACCTCGTCCAGCACATTCCGCGGCACCGCCAGGATCACGATCTGCGCTTGCGCGGCCGCCTCGCGCTGGGTGGCGGCAGCAGCGTTCCCGCCCGACCTGCCGACCAGTTCCCGCACCGTCGCGCGTGTCGGATCACGGCTGCCATAGACCAGCGGATACCCGGCGCGGCCCACCGCCGGGCCGAACGTGCTGGCGAGCGTGCCGGTACCGATCATCGCCACCACCGGCCGCTCTTCCGCAGCCACTGCCGGGGCGCCGGCGCCTGCAACACCCAGCGCGAGCAACAGCAAGATCGTCCACTTCATCGGCATCGCCCTCATCGCCAGGATCCCAACAGGCAGTACGCGGCGCGAGGCATGCACAGGTCAGGACCGGAGATCAGGTGCTCTCAGACCGCTCGGTGCGCACCGGCACGCCAGGGACACACCCCAGATACCCCTTGAACATGGCTGCCAGTTCCTGGACGAAACGCTGCAAACCCAGCGCCGGCGGCACACGGTCGAACAGCACGGCGGTCTGCAGCGCCTGCAAGGCGGTGAACAGTCCCAGCGACAGCGCAAGCCGCGGGTCGGGATGGCGGATCTCGTCCGCGCACTCGTACAGCCACGCATGCATCACACCGATCAGCTCCGCGCTGCGCGCTTCCATCGCGGCGCCGTCGGGGTTCTGCCAGTGCCCCACCACCAGCGAGCGGATCAGTCGCTGGCGGGCCTGCTGGCTCTCTGCAAAGGCCAGCAGCAGCGCATCGATGCGACCGGCGAGCCCCACCCCTGAGCTTCGATCGGCCTGGCGGCGCCCCAAGGCGCGCGGACGTTCGCGCTCCAGGCGCTCATCGCACTGCTCGCGGGCTGGTGCGCGGCGCTGCTGGCAATGAACATAGCGATCCAGGGCTTGGGCTGGGCGCCGCTCGATGCAAGCCGCTTCGCGGGCATCGAAGGCAATGCCACCGCGCTGATGGGCGCGCTTGCGCTCAGCTGGACGACCGCCGCGTTCGGCGAAGAGGTGCTGTTCCGCGGCTTCGTGCAATCGCGCCTGCAGGCGCTCATGGCCGGGCGGCGATACGCCGGCCCGGCGGCCGCCACCGTGCAGGCCCTGCTATTCGCGTTCGGCCACGCCTACCTGGGCGCCACCGGCATGCTGGTTAGCGGTGCCATCGGCCTGGCCTTCGGCCTGTTGATGCTGCGGTTCCGCAATGTGTGGCCGCTGGTGATCGCACACGGGCTGATCGACACCGTGAGCATGCTGGCGCTGTATGGCGGTGCACAGCCCGGCTAGAAGGCCAGCTAGGCAAGGCGGCTCTGCCCCCCGTTTTCAGGCGAATCGCCGTCAGGCAACGCTGCCGGCTCCGACCGCACCGCTGGCACGGCCTCCGGCCTGGCGCTGTTGAGCCCACCCAGCACATAGCCTGCAACGCCACTGAGGATGCCCGTGATCCCGTTGGCCGTGTTGTGGGTGCGGGACTGCGCCAGGATC
>CBFGMM010000169.1:0-3982 GCA_965649855.1 uncultured Thermomonas sp. | reverse complement strand
CCGCCGCTGGTCGCGGCCGTCGTCGAAGCCGACTGCATCGGCTGCACCAAGTGCATCCAGGCCTGCCCGGTGGACGCCATCATCGGCGCCGCCAAGGCCATGCACGTGGTGCTGGAGCCGCTGTGCACCGGCTGCGCGCTGTGCGTGCCGGCGTGCCCGGTCGACTGCATCGTGATGCAGCCCGCGGGCCGCTGAACCTCAGTCGTTGGCGGCCGGGCACGACGCGCAGATGCGCTGCACGCGGTAGCCCCGCGCGCGCAGCTGCTCCACCAGCCCGTCCGGGCCCAGCAGGTGCAGTGCGCCCACCACCACCAGGGTCTCGCCGGAGCTCGCCCCGTCCAGGCGCTGGCGCAGTTGCGGCAGCCAGGCCTGGTTGCGCGCCACGTTGAGCAGCCGGTAGGTGTGCGGGGTCTTGCGCGCCATTTCCCGGCGCATCTCGCGGTCCAGCGCCCGCGCATCGCCCGCGCGCCACCATGCGTGCAGGTCGCGCATCTGTCCGGCGGCCCGGGCCGGGTCGTCGACGAATTCCTCCAGCCCGGCCACCTGCTCCGCATGCGGCACCGCGTCCAGTGCGCGGAACTGGTCATCGATGGTCTCCAGGCCCGTGGCCGGCTTGCCGGCCTGCCGGGCGCGCTCCATCAGGTGCTGGTCCAGCCCCAGGTCGGTCCTGAACCCCATCGCCTGGGTCATGCCGAGGACCAGCCCCAGGTTCACCGCCCAGGGGTCGCTGCCCTCGAACGCCTGCAGCGCGCCGGCCGTCCCGCCCATCGCCGCGCCCAGCTTCTCCAGGGTCGCCCTGGGCACGACCTGGCTGAGGGTCTTGCCCTCCTCGATCGCCATGTACTTCTGCAGCGATGCGACGCTGGCGGGCGAGGTCATGGCACCCGGTTCGACCTCGAACACCAGCGCGTCCGCGTCGTCGAAGGCCCGGTCGACCTCGGCCGGCAGCGGGTAGTCGCCCGGCTGCAGCAGGTGGAACGAGCCCAGCAGGTAGATCGCGTTGTCGGCGTCGGACACCTTCCACAGCAGCGGGCGCTTGGGCGCTGCATCGGCGGCGGGCGCCGGTTGCGCGGTGGCGGCCAGCGGCAGCAGGACGGCGAGCAGGGCGATCAGGGAACGGTGCGGGCGCATCAGGCGGCGATCCTCGTGGAGGTGGGGCGGTGCGCAGGCCGGGCGCTCAGCGCCCGCGCAGGAACCAGCGGTCGATCTCCGCCAGGGTGAAACGCGCCCAGGTCGGGCGCCCATGATTGCACTGGCCGGAGCGTTCGGTGGCTTCCATCTCGCGCAGCAGCGCGTTCATCTCCGGCAGCGAGAGCCGGCGGTTGGCGCGCACCGCGCCATGGCAGGCCATGGTGGCCAGCAACCCGTCGCGGGTTTCCTCCACCCTGCGCGTGCTGCCGTGTTCGCGCAGGTCGGCCAGGACGTCGCGCAGCAGCGACTCCACGTCGCCATGCGCCAGCAGCGCGGGCACGCTGCGCAGCAGCAGCGATTGCGGGCCGCCGCGCTGCACCTCGAAGCCCAGCGCGGCAAGCGTGTCCGCCTCCCGCTCGGCGAGTTCCGCCTCGCGCTCGGACACCGCGATGCTGGCGGGCACCAGCAGCGGCTGCGTGCGCAGGCCTTCGCCATCGTGCGCGGCCTTCAGCTTCTCGTAGCCGATGCGTTCGTGCGCGGCGTGCATGTCGACCACGATCAGGCCGTCCGCGTTTTCGGCCAGGACGTAGATGCCGTGCAGCTGGGCGATGGCATAGCCCAGCGGCGGCGCGCCCTGTCCTTCCGCAGGCATCGCGGCGGTGGCGAACGGCGCGATGGCGCCGGGCGCTGCCGCCTCGCCCGGCGACGCATGCAACGTCGCGTACGTAGCCTGCGCCTCGTGCACGCGCAAACCGATGCCGTCCTGGCGCGGTGGCGGCATCGCGAACGGCCGCGACGCATCCGCGCCCTCCACGCCCGATGCGCCGCCGATGCCCGCGCGGGTCCCGGCCAGCGCCTGCTGCAGCGCGCGATACACGAAATCGTGGACCAGCCGCGATTCGCGGAAGCGCACCTCGTGCTTGGCCGGATGCACGTTGACGTCCACCGCGCGCGGATCCAGCTCCAGGAACAGCACGTAGGCCGGGTGCCGGCCGTGGAACAGCACGTCGCTGTAGGCCTGGCGGATGGCGTGCGCCACGTTGCGGTCGCGCACGCCGCGGCCGTTGACGTACAGGTACTGCTGGTCGGTGCTGGCCCGGTTGTACGACGGCAGCCCGATCCAGCCGTGCAGGCGCAGGCCGGCGCCCGCGTGCTCCACGCGCAGCGCGTTGCGCGCGAACTCCGGGCCCAGCGCCTCGTGCAGCCGCGCATCGCCGGCCGCCGGGCCGCCCTGCAGCAGGTCCTCGCCCTTGTAGCGGCGCGATGCCTTGCCGTTGTGCGCCACCCGCAGTTCCACGTCGGGCCGGGCCAGCGCCAGCGCGCGCAGCCACTCCTCGATGTGCGACAGCTCGGTGCGCTCCGCGCGCAGGAACTTGCGCCGCGCCGGCACGTTGTAGAACAGGTCGCGCACCTCCACCGTGGTGCCCGGCGGATGCGGGTGCGGCGCGACCTCGCCCAGCCGGCCGCCATCCACCTGCAGCGATGCGCCGTGCGCGTCGCCGGCGCGCCGCGACACCAGCCGGAAGCGGCTGACCGATGCCACCGACGGAAGGGCCTCGCCGCGGAACCCCAGGGTGGCCACCGCCTCCAGGTCCTCCATGCTGGCGATCTTGCTGGTGGCGTGGCGCTGCACCGCAAGCGGCAACTCCGCCGGGTCGATGCCGCCGCCGTCGTCGCGCACCCGGATCAGGCGCATGCCGCCTTCGTCCAGCTCGATGTCGATGCGCCGCGCGCCGGCGTCCAGCGCGTTTTCCACCAGTTCCTTGACCACCGACGCCGGCCGTTCCACGACCTCGCCGGCGGCGATCTGGTTGATCAGGGTGTCGGGCAGTTGGCGGATCGTCACCCGTGGATTCTAGCCGCGCGGGCGCGCGCTACGCGCAGGGGCGAGCGCGCACTGGGATGTCGCGCGGTCAGGGACTGGCGCCGGCGCCGCCGCGCGCCACCGCGTCCTGCCGGCCCTGCGCACGCGCCGCATACAGGGTGCCCGGCGGCGGCTGCGCCTCGAAATAGCGGTCGATCCCGGCCAGGATCGCGCTGGCCAGCTGGCGCTGGAAATCGCGGTCGGCCAGCCGGCGCTCCTCGTCGGGGTTGGACAGGAACGCGGTTTCCACCAGCATCGCCGGCATCTTGTCCGAGGTGCGCAGCACGGCGAAGTTGGCGTGCTCCACCTGCGGCTTGTGGTTCTTGCCGATCTGCTTCAGGCCGCCCAGCACGTGCGCGGCCGCGTCCGCGGACGCCTTCATGTTGCCGCTCTGGGTCAGGTCCAGCAGGACCGAGGCCAGGGTGTTGTCGGCGTTGCGCAGGCGGTCGCCGCCGATGATGTCGGCCGCGTTCTCCTTGTCGGCCAGCCAGCGCGCGCGCTGGCTGGAGGCGCCGCGGGTGGACAGCACGTAGACCGACGAACCGCGCGCGCTGCGGTTCTCCGCCGCGTCCGCATGGATCGACAGGAAGATGTCGGCCTGCGCCGCGCTGGCCTTGCGCGCGCGCTGGCCCAGCGGGATGAACACGTCCGCGTCGCGGGTCAGCACTGCCTTCAGGCCGGGCGTGGCGTTGACCTGGCGCGCCAGTTCGCGCGCGATGGCCAGGGTGATGTCCTTCTCGCGATTGCCGTGCAGGCCGATGGCGCCCGGGTCCTGGCCGCCGTGGCCGGCATCGATCGCGACCACCAGCGGACGCATGCCGCGTTGCAGGCTGCGCGGCGATGGCGCGGGGACCACCGTCGCGGCGGGCGGAGGCGCGGACGCGGCCGGCGCCGCCGGTTGCGGCGTCCCGGTGGCGATCCGGGTGGGGACACCGCTGGCCACCACGCCGGGCATCGGCGTGACGGTGGGGCGCGCATCCTCGGGAA
>CBFGMM010000168.1:0-4019 GCA_965649855.1 uncultured Thermomonas sp. | reverse complement strand
AGGTTCTGGGTCGCCAGCGAGGTGCCTTCCTCGCCGGTGTTGACCAGGCCCTCCTGCTGCGCGAATTCGACCACCTTGCGTTCCGATTCCTCCAGCTTGGTCTTGGTCTGCGCCAGCTGGTCCTCGAGGTAGGTCTTGGCGTAGGAGGTGGTGCCCATCTTCCGCTCGATGGTCGAGGCGATGAACCCCTCTGCCACCGCGTTCGCGACTCGCACCGAGAACTGCGGATCGGGGCTGTCGAAGCCGACCCGCACCAAGCGCGCGTCCTTCACCGGAATCACCGACAGGCCACCCTGCACCACACCGGTGGCTTCGGCGAGCAGGCTTTGCGCGGAGCGCGCCTTGCCCTGTTCGCTGACTTGCGCCTGTTGCTGGCCGGGCCGCAGCAGGCCCAGCACGCGGCTGAACCAGCCCGGGTCGCTCAGGTTTTCCAGCGCCTGCGCGTCGAGGTCCAGCTCGTTGGCCACGCGCTCGGCGAGCGCACGGCTGCGCAGCAGCTCGTACTGGGTCGCGAGGAACTGCGGATCCCAGCTGTCGTAGACCTGCATGCCCGAGGTCGGCACGATCGGCGGGCCATCCTTCTCCACCTGCAGCAGCGCCATGGCGCGATACATCGGCTGCGTCATCAGCGTCACCAGCAGGGCCAGCGCCAGCGCGCCCGCGATGACGCTGGCGATCATGCGGCGGCGCTTGACCAGGATCCGCCAGTAGGCAAGCAGGTCGATCTCGTCGGGATCTGCGGCACGCGCCGCGTCCTGCTGGGCCAGCTCGACGCTCAGCGCGGATGGCTGGGCGCGGTGCGCGAGCGCCTGCGCCTGCCTGCCGTCATGGCGCATCGGCAGGCGGTCGCCCTCCCCCGGGTCACCCGGCAACTGGTCTTGCGTCATGCACGATCATCCCTGAAAGAAGTGTTCGAAGTATCGTTCGAGGCCGCGCTCACAGCCACGAGAAGATGCCCAGCACGGGCACCGACTCGATGAAGCGGCGCAGCGCGGTCTTGCTGCCGGACTGCTCCACCACGATGATGTCGTCGCCATACAGCAGCGGGTCCTCGACGTTGCCCTTGCGCACCTGGCGCAGGTCGTAGACCGCGGCCTTGCGCTTGCCGTCGACGGTGCGCATCAGCACGATCCCGCCCAGGTCCGCCACCTTGTCGTCCACGCCGCCCGCCAGCGCGATCCCCTGCAGCAGCGAGGTGCGGCCGGTGATCGGGTAGATGCCCGGCTTGACGATGGCGCCCTCCAGGGTGATCCGCTGGCTGGTGAACTCCTTCACGAACACGCTTACCTGCGGATTCTGCAGGTAGCCGGCGGCGTACTTCTTCGCGAGTTCCGCCTCCAGCTCCGGGATGCTGCGCCCGCCGGCCATCACGGTGCCGATCAGCGGCAGCGAGATCTGCCCGTTGGAGTTCACCCGGACATCCTTGGTCAGGTCCTGCACGCCGAACACGCTGATCGACAACAGGTCCTGCGCGCCGATCCGGTAGTCGCTGGCGCCCTGGTAGGCGCCCGAGGCGCTGGTGGTGTCGGGCGCCGGCAGCGACGCCGCATTCATGCCTTCGGCGCGCACGCCGCCGCCGCTGTTGCAGGCCGCCAGCAGGCAGGCGACCACCAGCGCGAACGCCAGGCGGATCCATCGATTCGAATTCATTCCCTTCAACCTCCGGGTGACGCGGACGCAACGCCGGCCATTATGCGTGCCGGGACAGGCCGCGCAAACCGCCACGGCTGGCGGATGGTGGCGCCGGGCGCGTGAACCGTTCCCTCACGACCGCCGCGGATGGCCGGCGAGCTGACCCGTTGCCGGCGCCGCCCGTTCTTGTACAATGCGCGGCCCACGGGCGGTTAGCTCAGCGGTAGAGCATTGCCTTCACACGGCAAGGGTCGCAGGTTCGAACCCTGCACCGCCCACCAGCGTCACCCCGAAGCCGGCCCTGCGCCGGCTTTTCATTTGGGCGCGAGCCTATCCTTACACCGCAGCAGGTCGTCCGTCGCGAACTGGAGATGCGTCCAGCGCATCGCGCACCTGGCGTGCCAGATCTTCGCGACGATAGGGTTTTTGCAGCAAGTGCACCCCGGCGTCGAGGCGCCCGTGGTGCACGATGACGTTCTCCGCATAGCCCGAGGTGTAGAGCACCTGCAAGGCGGGGCGCAGCACCCGGGCGGCATCCGCCAGCTGGTGCCCGCTCATGCCGCCGGGCATGACCACGTCGGTGAACAGCAGGTCGATGTCGACCTGTGCCTGCAAGACCTCCATGGCGGCGGCCCCGTTGGCTGCCTCGATCACGCGGTAGCCCAGCGCAACCAGTTGAGAGCTGGCATAGCGGCGCACCATTTCGTCGTCCTCGACCACCAGGACCGTGGCGCTGCCGCCCTCTGCCGGTGCCACGCGACGTGTGGCCACGGGAGCGGCAGCCACGTCCGCTCGGGGCAGGTACATCGCCACCGTCGTACCGCGGCCAAGCTGCGAGTGGAGCGTGATGTAGCCGCGCGACTGCTTGATGAAGCCATACACCATCGACAGGCCGAGACCGGTTCCCTTGCCAGGCTCCTTGGTCGTGTAGAACGGCTCGAAGACGTGCTCGAGCTGCTCGGGGCCAATGCCGCCGCCGGTGTCGGATACCGCCACCTGCACGTAGTCGCCGGGCGCGGCACCGGCCTGCTGCAGGGCTTGCTCGCTGTCGAGATGCGTGTTGGCGGTCAGTATGGTCAGCCGGCCGCCTGCGGGTTGCATGGCGTCGCGGGCGTTCAGGCACAGGTTGAGCAGCGCATTTTCCAGCTGCGCCGGATCGACCAGGGCGGGCCACAGGCCGTCGCCGCCCGTCACTTCGATCTCGATATGTTCGCCCAGGGCACGCCTCAGCAGGCCGTCCATGCTGGCGATCAGGCAGTTGGTGTCGACCGACTCGGGTTCCAGGGCCTGGCGGCCGGCGAAGGCGAGCAGGCGCTGGGTCAGCTCGGCGCCACGCTGGGCCGCGCCGCCGATCATCTGCGCCAGTGGCGCCAAGGCGGGCTGCCCCTTCAACTCCTCGGCCAGTTGCTCGGCATTGCCCAGGATGACGGTGAGCAGGTTATTGAAGTCGTGCGCCAACCCCCCGGTCAGCTGCCCGACCGACCCAAGGCGCTGCGAACGGTTCGCCTGCATCTCCAGGGCAAACTGCTGGGTCGTGTCGCGACCGACCGCGATGACGAGATGATCGGTGGCCGAGCAGGCGAGCGACCACGTGATGCGCACCCGTGCCCCGTCCTTGCGCACCATTTGCCAGGTGGCTTCGCGCGCCGTGTCCTGCTCGCACACGGCCTCCAGAAGGCGATCGACAGACTTGGCGTCTTCACCCTCCAGCAGGGACGCCAGCGCGGTTCCCGTGAGCTCGCCCGGCGCATAGCCGAGCATGGGTTGGCTGCGCGCGCCCACGTCGACGAACCTGCCTTGGCGGTCTAGCGAGCAGATCAGGTCCGGCGAAGCATCGACCAGATGTTGGTAACGATTCTTCAACCGCGCCGTCTCGCCCTGGCTGTCGTGCAGCGTGCGCACCAGCGCCTCCCGTTCGCGCTCGGCGGTGGGCAGCCATCGCCGCACCAGCAGGGCAAGCACCAGCACGCCGGCCGCCACGTTCGCCAGCTTGGGCAGCATCAGCAGCGCCGGAGTGCCCAGCAGGTGCTGGAAGCTGTTCGGGAAGAATCCGTAGAGGGCGTTGAAGTAGATCCCGAAGTAGAGATTCTCGAACACCGTGCGGAACGCATCGATGGCCAGCACGATGATGAGGACGCGGAAGGCCTCGTCATGGCCATGCGTGCGCCTGAGCTTGCCCAGGAACATCGCCAGGATCGCCAGCCAGAGGGCGACGATGACCCAATAGCTACCCGTGGCGATCAGCCTGAACAGGGCATCCAGGTTCTGCATGCAGTGACCCCTTCACTACTGCGCCGGCATACCCACCAAGATACCCCGGGGTATGTTTCCCCCACTCTACTCCGCTACGGCAGGGTCACGCGACACGGGCGGCAAGCCCTCCGGGC
>CBFGMM010000167.1:0-4032 GCA_965649855.1 uncultured Thermomonas sp. | reverse complement strand
GGCTTCGCGATCACCCCGATCGAGAACCTGGACCTGAGCGTCGACTACTACGACATCAAGCTGCAGAAGCAGATCACCACGCTGGCCCCGCGCACCATCATCGACATCTGCGCCAACACGGGCGATGCCGGGTTCTGCTCGCTGATCCGCCGCAACCCGTCCACCGGCGACCTGTTCCGCTCGGACGACGCCTTCGTGTTGAGCTCGATCAACAACTTCGGCGACTTCACCATCCGCGGAATCGACGTCGCGGCGTCCTATGCCTTCGACCTGGGCCCGGGCCGCCTGTCGACCAACATGGTCGGCAC
The DNA here is from genome assembly GCA_965649855.1 of uncultured Thermomonas sp. GTDB lineage: Bacteria > Pseudomonadota > Gammaproteobacteria > Xanthomonadales > Xanthomonadaceae > Thermomonas. The sequence continues at coordinate 3,724 of CBFGMM010000167.1, read as the reverse complement.
CTACCAGCTGGAGCGCGAGTTCGCCCCGGTCCCGGGCGGCGCGGCCTCGACGATCTTCGACTGCGTGGGCAACATCAGCCCGCAGTGCCAGGACTTCGAATGGCGCCACATCGCCAACGCGCGTTACAGCGTCGGCCGTTACACCTTCGGTGTGCGCTGGCGCTATTACGGCGAGCTGGAGTACGCGGACGCCACCACCGGCGTGCCGCTGACCGCCGACAAGCTGGTCTGCTCGAAGTCGGCTGGCGTCCCCGGCGCGGCGACCTGCCTGGGCGAAGGCAACATCCCGGCCTACAACTACTTCGACCTGTCGAGCTCCATCCAGCTGGGCGACTACACCACCTGGACCATCGGCGTGAACAACGTCGCGGACAAGGAGCCGCCGCTGGTGGGCGCGAGCCTGGTGCTGAACGGCAATGCGCCGGGCGGCTACGACCAGGCGGGCCGTTACTTCTTCACCAGCTTCAACTTCAAGTTCTGATCGATCGTCCGATCGATGTCGTACCGGCGGCGGGCTTCGGCCCGCCGCTTTTTTTTTGGGCGACGTTTCAAGGGTCGCCCGGGGACGTTCAGATACACTGTGGCGATGACATCCAGTCCCACCGCCGGCAGCATGCCGGCCGCACCGCAGCACCGCCTCGAGCAGCAACTGCGCAGCGGATACGACCTCCTGCGCCAGCAGCGCTACAGCGACGCGCTGGCATTCGCGGAAGCGCTTGCATCCACCCTTCCGCGGCATCCCGCGGTGCTGGTCCTGGCCGCGGAGGCCTGCTTCGCCAGCGCGGACCTGGACGGCGCGCTGCAATGGACCGACCGCGCCATCGACGCCGCCGGCGGCGATCCCGCGCTGAAGGTGAGGAAGGCGCGGCTGCTGGCGCAGATGCGCAGGCGCGCGGAGGTCCCCGCGCTGGCGGAGGAGATCGCGGCGCAGGCCCGTGGCAATGGTGCGCTGCTCTGGCAGGCCGCCGGGCTGTTCCACCGCGGCAACGACCAGGAACGCGCCATCCCGCTGTACGAGCAGGCGCGGGCGCTGCTGGGCGACCACCCGGGCCTGTTGTACGAACTGGCGAGCGCGCGCTTCTTCCGCGGCGAGTTCGACCAGGCGGAACGCGACCTGGACCGCATGATCGCCCTGGCGCCCCAGGCCGGCCCGGCGTATTACCTGCGCGCCACGCTGCGCCGGCAATCGCCCGAACGCAACCACGTGGCGGAACTCGAGCAGCGCCTGCGGGCCGGCTTCCAGGAAGCGGAGGACGCGGCCTGCGCCCACTACGCGCTGGGCAAGGAACTGGAAGACCTTGGCGAGCACGAACGGGCGTTCGACGCCCTGCTGGCGGGTGCCGCGAAGCGCCGTTCCACCCTGCGCCACGACGTGGCCGCCGAAGTCGCCTCGATGCAGGCGATCCAGGACGCCTACGACCAGGCGGCGATGTCCGCGCCGGTGGCCGGGCACCCCGACGAGGGCGCGATCTTCATCGTGGGCATGCCGCGCAGCGGCACCACCCTGGTCGAGCGCATGCTGACCCAGTCGGGCACGGTGGTTTCCGCGGGCGAACTGCTGGACTTCGGCCACCTGCTGGGCAACGCCACCCAGCGCGTCATCGATGCCGCTCCGCAACAGACCCAGGCGCAGGCCTCGCTGCAGGTCGATTTCGCCGCGCTGGGCCGCGAGTACATGCGCGGCGCGCGCGAGACCGCCCGCGGCAGCGCGCGCTTCATCGACAAGATGCCGGTCAACTTCCTGTACTGCGGGATGATCCGCAAGGCGCTGCCGAACGCGCGCATCGTGCACCTGGTGCGCGACCCGCTGGACGCCTGCTACGCCGTGTTCAAGACCCTGTTCTACGACTCCTACAGCTTCTCCTACGACCTGGAGGAACTCGCCGACTACTACATCGCCTACCGCCGGATGATGGCGCACTGGCACGCGGTGATGCCCGGCGCGATCCTGGACGTGCGCTACGAGGACCTGGTCACCGACCCGCGCGGCCAGGGCGAGCGCCTGTTCGCCTGGTGCGGCCTGGACTGGGACCCGTCGGTGCTGGACGCGCCCACCGATGGCAAGGTCTACGCCACCGCCAGCGCGGCGCAGGTGCGCGAGCCGGTGCACAGCCGCTCGGTGCGCAGCTCGCGCCGGCACGCGGAGCGACTGGCGCCGCTGGCGCGCAAGCTGGCCGACGCCGGGCTGCTGGACGACTGACCGCTCAGCCGCGCGGCTGCATGTCGAAGGCCACGGTCAGGCGTGGCTCGGGATCCTCGAACGGCACCGTGCCGTGCCAGACGTACGACGGGAACAGCGCCAGGTGGCCTTCCCGCGGCTGCAGCAGCCGCCGCGGCGGCAGGTCCAGCCCCAGTTCCTCCAGCGGCTGGCCGAACTGGATCCAGCCCGCGTGCGGCGCGTTCGCCGCGCCCGCGCCGATGGCGGGCGGCAGCGCCACGTAGAAGGCGGAACTCATCCAGCCTTCGTTGTGGATGTGGTTGGCGTGGCGCCCGGAGGACTGCAGCCGGACCGACCACGACCCCACGATGCGCACGCTGCGGCGGGTGCGCGCCAGGAACGGATGGCGAGGATCCACGGGCAATTGCGCAAGCCAGCGTTCCACCGCCAGGCGCAGCGCCGCCTCGGTGGCCTGCAGCACCGGATCCGCGCGGCCGAACAGGCGCCCGCCGGTCTGCGAACCCCGGCGCACGCTCTGGTTGACCGGCTCGCGGCTGGCCTGGTGCAACCCCTCCAGCGTCCGGCGCAAGGCCGCAAGGAAGGCCTCGGGCGCGATCCCGTCGGGTGGTTCGACCGGGAGGTATCCGACCAGCCGCTCGTAGTCGCACAACCACGCTTCACGCGGGTCTCCGGCCAGCCGCCAGGCCAGGCCCAGATGGCTCCAGGCCTCCTGGTTGGCCGGATCCAGGCCCACGGCCCGCTCCGCGCAGGCGCGGGCCAGGTCGGGCTTGCCGACCCGGAACGCATGGCGCGCGTAGGCGTTGAGGAAGTCCGGATCGTCGCCCAGCGTCGCCTGCAGCGCCTCGAAGCGCGCCGCGGCCGCGCCATCGCGACCCAGCGCGTCCAGCGCGGAGGCCTCGAACCAGCCCAGCAGCGGATCCCCGGGGTGGTGCCGGCGCAGCCGGTCCAGCCAGTCCAGTGCATCGCCGGGACGCCGCGCCGCCAGCAGCATCGCAAGGTAGCGCGCCTGCAGGTCGCGATGCGCAGGGTGCGCCGCGGCCGCGGCACGCAGCGCGGCGAACGGGTCCTCGCCGGGCGCCAGCACCTCGCCGTTCTCCCACAACAACGCGGCCAGGGTCTGCTGCCCCGGCGCGAAGGCGGGCTGCTCGGCCACCAGGCGGCGTGCGCCCTGCAGCGCCTCCGCCGGCCGGCCCAGGTCGTGGAGCACCCCGTGGACCGCGTCGCGCAGCTCCGCGCCGGGATCGCCCAGGGCCTGCGCGCGGTGCAGCGCTTGCAGGGCGTCCTCGGCGCGGCCTGCCTCGCGCAGGATGGTGCCCAGGTTGAACCAGCCGGCGCTGCGCGCGGGCGCCAGCGCCACCGCGCGGCGCGCCGCGGCTTCCGCGGCTTCCAGTTCCCCCAGCGCGCGCAAGGCATTCGCCAGGGCGTGCCAGGCCGCGATCGCGGACGGGTCCAGCTGCACGGCGCGCTCGAGCGCCGCGCGCGCGCGCGGCGCATCGCCGGCCTGCAGCAGGGCCAACCCCTGCTGCAGGCGCATGGGTGCCGCTT
>CBFGMM010000166.1:0-4048 GCA_965649855.1 uncultured Thermomonas sp. | reverse complement strand
GGCGTGGGCGCAGCCCCACGTCCAGGATGAGCTGGACGCCGCAGTCGCACTGGCGCGCAGTGACGTGGTGTCGGCGCGCCTCTGGGCCAATCCGACGCTGAGCGTGGAGCGCGAGGAGATGCGCGGCACGGCCGTGCCCGGCGACGAGACCAGCGCCATGCTGACCCAGCCGGTCGAGCTGGGTGGCCAGCGGGGACTGCGCATCCGCGCCGCCGAGGCAGGCGTGCGCGCGGCGGAGGCGGGCGTTGGCCATGAACGCAGCAAGCTGCGCGGCGACATCCTGCGCGACTATCACGCTGCGTCCGCCGCCGTCCGCCGGATGCAGGTGCAGGAAACGATCGCGGCGGGCCTGGCCTCGCTCGCGGATGTCGCCGGCAAGCGCCAGCGCGCGGGAGACCTGTCCGGCTACGAGAGCCGCCGGATCGCCCAGGCCAGTGCCCAGGCGCAGGCACGGCGTGCCGAGGCCGCCGCCGTGGAACGCGCCGCGCGTACCCGGCTGGCCGGCTGGGTCGGCGACATCGCCCTGGACGCCGTGCTCGACGATGCAATCGAGCTTCCCCCGATCCAGCCAGGTCCCGCGGAAATGACCAGCGCGGAACTGGACATGCTGGCCGCGCAGCGCGCGCATGCGGACGCGAGGCTGGCCGCCGCCAGGCGCCTTGCCCTGCCGGTGACGGTGGGCGTGGGCAGCAAGCGCATCCGCGAGGGCGGGTTCAGCGACAACGCGGTGATGTTCGAAGTCGGCGTCCCGCTGCCGTTGTTCGATCGCAACCAGGGTGAACGCGCGCGCGCCGCGGCCGAACTGCAACGCATCGATGCGCACTACCAGCGCAGCCTGGTGCATACCCGGGCACGCAGATCCGCGGCTTCGGCGCTGGCGCGCCAGCTCGCCGAATCGGCCCGCCACATGCAAGCGGTGCTGGTCCCGGAAGCCGCAAGGCTCACGGCGATCGCACGCGCCAGCTTCGCCGAGGGCGAGCTCGACCTGGTGGGACTGCTGGACGCCTACGAGGCGGAAGCCGCCGTCGTCGACGATGCCCTTGAACAGCAGGCGCGCGCGCTGGAGGCGCTGCTGGAACTCGAGCGCCTCGCGCCCACGCCACGCGTGTCAACCCAAACCAATCCATGAAGGAGATCGCCATGAACCTGTCCAAGCTCGTACCCATCGCCCTGTGCGGCGTGCTCGTTGCGTGCAATCCGTCGACCCCCGATGCGCAGGCACCGGCCACCGAAGCCGCCGCCCCAGCCGACGCCGCCAGCGAGACCGTCGCGGTCTATGGGGATGAAGCGCCCGTGGCGATCGAAGCGCCCAAGCCCGAAGGCGACCACGCCCACAACGCCGACGGCAGCCATGCCGAGGGCGAGGATCACCCGCATGACGCCGAGGGCGGCCACCCCGCCGAAGACGCCGACGCCGGGCACGCGCACGCGCCCGGCCAGGAAGCCCACGACCACTGATGTCCCCGCCGCGCGCGTGCCAGCCCACGACGCGCGGCATCTCTACGGATCCCGCCATGCGCCCGACCACTTCGATGCCACCGTCTCGCATCCGCCAGCTCCTCGGTGCAAGCCTGCTTGCCCTGGCGCTGGGGCTTGCCGCGTGCGACCGCGCCGGCACGGCTTCCACCGCCACGGACCCGGAAGCGCAGGTGTACACGCACTTCTCGCCGCAAGCGGAACTGTTCGTCGAGTTCGCGCCCCTGGTGGCCGGGCAGAAGTCCACGTTCGCGGCGCACTTCACGCGGCTGGCCGACTACAAGCCGGTCGCCGCCGGCAGCGTGGACGTGATCCTATCGGGCGGGAGCGCGCCGACCGAGCGCTTCCGGATCAAGGCGCCGCGCGCACCCGGCATCTTTGCGCCCACGGTGGTGCCGCGTGCCACGGGCCAGCGCACCCTGACGCTGGTGCTCGATGCCGATGGGCTGGCGTCGCGGCACGATCTTGGCACTGTCGTGGTCCATGCCGATGCCCGGGCCGCGCTCAGGGCAGGGCCTGCGCCCGGCGTGCAGGAAGGCGAGATCGGGTTCCTGAAGGAGCAACAATGGACCGGCGACTTCGCGCTGGAGCAGGTCCGGCCACGGGACCTGCGCGAGTCGGTGCAGGCGCCGGCGACCCTGCGCGCGTCCGGGGATGGCAACGCGGAGGTGGTCGCGGCAACGGCGGGCATCCTGCGCGCCACCGGTCGGTTCCCTGCATTGGGCGACAACGTGTCGCGCGGCCAGACGCTGGCGATGCTGGTGCCACGGCTGGGGGCGGGCACCGACGTGGCCTCGCTGCGCGCCGAGCTTGAAGCGGCACGCAGCCACGCCGCGCTGGCCACCAGCGAAGCAAGCCGCATGCAACGCCTGTTCGCGCAGCAGGCGGTTTCACGGCGCCGGGTGGAGGAGGCGCGCAGCGCGCAGCAGATCGCCCAGGCCCAGCTTCGCGCCGCCGAGCAGCGGGTATCGCAACTCGGGGGCGGCGGTGGCGGCGTCCCCCTCAAGGCGCCGCTCACCGGAACCATCGTCCTCGCTCCCGTCGCCAATGGCGCCTCGGTGGAGGAGGGGGACAGGCTCTTCCAGATCGTGGACAGGCGCGAGCTCTGGGTCGAAGCGCATGTGGCCGAGGCGGACGCGGCGCGCCTGCAGTCGCCCGATGGGATCGCCTTCGACTTGCCGGGCGTTGCGGACAGCATCGAGATCACCCCGGGCCGGAACGGCCGCCTGGTGGGCGTCGGCTCGATGATCGACCCGGACAGCCGCAGCGTGCCGGTGATCTTCGCCCTGTCGCGCCCGGAGCCGCGCATCGCGTTGAACCAGAACGTGCAGGCGCGCGTGTTCACCGGCGCCACCCGGTCCGTGCTGAGCGTCCCGGCCAGCGCGGTGATCGACGACGCCGGCCAGCGGGTGGTCTACGTGATGCGCGGAGGTGAATCGTTCTCCCGCGTGCCGGTGCGGCTTGGCATGCGCGACGGTGACCGTTTCGAGGTCCTGGACGGTGTCAGGAACGGCGAGCGCGTGGTGAGCCGGGGCGCGATGCTGGTCCGGCTGGCGGCGGCGACACCGGAAGCCATGGGCCACGGCCACGCCCACTGAGGAGCGCGCGATGATTGGCAAGCTGATCGACTGGTCGTTGCGCAACCGCATCTTCGTGCTGTTCGGCGGCCTGTTGCTGCTGTCCTGGGGCGCCTTCGAGGCCGGGCGGATGCCGGTCGACGTGTTCCCCGACCTGACGGCGCCCTCGGTCACCGTCGTCACCGAGGCGCACGGGATGGCGCCGGAGGAAGTGGAGACGCTGGTGGCCTTCCCGCTGGAAACCGCGCTCAACGGCGCGCCCGGCGTGCGCCGCGTGCGCTCCAACAACAGCGTGGGCATCAGCGTGGTGACCGTCGAGTTCGACTGGGGCACCGAGATCTACCAGGCGCGCCAGATCGTGGCCGAGCGCATCGCCACGGTGCGCGGGCAGCTGCCGCCGGACCTGCCGGAGCCGACGCTCGCCCCGATCACCTCGATCATGGGCGAGATCATGTTCATCGCGCTCCATTCCGACCAGCACACGCCGATGGAGCTCAAGACCGCGGCGGACTACGTGCTGCGTCGCCGGCTGCTGGCCGTGCCGGGGGTGGCGGAAGTGATCCCGAACGGGGGCGACACCCGCCAGTTCCAGGTGGTGGCCGATCCGAACCGGCTGCGGGCGTTCGGGGTGACGCTCGATGCGCTGATGACCGCCGTTGCAGGCAGCAACGAGAACACCTCGGCCGGCTTCTACGTGGAGAACGGGCAGGAGTTCCTGATCCATGGCCGCGGGCGCGTGCGCGATGCGGCGGACATCGGCGGGATCTTCGTCGCCCAGCGCGGCGATCGCCCGGTGCTGGTGCGCGACGTGGCCGAGGTGAGGATCGGTGCGGCGCCAACCCGCGGCACCGCGAGCTTCAATGGCAAGCCGGCGGTGGTGATCGGCATCCAGAAGCAGCCGGGCGCCAACACCCTGGCCCTGACCGGCAAGATCGACGAGGTCCTGGCGGATATCCAGAAGTCGCTGCCACCCGGCATGACGATCAGCGCCAACC
>CBFGMM010000165.1:0-4067 GCA_965649855.1 uncultured Thermomonas sp. | reverse complement strand
GCTCTGGCCGGCGTGGCAGGCCAGCCTGTTCGCGCAGGCGCGCGCGCTGCTGCACTGGCACCAGCGGCACCGCCACTGCGGCGTGTGCGGCGCCACCCTGCGCTACGTGCGCGCCGGCTGGCTGGGCGTCTGCGATGGCTGCGGCGGCGAGCATTACCCGCGCACCGACCAGGCCGTGATCGTGGCGGTGGGCGATGGCGAGCGGCTGCTGCTGGGTCGCCAGGCCGGCTGGCCGGCGCGGCGCTGGTCGGTGATCGCCGGCTTCGTGGAACCCGGGGAGACCCTGGAGCAGGCCGTCGCGCGCGAGGTGCTGGAGGAAACCGGCGTGCGCGTGGCCGGCGCGTGCTACGTGGGATCCCAGCCGTGGCCCTTCCCCGGTTCGTTGATGCTGGGCTTCCTCGCGGCCGCGCATCCGGACCCGCCGGTGGCCGGCGAGGAGCTGCAGGACGCGCGCTGGTTCAGCGCCGACGAGGTGCGCCAGGGCCTGGCCAACGACTGGAACGCCGCGACGGCCGATGGCGACGGCATCGTGCTGTCGTCCCCGATCTCGATCGCCCGCCACGTGATCCGGGTCTGGCTGGACGCGCACGACGCGACCCGCAGGGGTGCAACCTCGCCTTGATCGGCCAAGGCTAGAATCGGCGCATGGCTTCCACCCTGATCGCCGCGATCGTCGCCCTGGCCCTGGGGCACATGGTCCCGGACCTTGCCGCCGGCGTACGCCGGTTCGACTGGTACGGCGCCTGGCTGCGCTGGCTGAACGCCCAGTTCCCCGAAGGCAGCGTCTGGCGCGGCCCGTACGGCATCGCGCTGGCGCTGGTGGTGCCGGTGCTGGTGCTGGGCCTGTTCCAGCTGGCCCTGGACGAGCCGCTGCTGGGGCTGGCCGGGCTGCTGCTGGACATCGCGGTCCTGTTCTATTGCTGGGGCCCGCGCGACCTCGACCTGGACGTGGCCGCGGTGCTGGACGCGCCGGATGCCGCCAGCCGCCGCACCGCTGCCGCGCGCCTGTGGCCGCCGGGCGAGACCCCGCGCCTGGACGGCGGTTCGCTGGTCGGGGCGGTGTTCCGCAACGCGCAGCAGCGCTGGTTCGGCGTGTTGTTCTGGTTCCTGCTGCTGGGTCCGGCGGGCGCGCTGCTGTACCGCCTGAGCGTGCTGTCGGCCGAGCGCGAGTCCGCGGCGCTGCCGCACGAGACCGCGCGGGGCGCGCGGCGCTGGCTGGACCTGCTGGAATGGCCGGTCACCCAGGCGATGGTCCTGTCGCTGGCGCTGGTGGGCAATTTCGACAGCGTGGCCGGCGCCTGGCGCGACAGCGGCCTGGGCCTGCGCAGCGACCTGCTGGGCCGCGCCGCGCGCGCCAGCGTGCGCAGCGAGATCGCCGAAGAGGTGGCCGACTACACCGAGTCCGGGATCCCCGCCAGCACGGCGCTGGCCGAGGTGTTCGGCGAACTGCCCGAATTGCGCGACGCGATGAACTTGGCCTGGCGCATCCTGGTGCTGTGGCTGGCAGCCATCGCGCTGTTCGTGGTGGCGGGCTGGGTGAGCTGAAGCCGCTTGCGCGGCATCGTTCTTACGCCGCATCCCCGCGCAAGGCCCGCACTTTCGCTTCCAGCAACGCCGCCGACGCCACCGCGCCGTCGATCGGCGCATCGGCCACCACCTCCACGTGCGCGCGCAGCCGGCGCGGCACCCGCATCCGGTCCATGCGGCTGCCTTCCTTCGCGTTCGCGCGGCGGCTCCACATGCTGCCCCACATGTTGCGCAGGGCCATCGGCACCACCGGCACCGGGCGGCGGGCCAGGATCTTCTCCACCCCGGCCTTGAACGGCGCGATGGCGCCGTCCTTCGTCAGCGCGCCTTCCGGGAAGATGCACACCAGCTCGCCCGCGGCCAGCGCCGCGTCCACGTCGTCGAACGCGCGCTGCATCAGTTCGGGATCTTCCCGCGCCCCGGCGATCGGGATGGCTTTGGCGGTCCGGAAGATCCAGCGCATCACCGGGATGTTGAAGATCCGGTAGTACATGACGAAGCGCACCGGCCTCGGGATGGACGCCGCCAGGATCAGCGCGTCCATGTAGCTCACGTGGTTGCACACCAGCAGCGCCGGGCCTTCGTCGGGCACGTGCTTCTCGATGCCGTGCAGCTGTAGGCGGTAGAGCGTGCGCACCAGCAGCCAGCTGAGGAAGCGCATCAGGAACTCGGGCACGATGCTGAAGATCCACGCCGCCACCAGGATGCTGGCCACGCCCAGCGCCATGAACACCTGCGGGATGCTCCAGCCCAGCAGCTGCTGCAGGGCCACCCCGCCCAGCGCGGCCGCCACGATGAACACCGCGTTCTGGATGTTCATGCCGGCGATCACCCGCGAGAGCTCCTCGCGCGGCGTGCGGCTCTGGATCAGCGCGAACAGCGGCACCACGTAGAAACCGGAGAACAGCCCGATCCCGGCCAGGTCCAGCACCACCCGCCACGCGCCCGGCTGCTGGAGGAACGCGCCGACGTCCATCCCCTGCGCCGCCACCGCCGGCGCCAGCGCCAGGTGCGCGATGCACGCGCTCATGCCGATCGCCCCCAGCGGCACCAGGCCGATCTCCACCGTGCGCGCGGACAGCTTCTCGCACAGCAGCGAACCCACGCCCACGCCGATCGAGAACACCGCCAGCGCGAACACGTACAGGGTCTGGGTGCCGCCCAGGTGGGTCTCCGCGTACACCGGCAGGTTGCCGGTGAGCAGGGTGCCGGTGAACCAGAACCAGCTCACCCCCAGCACCGCGTTGCGCACCGCCAGCTGCTTGCGCGCCAGCCGCCAGATGGCCAGCGATTCCGGGATCGGGTTCCACTGGATCTTCAAGTCCGGCGCCGAGGCCGGCACGTGCGGGATCGCGCGGCTGACCAGGTTGCCGGCAACCGCCAGGGCCACCACCGCCAGCGCCGCCGCGTGCGCGCCGTTGCTGCCGGCCACCGCGAACAGCAGCCCGCCGAACACCATGCCCAGCAGGATCGCAAGGCTGGTGCCCATCTCCACCAGCCCGTTGCCGCCGGTCAGCTCCTCCGGCTTGAGCACGCTGGGCAGGATCGAATACTTCACCGGCCCGAACAGGGTGGACTGCATGCCGGTGGCGAACAGCGCGACGAGCAGCACCGGCATGTTCTGCAGCAGGAAGCCCACCGCCGCCAGCGCCATGATCGCGATCTCCATCGCGGTGGTGATCCGGATCAGCCGCGACTTCTCGGTGCGCTCGGCGAACTGCCCGGCGATCGAAGAGAACAGGAAGTAGGGCAGGATGAACACCGCCGGCGCCAGCTGGGTGTAGATCCCGCGCGTGCCGTCGTCGATCGCCCCGGCCGCCACCATCGCCCCCAGCAGCCCGATGATCGCCTGGCGGAACACGTTGTCGTTGAACGCCCCCAGCGCCTGCACCGTGAAGTAGGGCGCGAAGCGGCGCTGGCGGAGCAGGTCGAACTGCGAATGGGCCATCGGCGTCCCCGGTTTTGCGGAGGATAGCGGAGCTTCGCGACGCCCTGCCGCCGGCGTCGATTCCTGCGATCCTGTAGCCCCGGCCTTCGAGTGACCCGCATGTCCACCCGCCCCAAGCCCCACGACGACGCCCACCGCCGGCTGGCGGTGCTGATCGATGCCGACAACGCGCAGGCCTCGGCGATCGAGGGGCTGCTGGCGGAGGTGGCCAAGTACGGGGTGGCCAGCGTGAAGCGGATCTACGGCGACTTCACCTCGCAGCAGCTGGCGCAGTGGAAGAAGGTGCTGCTGCAGCACTCGATCAGCCCGGTGCAGCAGTTCGCCTACACCTCCGGCAAGAACGCGACCGACAGTTCGCTGATCATCGATGCGATGGACCTGATGTACACCCGCCGCTTCGACGGCATCTGCCTGGTGTCCAGCGACAGCGACTTCACCCGCCTGGCCCAGCGCCTGCGCGAGGAAGGCCTGACGGTGTACGGGTTCGGCGAGCGCAAGACGCCGGATGCGTTCGTGCAGGCCTGCGACAAGTTCGTATACACCGAGGTGCTGCGCGCCGAGAAGCCCGCGCCCGCGCCGCCCAGGCCGGCGC
>CBFGMM010000164.1:0-4102 GCA_965649855.1 uncultured Thermomonas sp. | reverse complement strand
GCGCTGGCGCACCAGGCCTCGCGCTGGCAGGGGGTGGACGCCGGCGCCAACCCGCAGGAAGCGCTGGTCCGCCGCGGCCCGGCGCCGCCGCACGTGCGCCCGCAGGAAGGCCGGCTGCTGCCGCTGCCCGCGGTGCCCGCCGATGCCTTCGACGCGCTGCTGGACGCGCGCGCCACCTGCCGCAACTTCGACCCCGATGCGTGGGTTGCGCTGGACACGTTCGCCCAGCTGATGGCGCGGGTGTTCGGCGCGCGCGGGCAGATGGCGCACGGCGAAGGCCTGACCGTGGTCAAGCGCACCAGCCCCTCGGGCGGTGCGCTGCATCCGGCGGAATGCCTGCTCATCGTGCAGCGCGTGGAGGGCATCGCGCCCGGGCTGTACCGCTACCGCATGGACGGGCACGCGCTGGAAGCGGTCACGCCGCGGGTGCAGCCGCCCCGGCCCGGCGAGACGGCGACGCGCGCGTTGGCCGATGGCGATGCGCCGGCGTGGGATACCGCCGCGCTGCGGACACTTGCGCGCATCGCGGTGGCCGGGCAGGACTGGTTCGCGGATGCGCCGGTGCTGTGCGTGCTGGCGGTGCGCTTCCCGCGCAATTTCTGGAAGTACCGCAACCACGCCAAGGCCTACCGGGTCACCACCCTGGACGTGGGCCACCTGTCGCAGACCCTGCAGCTGTGCGCCACCCGGGCCGGGCTTGCGCCCTTCATCACCGCCGCCATCAACGAGGTCGACATCGAGCGCGCGTTCGGCCTGGACGGCTTCGCGGAAGGGCCGCTGGCGGTGTGCGGCTTCGGCGTGCGCGGCGCGGAGCAGCGCGTGCAGGAATTCGACCCCAACGCAAAGGCCTGGCCGCCGGATGGCGGGCAGGCCTGAGCGGGTCACGCATCCGAACGACGCGCATCGCGTCAGCGCGCATCCGGACATCGCACACCCGGGCCGCGCGCGCGGCCCGGGTGCCGCGCCAGCCTTACTTCTTCACCACCGGCGTGTGCGCCTTCAGCGCCTCGGCCAGGCCGGGCACGCCGTCCGCGCCGGCCGGCACGCTGATGCTGGAGCCGGCGAAGTCGCCGCCGATCGGTTGCGCGCGCCCGCCCAGGCACTGCGCCAGGAAGCCCTCGGCCACCGCGTTGAAGGCCTTGCTGTTCTCCGGCCGCGCGAAGCCGTGGCCCTCGTCGGGGAACAGCACGTAGGTCACCGGGATGTTCTTCTCCTGCATCGCCTTGACGATCTGGTCGCTCTCCGGCTGCTTCACCCGCGGGTCGTTGGCGCCCTGGCCGATCAGCAGCGGCTTGCTGATCTTCGCCACATGGGTCAGCGGCGAGCGCTCCTCCAGCAGCTGCTTGCCGGCCTCGGTGCGCGGGTCGCCCACGCGCTTGGCGAACTGCTCGAAGAACGCCGCCCAGTAGGGCGGGATGGTGTTGAGCAGGGTGTTGAGGTTGGACGGGCCCACGATGTCCACGCCGCACTTGAACGCGTCCGGGGTGAAGGTCAGGCCCACCAGGGTGGCGTAGCCGCCGTAGCTGCCGCCCATGATCGCCACCTGGTCCTTGGCGGTCACGCCGTTCTTCACCGCCCAGTCGACCGCGTCGATCAGGTCCTCGTGCATCGCGCCCGCCCACTGGCCGTCCGACTTGTTGACGAAGGCCTTGCCGAAGCCGGTGGAGCCGCGGTAGTTGACCTGCAGCACCGCGTAGCCGCGGTTGGCCAGCCACTGCGGGTAGCCGCTGTAGCCGTAGTAGTCGCGCGCCCACGGGCCGCCGTGCACGAACAGCACCATCGGCACCGCGGCGTCCGCCTTGCCGTCGTTGTTGGCGTCCGCGTGCCTGGGCAGGGTGAGGTAGCTGACCAGCTTCAGGCCGTCGCGCGCGGGGATCTCCTGCGGCCACATCGGCACCAGCGGCTTGCCTTCCAGCGCCGGGCGCGCGGTGAACAGCTTCTCCGGCGCGCTGCCGCGCACGTAGCGGTAGTAGGTGATCGGGGTTTCCGCGGCCGAATAACTGACGATCCAGGTCCTGCCGTCCTGGGTGCGCGAGGACACCATCACCTCGCCCGGGCCGATCGCCTTCAGCGCCGCCAGGTCCTGGGCGATCGCCGGGTCCACCGCGGTCCACTCTTCCTTGAAGTAGTTCGAGGCCACCGCCTGCACGGCCTGGGTCGCCGGGTCGCGCAGGGCGTCGCTGACGTCGGCGCGCGCATCCTGGTGGACCACGGTCTTGTTGCCGCTGGCGGTGTCCAGCGCGACCAGCGCGGCGGTGTCGCGCCCGCGCGAGTCGACGAAGTACTGGGTCTTGCCGTCGGCGGTGAAGCCGGCCGGGAAGGTGGTGAGGGAGTCCTCGAACGGGATCTCGTCCACCATCTTCCAGCCGCCCTTGCCGTCGGGCGCCAGCAGGTCGCTGCCGCCGTCGGGGCGGGACTTCATCGCCATGCGCACCTTGAAGTCCGGGTCGACCATGTATTCCGCGACTTCCAGGGTGTTCTTCTCCACCAGCGTGCGCGCGCCGGTGGCCAGGTCCACGCGGTACAGGTCGTGCCACTTCGCGTCGCGGTCGTTCATCGCCACCATCACCGCGTCCGGGTGCAGGTGGCTGACGCCCACCACCTGCGCGCGGGTCTTCGGGAAGTCGCTGAGGTCGCGCGCCTGGCCGCTGGCCAGGTCGACCGAGAACAGGTGGAAATCCTCGTCGCCGCCGGTGTCGCGCAGGTACAGCAGGGTGTCCGGGCGGTGGCTCCAGAAGTACTGGCGGATGCCGCGCGCGGCGTCGCTGGTCACCGCGCGCGCCTTCGCCATGTCATCGGCAGGCGCGACCCAGACGTTCATCACGCCGTCCACCGCCGCGATCCAGCTGAGGTACTTGCCGTCCGGGCTGATCTGCACGTTGGCGCGGTCCGGGTTGCCGAACAGCGCGTCGCGCTGGATCAGCTCCACGTCCGCGATGGAGGCGGGCGCGGCGGCGGCCGGCGGGGTCTGCGCGTCCGTCGCGGGCGCGGTGGCGCGGTCGCAGGCGGACAGCAGGCAGGCCGCGACGGCGGCGGCGATCAGGGTGCGGTGCAGCGGCATGGTCGGGCTCCGGCGGGTGGTGTGGGCACGCTAGGCCCTTACGCGGGAAGCAGGAAGTGCCGGCCGTCATGCGGCTTTTTGCCGGTCAGGCCGCCGCGCGGTCGCGCCCGCGCTCCAGGCGCCGGTAGCCGATCGCCTCGGTGAGGTGCTGGGTCTGGATGCCGTCGCTGCCGGCAAGGTCGGCGATGGTGCGCGCGACCCGCAGGATGCGGTGCAGCGAGCGCGCGGACAGCTGCAGGCTGTCCACCGCGCGCTCCAGCAGGGCGGTGTCGCGCGGGCACAGGCGGCAGGCGGCATCGGTCTGCGCGCGGTCGAGCCGCGCGTTCGGGGTGCCGGCGCGCGCCTCCTGCACGGCGCGCGCGCGCAACACGCGGTCGCGCACCGCGTCGCTGGATTCGCCCGGCGGACCGTCGGTGCGCAAGGCGCTGGGCGGAAGGCGCGGGACCTCCACGTGCAGGTCGATGCGCTCCAGCAATGGCCCGGAAATCCGCGCGCGGTAGCGCCGGATCGCATCGTCGCTGCACAGGCAGCGGCCGGACGGGTCGCCGGCCCAGCCGCAGGGGCAGGGGTTCATCGCCGCCACCAGCTGGAAGCGCGCCGGGAAGTCGCACTGCCGCGCCGCGCGCGAGATGCTGACCTGCCCGGATTCCAGCGGCTCGCGCAGCACCTCCAGCGCGTGCCGGCTCCACTCGGGCAGCTCGTCGAGGAACAGCACCCCGTGGTGGGCCAGCGAGATCTCGCCCGGCCGCGGGTCCGCGCCGCCGCCGACCAGGGCCACCGCGCTGGCGGTGTGGTGCGGACTGCGGAACGGCCGCTGCCGCCAGCGCGCCAGGTCCAGGCCGCGCCCGCTGGCGGAGGCGATGGCCGCGGCTTCCAGGGCCTCGTCGTCGGTCGGGTCCGGCAGGATGCCGCACAGGCGGCTGGCCAGCAGGGTCTGCTCCCCGTCCGGGCCCAGCCCGTCGCCGCTGGCTTCCCGCCAGGCCGCCACCACGATCTCGCCGAGCCGGCGGCTGCCCTCGTTGTCGCCGCGCTGCTGCAGGA
>CBFGMM010000163.1:0-4109 GCA_965649855.1 uncultured Thermomonas sp. | reverse complement strand
CGCACCGGCAGGCGCTCGGCGACGATCCAGTCCGCCAGCTCGCGGGCCGGCAGCTGCATCGCACTGGGCGAGAACAGCACGTCGCAGGCCTCGTGCAGGCGGTGCTCGAACAGCACCTGCTTCGCCCAGTCGAAGTCGGCGCGCGAGCAGACCACGAACTTCACCTGGTCGCGTGGCGTCAGCAGGGCCAGGTTGCCCCACAGGTTGCGCGCGACTTCGGCCGAATCCGGGGTCTTGATGTCCAGTACCCGCGACACGCGTGGATCCACGCCCGCGATGTCGATCGCGCCGGAGGTCTCCAGCGACACGTCGTAGCCGGCATCGCACAGGCGCGACAGCAGCGCCAGGCAGCGCTTCTGCGCCAGCGGCTCGCCACCGGTGACGCAGACGTGGCGCACGCCGTGGCGCGCGACCTCGGCCAGGATCGCGTCGAAGTCCCACCAGTCGCCGCCGTGGAAGGCATAGGCGGTGTCGCAGTACTGGCAGCGCAGCGGGCAGCCGGTCAGGCGCACGAACACCGTGGGCCAGCCCGCGTCGCGGGCCTCGCCCTGCAGCGACAGGAAGATCTCGGTGAGCTTGAGGCGGTCCTGCGGGACCGGCGTGGCCGACGCGGCGGCCGCGTCGACGACGGCGTTCATGGGCGGGATTCTAAGCCAGCGCCCGCCAGGCGGCGGGGCACGGCCCCTGGCTAGCGGCTGCGCGTGATCGCCAGCGCGCGCAGCCGGTCGTCGGCGGTGCGTGCCACGTCGGTGCCGGGATGGCGGGCGATGACGTCGCGCAGGGTGGCCTCCGCGGCGTCGAAATCGCGCAGGCCGACCTGCGACAGGCCCAGCTTGAGCAGCGCGCCCGGGGCCTTGTCGTGCGCGGGATGCCGCTCCAGCAGCGCGCGGAACTGCTCCCCGGCCAGCGCGTAGTTCTGGGTGACGTAGTAGCTCTCGCCCAGCCAGTACATGCCGTTCGCGGCCAGCGGACCGGCGGGGAACGCGGCCAGGAAGTCGCGGAAGCGGCGCGACGATTCCACGTAGTCGCCGGCCTTCAACGCGTCGAAGGCATGCGCGTAGGCGCTGCGCTCATCGGCTGCCGGCACGCCGGCCGGCGCGGAAGGCTGCGGCGCCGGCGACGCACCGGTGGCAACCACCGCGTTGCCGGCGGGCGGGGACGCGCCCGTGGCAGCCGGTGTTCCGCCCTCCAGCCGGGTCAGCCGGCCATCGATGTCCAGGTATTGCGTGCGCTGGGCCGCGCGCGCCTGTTCCAGCTGCTGCTGCAGCTGCTCGATCTCGCCGCGCAGCTCCTGCACCTCGGTGCGCAGCATGCCGATCTGGTTGACCAGTTCGGTCGCGCCCTGGTCGCCCGCGGCGCGCGCCTCCAGCGCGGCCACCCGGTCGCCCAGGCTGGCGCGTTGCGCATGCGCGAGCGGCGATGCGCAGAGCATCGCCGCCAGCAGGGCCGGGCCGAGCGTGCCGCGCATCAACGCGCGCTGTAGACCAGCTCGACGCGACGGTTCTGCGCCCAGCAGGACTCGCTGGAGTCGGTGCAGACCGGGCGCTCCTCGCCGTAGCTGATCACGGTCAGCTGTGTACCGGAGCCGCCGTTGGCCTGCAGCGCGGACGACACCGCGTTGCCGCGGCGCTCGCCCAGGCCCAGGTTGTAGTCGCGGCTGCCGCGCTCGTCGGCGTTGCCCTCAAGGCGCAGGCGCGCGGACGGGCGGTCGCGCAGGTACTTGGCATGGCAGGCCATCGCCGCCTGGAACTCGGGCTTCAGCGCGTCCTGGTCCAGGTCGAAGTAGACGACGCGGTTGCGCAGGCAGGCATCGGTGTCCAGGTCCGACGGGCCGTAGGCGCCGGGCCGCGGCATCTCGCTGCCGCCGATCGGCGCGGTGCTGCCGGTGCTGCCGGTGGTGTCGGTCGGCGGGACTTCCTTGACCTTCTTGCTGCACCCCACCGCGACGGCGCTGGCCAGTGCGGCGACCATCAGGTAACGGGCGGTGCGGGCGGCGGAAGCGTTCATGGCAGGTCCTCTGCGTCGGATGGATGGGGCGGTGCGGCGGAACGGAAGTTTAACGCGGCGATGTTTGCGCGACGCGAACGCGCTCAGCGCGCGCGGTACGGGGACCACGCGGGTTCGCGCACGTCGCCGTCCGCCAGCACCAGGCGCTGGCGCACGCGGGCATCGGCGGAGACGGCGTACAGCACGCCGCGGCGGCCTTCCCGCGCGGCGTACAGCACCATCGCGCCGTTCGGGGCGAAGCTGGGCGATTCGTCCAGCGAACCCGGCGACAGCAGGCTCCAGCGCGCGCTACCCAGGCTGCGGTCGAGCAGCGCGATGCGGTAGGTATTGCCGGCGCCCTGCGCCACCGCGATCTTCTTGCCGTCGAAGCTGACCGTGGGGCTGGCGTTGTACCCGCCCTCGAAGCTGATCCGGGTGGCGCTGCCGCCGGATGCCGGCACCTGGTAGATCTGCGGCCGGCCGCCGCGGTCGGAGGTGAAGTACAGGCTGGTGCCGTCCGGGCTCCAGGTGGGCTCGGTGTCGATGCCGAAATGGTTGGTCACCTGGGTGAGCCGCTTGCTGCCGATGTCCATCACGTAGATGTCGGGGTTGCCGCCCTTGGACAGGGTCAGCGCCAGCCGGGCACCGTCCGGCGAATAGCTCGGCGCGCCGTTGATGCCGCGGAAGCTGGCCACCTTCTCGCGCGCGCCGCTGGCGATGTCCTGGATGTACACGCCGGAATTGCCGCCCTCGAAGCTGACGTAGGCCAGGCTGCGCCCGTCCGGGCTCCACGACGGCGACATCAGCGGCTCGGTGGAGTTGACCACGGTGCGCGGGTTCCAGCCATCGGCATCGGCCACCATCAACGCATAGCGCGCGTTGCGGCCCAGCCCGCTGGCGGTGACGTAGGCGATGCGGGTCCAGAACGCCCCGGGGATGCCCAGGATCTTCTCGTACACGGCATCCGATATCTGGTGGGCCACGTCGCGCATCGCCGCCTCCGGCGCGGTCAGCGCGAAGCCCAGCAGGCGTTCCTGCTTGGCCACGTCGAACAGCTCGTACTCCACCCGGTAGCCGTTGCCGTCGGGGATGCTGCGGCCGACCAGCAGGAAATCCTGGCGCAGCGAGCGCCAGGTGGGGTACGCGACCTCGGCGCCGCGGGTCGGGCGCTCCGGCATGCCGGATTCCGGGAGGGTGCGGAACTGGCCGGAACGGGCCAGGTTGTCGCGGATCACGTCGTCGATGTCGGTCTGCCCGCTGCTGCCGCCGAACGGCACCACCGCGATCGGCAGGGCGGCCGCGTTGCCGCCGACGATGTCGATCTCGACGCGGCCCTGCGCGGCCGCGTTACCGGAAACCAGCGCCGACAGGGCAAGCAGGACGGGGGCGAGGCGAACCAGGACTCGAATCATGGGCACTCGTGGACAATCTGAACGGCGGGACAGCTTCACCGCGAACGGTCCGTCCAGTATGAACGCGACCAGACTGAGGCCGTCGTGAAGGGGCCGGTCAGAGGTCGGCTGCGTCGAAGCGCAGCACCGGGTCGCGGATGAAGACGTCCTCGAACCCGGCATACGGCAACGGGGATGCCTTGAGGACGGCCGCTTCCACCGAGCGGCGGCCCAGGGCGTCGTAGGGGCACGAGGGTGCCACCTCGACGCTGACTACCTCGCCGCCGGGGATCTGCCGGATCAGGACCTGGCACTTCTGCCCTGGCCGGACAGATTCAGGACGGGTCCACTGCCGCACGATCGCATCGCGCAGGGCGACGATGTATTGCGCCTGCCTGCCCGACCGGCTGTCAGGATCGCCGCGCGGCGCGCTGGCGCTGGCATCCACCTCGGCAGCGGCGGCGGCGGGATTGCGCATGCGGGCGTCCGCGAGTTGCTGGGCGCGGGCCTCGGCCATGGTGCGCTCGCGCGCGGCCTGCTCGCGCTGGCGGCGGATCTCGGCCAGGCGGCGCTGCGCGTCCAGTTCGGCCTGGTCGGGTTGCTTTCGCTGCTCCTCCTGCTCGCGCGTGGCGCGCGGATCGGGCGGCTTCGGCGCATCGCGCTGCACACGCTCCTGCTCCACCGGCGCCGGATCGGGCACCGGGGCCGGTGGGACGGGCGTCGGCTCCGGGG
>CBFGMM010000162.1:0-4132 GCA_965649855.1 uncultured Thermomonas sp. | reverse complement strand
CAGGATCTCGCCGCGCACGTCCACCGTGATCTTGCGCGACAGGTCGCCCTTGGCCACCGCGGTGGTGACCTCGGCGATGTTGCGCACCTGCGAGGTGAGGTTGGAGGCCAGCGAATTCACCGAGTCGGTGAGGTCCGCCCAGGTGCCGGCGACGCCGGGCACCACGGCCTGGCCGCCCAGCTTGCCCTCGGTGCCCACCTCGCGCGCCACGCGGGTCACCTCCGCCGCGAAGCCGTTGAGCTGGTCCACCATGGTGTTGATGGTGTCCTTCAGCTCCAGGATCTCGCCGCGCACGTCCACCGTGATCTTGCGCGACAGGTCGCCCTTGGCCACCGCGGTGGTGACCTCGGCGATGTTGCGGACCTGGGTGGTGAGGTTGGACGCCATCGCGTTGACCGAGTCGGTCAGGTCCTTCCAGGTACCGGCCACGCCGGGCACGATCGCCTGGCCGCCCAGCTTGCCCTCGGTGCCGACCTCGCGCGCCACGCGGGTCACCTCCGAGGCGAAGCCGCGCAGCTGGTCCACCATCGTGTTGATGGCTTCCTTGAGCTGCAGGATCTCGCCGCGCACGTCCACCGTGATCTTGCGCGACAGGTCGCCGTTCGCCACCGCGATGGTGACCTCGGAGATGTTGCGCACCTGGTCGGTGAGGTTGGACGCCATCTGGTTGACCGAATCGGTCAGGTCCTTCCACACGCCGGACACGCCCTTGACCTTGGCCTGGCCGCCCAGGCGCCCGCCGGTGCCCACCTCCAGCGCGACGCGGGTCACCTCGGAGGAGAACTCCGACATCTGCTCCAGCATGCTGTTGACGATGGTGGCGGCGCGCAGGAACTCGCCCTGCAGCGGGCGCCCGTCGGTGTCCAGCGGCACGGTCTTGGTCAGGTCGCCCTTGGCCACCGCCGCCATCGCCTCGGTCATCGCCTCGACCGGGCGGGCCATGTCGCGCACCAGCGCATCGATCGAGCTTTCCATCGCCGCCCACTGGCCCTGGCGGTTGGCCGGGCTCATGCGCGCCCGGGTCTGGCCTTCGCCGCCGACCTGCAGCGAGACGCGGGCCAGGTCGTTGGCCAGCCGCCGGTTCGCGGCCACGATCTCGTTGAAGGTGTCCGCCAGTTTCCCGTCCAGCCCCTCCCAGTGGGGCGGCAACTGCACGGAGAAGTCGCCGTCGCGCACGGCGATCATGGCCTGCAGCAGCTGCTGCATCGGGTCGAGGGTCGGGCTTGCAGCGCTTCCCGCGCTGGCGACGGAGGCGCTGTCGCGCCGCGTGGTCTGGGACACGTGTACCTCGGGTGTGCTGCGTACGCGCCCGCTGCGCGCAATCGCACGCACTGTATGTTCAGCGTAGTGGAGGCGGCGTGAGTTGGATCACGATTGGGGTGGCGCGTGCGCAAGCCCGCCGTCGCCGCATGCCGGGACGCGCGGCGGCGCCGGTCAGGGGGCGCTGCGTTGGTGGTCCAGCACGACCTGCAGCATCGCGCGGGTCCCCACCTTCAGGGCATCCTCGTCCAGGAAGAACTCGGGCGAGTGGTTGGAGGGCGCCTTGACCGGGTCCTTGCCGCGCGGCGTCGCCCCCACGAAGAAGAAGAAACCGGGGACCTCCCGCGCGTAGTAGCTGAAGTCCTCGGCGCCCATGTTGAGGTCCAGTTCCACCACGTTGGCGTCGCCCGCCGCCGTGCGCAGGCTGGGGACCATGCGCGCGGTCAGGGCCGGGTCGTTGACGGTGACCGGGTTGCCCTTGGTGTCGGGCACCTGGGCGACGGCGGTCGCCCCGTGCGCGGCGGCCACCTTGTCGGCCACGTTCTTCAGGTCGGCGAACACCGCCTGGCGCATCCCTTCGTCGAAGGTACGGATGGTGCCGACCAGTTCCACCGAGTCGGGGATGATGTTGTAGCGGATGCCGCCCTTGATCGCGCCGAAGGTCACCACCACCGGCTGCTTGCTGATGTTCTGGCGGCGGCTGACGATGGTCTGCGCGGTGCCGATCACGTCCGCCGCGGCGACGATCGGGTCGACCCCGCCCCACGGCCGAGAGCCGTGCGTCTGGCGGCCGTTGACCACGATGTTGAAACGGTCCGAGGCGGCCATCGCCGGGCCGCTGCGCCAGCCCAGCTGGCCTGCGTTGAGCGTGCTGAACACGTGCAGGCCGAACACCGCCTGTGGCTTGAAGCGCTGGAAGATGCCCTGCCTGAGCATTTCCTCGGCGCCGCCTTCCTCGCCGTCCGGCGGGCCTTCCTCGGCGGGCTGGAACACGAACAGGATCTCGCCCGGCAGCTCCGCCTTCATCGACGCCAGCGCCTCGGCCACGCCCATCAGGATGCCGACGTGCGCGTCGTGGCCACAGGCGTGCATCACGCCCACGGTTTCCCCGCGGAACTGCGCGGTGGCCCTGGAGGCGAACGGCAGGCCGCTGCGCTCGGTGACCGGCAACGCGTCCATGTCGGCGCGTACCGCGATGCGCGGGCCCGGCTTGCCGCCGCGCAGCACCGCGGTCACGCCGGTGGTGGCGATGCCCGTGCGCACGTCCTCCAGGCCCAGCGCGCGCAGGTGCGCGGCCACCAGCGCGGCGGTCCGGACCTCGCGGTTGCCCAGTTCGGGATGCTGGTGGATGTCGCGCCGCCAGGCCTGGACCTTGCCGTCGACCTTGCCGGCCAGGGCCTCGACCTCGGGATCCGCGGCGGCGGCGTGGGACGGCAGCAGCGCGGCAAGCGCGGCGGCGAGCAGCAGGTGGCGCATCGATGAGTCTCCCCGGGCAGTGCGACCGATGCTACACCGCGCGGGGCAGGGCCATGCGTCAGGGTGCGGGCGCGTCGAGCAGCGGTTGAAGGCGGTCGTGCAGCAGCCCGCGGCGCCAGCCGCCCAGGGTCCCGGTCCAGCCGGCGCCGTCCAGCAGTCCTTCCAGCAGCCGGCGCGAGGCCAGCAGGCCTTCGGCGATGCCGGTCTCGGCGGCCACCGCCGCGGTCGCGTCCTGCAGCCGGCGCAGCCGCGCCTTGTCGCGGTCGTCGCTGCGCGCATCCGGCGCTCCGTCTTCGTCCGCGAGCGGTGCATGCAGGGCCTCGAGCAGCGCATCGCGCAGGGTGCGCGGCGCCTTCGGCTGGGCATCCAGCAAGGCCTGCAAGGCGGGGCCATCGACCGGGTTGGCGCGCGCCAGCGCGACCGCCAGTTCGTTGTCCAGGATCCAGCTGCGCGGGCGGTCGCTTCGCCGCGCCTGCGCATCGCGCCAGCGCAGCAGGCGCAACAGGCGCACCTGGCCGGCGCGGTCCAGGAACTGGGCGCTGCGCAGCGCCAGGTGCGGCCAGCGCTCGCCGTCGGTGGCCGCGCCGGCCAGCAGGCGCGCGCAGTCTTCCTCCAGCCATGCCTGGCGGCCCTGCGCCTGCAGGGTGGCCGACAGCCGGGCATGCAGGGCATGCAGGTGGCGGACGTCGTCCGCCGCGTATTCCAGCTGGGCGGGCGAGAGCGGGCGGCGCAGCCAGTCGGAGCGCGTCTCGCCCTTGGCCAACATCAGGCCGGTGACCGCGTGGACCAGCTTCTGGTAGCCCATCCCGGCGCCGGTGCCGGCGATCGCGGCGGCGACCTGGGTATCGAACAGCGGCGCCGGGAGCACGCCGCAGGCATGCCGGAACGCCACCAGGTCCTCGCTGGCGCTGTGCATGATCTTCAGCACCGACGGGTCCTGCAGCAGCGGCGCGAGCGCCTCCGGCATGCCCGGCACCAGCGCGTCGACCAGCAGGATGTCGTCGTCCGCCTCGCCCAGCGCCACCTGCACCAGCGCCAGCTGCGGCCAGTAGGTGCGTTCGCGGATGAATTCGGTGTCCAGGCCGACCAGGGCGGGCGGGGAGGCGAGGCGCGCGCGCAGCGCGTCGGGGGTGGCGATCCAGTGAGGCATGCCGCCATTATGCGGTTGCCGGGCCCGGACGACTTCGCCTAAGTTGATCCGGTCACTCTTCGCCCACCACAGGAGCGGCCATTGCGCGCAGGCACGATCGCCCTTCCGCTGCTGATTGCGCTTGCCGCGTGCACGCGCCAGGCGCCGGCGCCCGCCGCGCCGCAGGCCACGGCGGACCGCGCGGGCAGCGTGCGCATCAGCGGCGACGATGCCCTGGCCGCGGTGCTGAGCTGGTCGTTGCCTGCG
>CBFGMM010000161.1:0-4151 GCA_965649855.1 uncultured Thermomonas sp. | reverse complement strand
GGTCAGGCAGGCGCGAACGCACGCGCAGCCAGCCGCCGGGCGCCGGTGCCTCCTGCGGCAATGCCGCCAGGGCCGCACCCCAGTGGGCGAACCCGGGCGCGGCCGCGTCCGCGCGGCCGGGCAGGCGCGGCTCGAATCCATCGGCGTCAGGCATGGGCATACTCCTTGCGGTTCGGTCGGCCGGCGGGCGTCTCCACCTCCAGCAGCGCGCGCAGGCGGCGGGTGCCGCGCGCCAGTTGCGATTTCGAGAAGCTCACCGTGCGCTGCATCGCGCTGGCGATCTCCTCGTGGGTATAGCCCTCGGCGTGGTACAGCCACAGCACGCCGCGGGTGGTCGCCGGCAGCTGCGCCAGGGCGCGCTGCAGCAGCGCGGCGTCGGCGGCGGCGGGCGGCGGCGGGGCATGGTCCTCGGCCAGCTCGTCGGCATCGCTGCCGTCCAGTTCCGCCGCCAGCCGGCGGCCGCGGCGCAGGCGCATCAGCGCCTCGTTCACCGCCACCTGGCGCAGCCAGCCCCAGAACGGGCTGCCGCCGTCGCCGCGGAACCCGCCGATCGCGGAATACACCTTGAGCATGGTGTCCTGCAGCACTTCGTCGGCCTCGCTGCGGTCGCCGCACATGCGCAGCGCCAGGGTGAACACGGGGCGCTCGAAGCGCCGGTACAGCTGTTCGAAGGCGGCGTGGTCGCCCTCGCGCACGCGCGCCAGCAGCGACGCGGGCACGTCGATGGCGAAGCTGGAGGCGGGGCGCGTTTCGGGCGGCATTCCCCATTGTGGATGCGGCCGCGGGCCGGATGGTCGCAGCCCCGGGGCACGCCGATGGACGGCATGCGCCCGCGCGCTGGCGGCGCCTTGCGCACCACCTATACTCGGGACGGGGACATCAACCGAGGGAGAAGCCACATGCCCGGATCCATCCTGGCCGCCGTGCTGCTGGTCGCCGGCATCGTCATCCTGTTCAAGACCGTGCGGATGGTGCCGCAGGGCTACGAGTGGACGGTGGAGCGTTTCGGCAAGTACACCCACACCATGACGCCCGGCCTGCACTTCCTGGTGCCGGTGGTGTACGGCGTGGGCCGCAAGGTCAACATGATGGAACAGGTGCTGGACGTGCCCAGCCAGGACGTCATCACCAAGGACAACGCGGTGGTGAAGGTGGACGGCGTGGTGTTCTTCCAGGTGCTGGACGCGGCGAAGGCGGCGTACGAGGTGTCGAACCTGGAGGTGGCGACCATCGCCCTGGTGCAGACCAACATCCGCACCGTGATCGGCTCGATGGACCTGGACGAATCGCTGAGCCAGCGCGAGACCATCAACGCCCAGCTGCTGAACGTGGTCGACCAGGCCACCAACCCGTGGGGCATCAAGGTCACCCGCATCGAGATCCGCGACATCCAGCCGCCGCGCGACCTGGTCGACGCGATGGCGCGGCAGATGAAGGCGGAGCGCGAGAAGCGCGCCAACATCCTGGAGGCCGAGGGCTTCCGCCAGGCGGCGATCCTCAAGGCCGAGGGCGAGAAGCAGTCCACCATCCTGGAGGCCGAGGGCGAGCGCGAGGCGGCGTTCCGCGAGGCGGAGGCGCGCGAGCGGCTGGCCGAGGCGGAGGCGCGCGCCACCCAGCTGGTGTCCGACGCGATCGCCAAGGGCGACGTGCAGGCGATCAACTACTTCGTCGCGCAGAAGTACGTGGAGGCCTTCAAGGAGCTGGCCACCGCGCCCAACCAGAAGTTCGTGCTGATGCCGATGGAGGCCAGCGGGATGATCGGCTCGATCGCCGGCATCGCCGAGCTGGCCCGCGAGGCGCTGTCGCGGCAGCCGTCGCAGGCGCAGGTAAGCCGCGTACCGCCGCGGACCGGGGCCTGAGCCGTGCGCTGGGACGTGACCGCATGGGCGGCGGTGGCGCTGCTGCTGTTCGCGGCGGAAGCGCTGGCGCCCGGCGCCTTCATGCTGTGGATGGGCTTCGCCGCGGTGGCGGTGTTCCTGGGCGTGCTGCTGGTGCCGGGCATCCCCCTGCTGGTGCAGGTGGGCGCGTTCGTGGTGCTCAGCTTCGCCTCGATCCAGGTGTACCGCACCTGGTTCCGCCAGCGCGCGCGGCAAAGCGACCATCCCACCCTCAACCAGCGCGCCCTGCAGCACGTCGGGCGCGTGGTGCCGCTGGAGCGCGCGATCGTGGACGGCCGCGGCCGCGTCAGGATCGGCGATGCGTTCTGGGACGTTGCCGGCGCGGATGCCCCGGCCGGCATGGCGGTGCGCGTGGTCGGCGTGGACGGCATGACCCTGCGGGTAGAGCCCGCCTGAGCGCTGCGCGTGGCATGGGTCGGCGCGCGCGCTCGCCGGCTCTGGGATAATCCGCGGCCCACCGCCAGGAAGCGCGCGCATGACCCGCCAGACCATCCTCAACCAGGCCCACCGCGCGCTGGGCGCGAAGATGGTCGACTTCGGCGGCTGGGACATGCCGATCCACTACGGATCGCAGCTGGACGAGCACCACCAGGTGCGCCGCGACGCCGGCATGTTCGACGTCAGCCACATGACCGTGGTCGACATCACCGGGTCCGGGGCGCGGGCCTTCCTGCGCCGCCTGCTGGCCAATTCGGTGGACAAGCTGCAGAAGCCGGGCAAGGCGCTGTACAGCGCGATGCTCAACGACGCGGGCGGGGTGATCGACGACCTGATCGTCTATTTCATGGCCGAGGACTGGTTCCGGGTGGTGGTGAACGCGGCCACCCGCGACAGGGACCTGGCGTGGATCGCGCAACAGGCCGAGGGGTTCGACGTGGCCGTGCGCGAGCGTCCCGAGTTCGGCATGGTGGCGGTGCAGGGGCCGAACGCGCGCGAGCGGGTGATCGGCCTGCTGCGCGAGGAGGACCGCGCGCCGGTGGCGAAGCTGGGCCGGTTCGCCGCGCGCGAGGCGCGCACGCTGGACGGCGTCGACGTCTTCATCGCCCGCACCGGCTACACGGGCGAGGACGGCTTCGAGGTCATCGTGCCCGAGGCGTCGGCCGAGGCGTTCTGGAACGCGTTGCTGGCGGCCGGGGTCAGGCCGGCCGGCCTCGGCGCGCGCGACACCCTGCGCCTGGAGGCGGGCATGAACCTGTACGGCCAGGACATGGACGAGCGCGTGAGCCCGTTCGAAGCCGCCCTGGACTGGACGGTCGCGATGGATGCGGATGCCGAAGGCGCGCCGCGCGACTTCATCGGCCGCGCCGCCCTGGAAGCGCAGAAGGCCTCCGGCGTGCCGCGCCGCCTGGTCGGCCTGGTGATGGACGAGAAGGGCGTGCTGCGCCACGGCCAGCGCGTGCTCACGGACAACGGCGACGGCGAGATCCTGTCCGGCACCTTCTCGCCCACCATCGGCAAGGCGATCGCCTTCGCGCGCATCCCGGCGGGCGAGCCCGGCGCGGTGCGGGTGGACATCCGCGGCCGCGAGGTGCCGGTGCGCGTGGTCGCCTTCCCGTTCGTGCGCGACAACACCGTGCAGCCCGGCATCTGAATTCCGCGCCGGTCTTCGCTAGACTTTTCCCAACCCACCGCTGCCCCCGGAGCCACCGATGAGCGATATCCCCGGCGACCTCAAGTTCCTCAAGTCCCACGAATGGGCCCGCGTCGAGGGCGAAGGCCGCGTCACCGTGGGCATCTCCGACCACGCGCAGGGCCTGCTCGGCGACCTGGTGTACGTCGAGTTGCCCGAGGTGGGCGACCAGGTGGAGGCCGGCAACGCCTGCGCGGTGGTCGAGTCGGTGAAGGCGGCGTCAGACGTCTACGCGCCGGTCGGCGGCAAGGTGCTGGAGGTCAACGCCGCGCTGTCCGACAAGCCGGAGACGATCAACGAGGATGCGTACGGCGACGGCTGGCTGTTCGTGCTGCAGGTCGACGATGCCGAGCAGCTCAACGAACTGCTCGGCCCCGACGAGTACGCCGAGCTGCTGGAAGACGACGGCCACTGAGCCGCGTCGCGCGCCGGGAACACCGCGACCCGCGGCGGAGACGCCGCGGGTTTTTGTTTGCGCGCGGCGGCCGGTGGCGTTGCCCGACGCGCGCGCGGGCTCGCGCAAGTTCGCGCAAACGGGCTTGTGCGACGCGCAAACGCGGGCGCAGGCGCGCCGGCGTTCGCCACGCGTCGCGCGGCGTGGTCCGCGCCATCGCGCTGGCCGG
>CBFGMM010000160.1:0-4169 GCA_965649855.1 uncultured Thermomonas sp. | reverse complement strand
ACATCGACGGCACCAACACCCTGGCCTGCACCAAGGCCATCGACGATTGCGGGCAGGGCAAGGGCGAGGTGCCGATCTACCCGCTGCCGCACATGGAGGTGGTCAAGGACCTGGTGCCCGACCTGACCCACTTCTACGCGCAGTACGCCAGCATCCGCCCGTGGCTGCGCACCCAGACCGCCACGCCCACCCGCGAGCGCCTGCAGTCCAAGGCCGACCGCGCCAAGCTGGACGGCCTGTACGAATGCATCCTGTGCGCCTGTTGCAGCACGTCCTGCCCCAGCTACTGGTGGAACGGCGAGCGCTACCTGGGCCCGGCGGTGCTGCTGCAGGCCTACCGCTGGATCGTGGACAGCCGCGACGAGGACACCGGCGCCCGCCTGGACGACCTGGAGGACCCGTTCAAGCTCTACCGCTGCCACACCATCATGAACTGCGCGCGGACCTGCCCGAAGGGCCTGAACCCGGCCAGGGCGATCGCCGAGATCAAGCAGCTGATGCTGGCGCGCCGGGCCTGACCGATGGGCACCGGCGCGATCTTCCTGCCCGGCGTTGCCATGGTGCTGCTCACCGGCGCGGTGCTGATGCGCATGTTCTTCGAGCGCAGGCGCCAGGTGCGCGCCGAGCGCATCCACTTCCGGGAGATCCCCAGCAGTTCGCAGATGGCGGCGCGCTTCGTCGACACCCGCGCCGCGGACAACTACCGCAACCTGTTCGAGATGCCGGTGCTGTTCTACCTGGCGCTTGCGGCGGCCGCGGCCACCGGGCAGGTCGCCCCGCCGGTGCTGGGCCTCGCGTGGGCCTACGTCGTGCTGCGCGCGCTGCACAGCTGGATCCACTGCGGCTACAACCGCGTCATGCACCGCTTCTACGCCTTCCTGGCCAGCAACGTGGTGTTGTGGGTGCTGTGGGGCGTGCTGGCGGTGGGCATCCTGCGCGGCTGACCTTGCGTGTCCAGGAGCGATGACGACGCGGGTGCCGCGAACCCGGGCCAGGCGGGGTCGGCGATGTCCGACCCGGACAGCGAGCTGCGGCGGCTGCGCTGGCGTTGCCGGCGCGGGATGCGCGAGCTCGACCAGTTGCTGGAGCGCTGGCTCGAGCGCGAATGGCGGACAAGTCCTACCGCGCAACGGGAGGCATTCCTGCGCCTGCTGGACAGCGAGGACGATAGGCTCTGGCGCTGGTTCCTGGGCCACGAGGCGCCGTCCGATGTCGAAGTCCTGGCGCTCGTCGAACGCATCCGCCAGCCGTGATGCCACACGCATAACGCTCCAGTGGCGGCCTTCGCGCGGACTGACATTCGCGCTCTGGAGCCTGGTGGCGCTGGCGCCCTGGGCGGTGCTGGGCTCGGGGCTGCCCCGCGTCCTGGCGTGGCCGCTGGCGCTGGGCAGCGCCCTCTGGGCAGCGCGGGAGGCGCGCCGGTACGCCCGGCAAGCGCCGATGGCCTTCGTGCTGCCTGGCGGCGCGGGGCCACCGACCTGCGACGGGCGGCCGATCCGGGAGGTCCGGGTGCACTGGCGCGGGCCGCTCGCGCGCCTGGAGTGGATGGATCCGGGCGGTGGCCGCACGCGCTGCCTGTGGTGGCCGGACAGCTTGCCGGCGCCCGCCCGGCGTGAACTGCGGCTGGCGATGATGCAACGGGAAGCTGCACCGGACCGGGGTTCGATGGCAGGATAGGCGGTCACCCGAAGGGCCAGCGATGTTCAAACCCGTCCCCGTCGCCATCGGCCTGCGCTACCTGCGCGCCAAACGCCGCAACGGCTTCATCTCCTTCATCTCGCTGGCCTCGATCCTCGGCATCGCGCTGGGCGTGACCGCGCTGATCACCACGCTGGCGGTGATGAGCGGGTTCCAGCGCGAGATCCGCGACCGCATGCTGCAGATGGCCGCGCACGCCACGGTCAGCGGCCACGGCGAGCCGCTGCAGGACTGGCGGCGCGCGGTCGGTGTGGCGCTGGACGATCCGCGCGTGGCCGGCGCGGCGCCCTATGTCGAGAAGGAAGCCCTGCTGTCGGCCTCCAACAACCAGCCGGCCATGCTGCGCGGCGTCGACCCGGTCGAGGAGGCGAAGGTCTCGGTGATCGGCGAGAAGCTCGTGCAGGGCACGCTGGCGGAGCTGGCGCCCGGCGCGTTCAACATCGTGCTGGGTCGCGAGCTGGCGGTCTGGCTGGGCGTGGGCGTGGGCGACGACGTGGTGGTCACCCTGGCGGATTTCCGCAGCACCCCCGTCGGCGGCGTGCAGACCATGAAGCGGTTCCGCGTCAGCGGCATCTTCGAGGCCGGCTACAACGAGTTCGACAAGGGCCTGGCGGTGGTCAACCTGCAGGACCTGCAGCGCCTGCTGCGGATGGGCGAGGGCGTGACCGGCGTGCGCCTGCGCCTGCACGACATGGACCTGGCGTTCGAGGTGGGACGCGACCTGGCGGTGAAGCTGCAGGGCCCGTTCCGGGTCAGCGACTGGACCCAGGACAACGCCAACCTGTTCCGCGCGCTGAAGATGGAGAAGACCGTCATGGCGATCCTGCTGTCGCTGATCATCGCGATGGGCGCGTTCAACCTGGTCTCCTCGCAGGTGATGCTGGTGACCGACAAGCAGGCGGACATCGCCATCCTGCGCACGCTGGGCCTGACCCCGCGCCAGGTGATGCAGGTGTTCATGGTGCAGGGCAGCCTGATCGGGATGATCGGCACCGCCGCGGGCGTCGCCGGCGGGATCCTGCTGACGCTCAACCTGGACCGGATCCTGCAGGGGATCGAGGCGGCGTTCGGCGTGCAGCTGCTGCCGCAGGACGTCTACTACATCACCGGGCTGCCCACCGACCTGCAGACGGCCGACGTCACCACCATCGCCGCGGTCGCGCTGGCGATGGCCTTCGTGGCCACGCTGTATCCGGCCTGGCGCGCCGCGCGCACCGCGCCCGCGGAGGCCCTGCGCTATGAGTGACCACGTGCGCGACGACACGGTGGTGCGCGCCGAAGGCCTGGCCAAGACCTACGCCGAAGGCGGCCTGCGCACGCAGGTGTTCGACGGGCTGGACTTCGCGGTGGCAGCGGGCGAGACCGTGGCCATCCTGGGTCCCTCCGGCGCCGGCAAGAGCACCCTGCTGCACCTGCTGGGCGGACTGGACGTGCCCACTGCCGGCGAGGTGTACGTGGCCGGGCAGAAGATGAGCGCGCTGTCGGACGCCGCGCGCGGGCGGCTGCGCAACAAGGCCCTGGGCTTCGTGTACCAGTTCCACCACCTGCTGCCGGAGTTCACGGCGCTGGAGAACGCGATGATGCCGGTGCTGCTGGCCGGGCAGCCGGTGGCGGAGGCGGCGCGCCGCGCCCGCGACCTGCTGGAATCGGTCGGCCTGGGGCACCGCCTGCAGCACAAGCCGGGGGAGCTGTCCGGCGGCGAGCGACAGCGCGCCGCGGTGGCGCGCGCGCTGGTCAACTCGCCGGCCTGCCTGCTGGGCGACGAGCCCACCGGCAACCTGGACGAGAAGACCGCGGCCAACGTGTTCGCGCAGATGCTGGAGCTCAACCGCGCCCAGCGCACCAGCCTGGTGCTGGTCACCCACGACCGCAGCCTGGCCCGCCGCCTGGACCGGGTGCTGGAGCTGCATGACGGGCGGCTGCGCGAGGTCGCGCCCTCGGACGTATAACGCCTCCGCGGGAAACTCCTACGGCGCGCCCCGGCGCCGACCGATCCCGGCGCCATGGTGCGGCCGCGATGCTGCGGCATGGTTGCCGTCATCGCCCGCCCGCCGCGCTTGTCCTCGCGACTCCTGGCCGCAACTGGCATGCACGGCGCGGCGAGCACGTGGTTCGGTCCCGGCACCGCTCTCGCGATCTTGGCAGGCACGTTCCTGGGCCTGTTGCTGCCGGTGGCGCAGCCGCCGGCGCTTTCCCTGGGCCTGTTGGTCGCGACCGTGGGAGCGTGGTGGTGGCGTCGGTTGCCGCCCGCAGGCCTGGCGGCCGTGGCGGGGTTCGCGCTGGCGGGCCTGCACGCCGCACTGGCGCTGGCAGGCCAGGTGCCGCCGGCGCTGGAGGGCAGGGCACTGTTCGTCGAAGGCCGGATCGTCGACCTGCCCGTGCACGAGCCGCGGCGCACCCGCTTCGAGTTCGTGGTCGACGACCGCACGGCGGTGCCCGACGCGCTCCGCGGCGCGCGCCTGCGCCTGTCC
>CBFGMM010000159.1:0-4173 GCA_965649855.1 uncultured Thermomonas sp. | reverse complement strand
GGGCCGCTCGCCGTTGAGCGGAGGGTTGGTCGGCGTGAGCCGGGCCCGGGCGCGCGCCGCGCTGGTGGCGCAGGGCGATGCCGCGTTGCTGGCCGGGGACGAGGACCTGGACCAGCTGCGCGCGGCCCAGCGCCGCGCCGCCGTGCTGAACCGCCTGTGGCCGAGCGACCCGGCGGTGCTCGCCTATCGCACGCGCGTTGATCGCGGGGAACGCGCCTGGGACTTCAATGCGCGCGGCGAGGCCCTGCTCGCCGCGGGGCAGCTGGGCGAGCGGGGCGGCGGCGCGCTGGAGGCCTTTCGTGCCGCGCTGGCGCTGCGGCCCGGCCAGGCCCGCGCGTTGCAGAACATCGCCGCGGTGGAAAGCGCGCTGATCCGCCGCGCGGAAGACGCCGCCCGCGAGGGCGATTTCAACCTGGCCCAGCAGCACCTGGCGCAGGCGGCGCAGGTCCGCCACGACCCGGACACCATCCCCGCCGCGCTGCGCCGGATCGAGGCCATCCGCGGCGCGCGGGTGCGCTGGCTGCGCGACCAGGGCCTGATCGCGCTGGGCGACGCGGATGGCCTGCGCGCGGCGCGGGAGCGCCTGGCCGAGATGCTGCGGATCGCCAATCCCAGCGACCCCGCCAGCGTGGAACTGCGCCGGCGCATCGACCTGGCCACCCACTACGGCGTGTTCCGCCCGGGGCAGGTGTTCACCGACGAGCTGCGCAGCGGCAGTCGCGGCCCGCAGTTGATCGTGGTCCCGCATGGCGCCTTCCGGATGGGGGCGCCGGACGGCGAGCGCGATGCCACCGATGCCGAGCGCCCGCAGCACCTGGTCCGCTTCGACCGCGGCTTCGCGATGGCCCGGCGCGAGGTGACGGTGGCGGAATTCGGGCGTTTCGTGGCCGCCACGGGCTACGAGCCGCGCGCGACCCAGCGCGGGCATTCGCTGGCCTACGACCGCCGCAGCGGCAACTTCGTGCGCGGCAGCGGCATCGACTGGCGCTCCGGCTACGACGGGGCGCCGGCGGCGCCCGGCATGCCGGTGATCCACGTCACCGCGCGCGACGCGGAGGCCTACGCCGAGTGGCTGACCGCCGAGACCGGCACCCACTACCGGCTGCCCAGCGAGGCGGAATTCGAGTACGCGCTGCGCGCCGGCAGCGCCACGCGCTTCCCGTGGGGCGAAGGCACGCCGCCGGTGGGAAGCGAGAACGTGACCGGCGCGCTCGACGTGTCCCCGCAGGGTCGGCGCTGGAGCAACGCCTTCGCCGGCTACGGGGATGGCTGGTGGGGGCCGGCGCCGGCCGGTTCGCTCGCCGCGAATGCATATGGCCTTCACGACATGGCGGGCAATGTGAGCGAGTGGGTCGCGGACTGCTGGCACCAGGGGTACCGGCGTGCGCCGGCCACCGGCGCGGCGTGGATCAACCCGGGTTGCCGCAACCGGATGTACCGCGGCGGTTCGTGGGCCAGCGCGCCGGCGCAGGTGCGTTCGGCCTGGCGGTCCGCGGGCGGCAGCGACGTCACCAACGCACGGGTCGGGTTCCGCGTCGTGCGTCCCCTGTAAGCATTCCACCACCGTCTTCGAGGACATCGCGATGAGGCAGGATCCGTTAGGCAACCAGCAGGCCCGCAGCGGTCGGCGCGGCATGGGCATCCGCTGGTGGGTGCTGCTGCTGTTCGCCGGGTACGGCGTGTACTACTACTTCTCCAACCGCACGGTCGATCCCTACACCGGCGAGAAGGTGCTCATCGACAAGGGCCTGAGCGCCGAGGAAGAGAGCGCGATGGGCCTGCAGGCCTACCAGGAGATCCTCAGCCAGGAGCGGCCGGTCGATCCCAATTCGCAGATCGCGCAACAGATCCGCGCCATCGCCGTGCGCCTGATCGACAAGGTGGACGAAGTCGAGGCGGAGCTCGCGGCCGAACGCGGCCTTGCGCCCGGCAACTTCGCCGCCGGGTTCGATTGGGACGTCAACGTGATCCAGTCGGAGCAGGCCAATGCCTTCGCGCTCCCCGGCGGCAAGATGGCGGTCTACACCGGCCTGGTGCCGGTGGCCGGCAACCAGGACGGCATGGCCGTGGTGATGGGCCACGAGATCGCCCATGCGCTGATGCGGCACGGTGCGCAGCGCATGTCGCGCGGCAAGCTGGAGCAGATCGGGGCGATGGCCGGCGCGGCCAGCGGCATGGACCCGGGCATGCAGCAGATGATCTTCCAGGCCTATGGCGTCACCTCCGCCCTGCCGTACGCGCGCGGGCACGAGTCGCAGGCGGACGAGGTGGGGCTGATGCTGGCGGCCGCCGCGTGCTTCAACCCGCAGGAAGCCGTGCCCCTGTGGCAGCGGATGGCGCAGGCCAGTGGCGGCGGCAACCCGCCGGAATTCGCCTCGACCCATCCCAGCGCGGAAACCCGGATCCAGAACCTGCAGGCGCTGATGCCGAAGGCGATGGCCTACCGCCAGAAATATTGCCAGGGCGCCGCCGCCGGCTGAGCCGTGGGCCATGCGACACGAAGGGGCGGGCCGGTTGGCCCGCCTTTTTTTTGCGTTCGACGCGGGCTTGCACAACGATCGGATACGGGTTAACGTACTAGCACGTTATTACATTGGAACACCGATGAAGTCCCGCCCGAACCCACCGCCCAGGCGCCAGAGCGAAGCGGATTTCCGCGCGCTGGCGGCGGCGTTGGCGGCGCTGGACGATCCGCGCCAGGTCGCCGCCTTCCTGCGCGACCTGTGCACGCCGGCGGAACTCGAGGCGATGAGCGACCGCTGGAAGGTGGTCCCCCTGCTGCGCGCCGGCGAACCCTACCGCAGCATCCATGAGCGCACCGGGGTCAGCGTCACCACCATCGGCCGCGTGGCGCGCACGCTCGAACACGGCGCCGGCGGCTATGCCGCCGCCATCGCCACCCATCCAGACACCCACTGAGGCCGCCCGCATGACGCCCCCCAACGCGCCCGGCGTGCGCGACCGCCTGCGCATCGCCATCCAGAAGAACGGCCGCCTGAGCGAGCCCGCCCGGGCCCTGCTTGGAAGCTGCGGGCTGTCGTGGCGGGAAAGCCCCGACAAGCTCTTCTGCTACGGCGACAACGCGCCGGTGGACCTGCTGCTGGTCCGCGACGACGACATCCCGGGACTGATCGACGACGGCCTGTGCGACCTCGGCATCGTGGGCCGCAACGTGCTGGCCGAGCAGGCGGCCGAGCGCGCCGGCGCGGGCCGGGCGGCCAACTTCCGCGAATGGCGGGGGCTGGGCTTCGGCGGTTGCCGGCTGGCGCTGGCGGTGCCGGCGGACTGGGCCTGGACCGGCGCGGAGCAGCTGCAGGGGCGGCGCATCGCCACGTCCTATCCGGCGCTGACCCGTGCCTGGCTGCGCGCGCAGGGGGTGGAGGCGGGCGTCGTGGTGCTGTCCGGCTCGGTCGAGATCGCGCCCCGGCTTGGCCAGGCCGACGTGGTCTGCGACCTCGTGTCCAGCGGCGCCACCCTGGCCGCCAACCAGCTGGTGCCGGTGTGCGACCTGCTGCACAGCGAGGCGGTGCTTGCGGGACCCAGCGACGAGCTGTCGCCGGCGCTGGCGGAGACCGCGCAGATGCTGCTGCGCAGGATCGACGGCGTGCTGCGCATCCGCGACAGCAAGCTGCTGATGTTCCAGGCCCCGCGCGCGGCGGTGGCCGCGGTCATGCGCCTGCTGCCCGATGCCGAGGCGCCGACCAGCTACGCGGTGGACGACGACGTGCTGGCGATGCAGGCGCTGTGCCACGGCGTGGTGACCTGGCAGCGTCTGGAGGAACTCAAGCGCGCCGGCGCCCGCGGGCTCATGGTGTTGCCGGTCGAGAGGATGCTGGCATGAGCGCGGCCGGCATGCAGCGGGTGGAATGGCGCGCGCTGGACTCAGCGGCGCAGAGGCGGCTGATGGTGCGCCCGACGCGCGCGCTGGCGGCGGGGGTCAAGGCGCGGGTGGAGGAAGTCCTGGCCGACGTGGAAGCGCGCGGCGACGTCGCCCTGCGCGTGCTGACCGAGCACTACGACGGGGTGCGCCTGGAGGCCTTCGAGGTGACCGCCGCCGAACGGCGCGCCGCGGGCGCGGCCGTCGGGTCGGGGTTGCGCGCGGCGATCGACGAGGCGGCCGCGCGCATCGAGGCCTTCCACCGCGCGGGCACGCCGCAGCCCTACGCGCTGGAC
>CBFGMM010000158.1:0-4183 GCA_965649855.1 uncultured Thermomonas sp. | reverse complement strand
TGGGCGTCGCCGGACCGAGCGGCGATGACGCATGGAAGGGAGCGGGCGGGCGGCGAAGGCCGCACGGAACGCGCGAGGCGGGCAAAAGCTGCCCGTCCCTCATGGTAGACCACGCAGTCATGCGCGGGGGGCGCGCAGGACGCATCGATGGCGGCTTGACTTGACCGCTTGCATTACCTGCCGTCTAATGTTTCAGAAATAACTGAAACAACAGGCGCCTTCAATGAACCTCCCGCCGCTGAGCCAGTCCTTCGTCCTGCATTTCGGCGAGATGGGCAGCCGCTGGGGCATCAACCGCACGGTGGGGCAGATCTACGCGGTGCTGTTCATTTCCGCCGTTCCGCTGACCGCCGACGACCTGACCGACAAGCTGGGCGTCAGCCGCTCCAACGTCAGCATGGGGTTGAAGGAACTGTCGTCGTGGCGGCTGGTGCGGCTGAGCCACCAGCCCGGCGACCGCCGCGACTTCTACTCGGCGCCCGATGATGTCTGGACCATCTTCAAGACCCTGGCCGAGGAGCGCCAGCGCCGCGAGGTGGATCCCACCCTGTCGATGCTGCGCGATGCGCTGCTGGACAGCCCGGCCTCGCCCGAGGAGCGCCACGCGCAGGCGCGCATGCGCGAAATGCATGCGCTGATCGAGCAGCTCACCGACTGGTTCGCAGAGGTGCGCAAGCTCTCGCCCGCCACCCTGGAGCGGCTGATGTCGCTGGGCGCGACTGCGACCAAGCTGCTGGAGATGAAGGACCGGCTGATGGGGGCGCCGGCGTCGGCAAACGATCCCCAGCGGGAGGCATCGTGATCGACGCCGCGGTCGACCCGCTGATGCTGTCGCGCATCCAGTTCGCGGCCAACATCAGCTTCCACATCCTGTTCCCCAGCATCACCATCGCGCTGGGCTGGATCCTGCTGTTCTTCAAGCTGCGGTTCCTGAAAACCGGCGACGGGAAGTGGCTGTCGGCCTACTTCTTCTGGGTCAAGGTATTCGCCCTCAGCTTCGGCATGGGCGTGGTCAGCGGCGTGACCATGAGCTTCCAGTTCGGCACCAACTGGCCGGGTTACATGAACACGGTGGGCAACATCGCCGGGCCGCTGCTGGCCTACGAGGTGCTGACGGCGTTCTTCCTGGAGGCCAGCTTCCTCGGGATCATGCTGTTCGGCCGCAAGCGGGTGGGCGAGCGCATGCACACGCTGGCCACCGTGCTGGTGGCGGCCGGCACCACCGCCTCGGCGTTCTGGATCCTGGCGCTCAATTCGTGGATGCAGACGCCGGTGGGCTTCGAGATGATCGCCGGGCAGGCGCACCCCACCGACTGGTGGGCGATCCTGTTCAACCCGTCGTTCCCGTACCGGCTCACCCACGTGCTGCTGGCCTCGGGCCTGACCTGCGCCTTCCTGGTGGCGGGCCTGTCGGCCTACCGCTGGCTGCGCGGCGACCGCGCGCCGGACGTGGCGGCCACGCTGCGCACCGGCGTGCTGCTGGCCGCGACGCTGATCCCCGTCCAGATCTTCGTGGGCGACCTGCACGGCCTCAACACGCTGCAACACCAGCCGGCCAAGGTCGCCGCGATGGAAGGCCTGTGGGAGGACCAAAGCGGTGCGCCCCTGGTGCTGTTCGGGCTGCCGAACGAGGCCAGCGGGCGCAACGACTACGCCATCGAGGTGCCGGGGCTGGCCAGCCTGATCCTCACCCACCAGCTGGACGGCGAATTGAAAGGGCTGGGCAGCTTCGAGGGCGAGCATCCGCCGGTGGCCCCGGTGTTCTGGAGTTTCCGGGTCATGGTGGGCACGGGCATGCTGATGCTGCTGGTCTCGTGGCTGGCCGCCTGGCAACTGCGCAGCCGCGGCCAGCCGGCGCGCTGGCTGCTGCGCGCGCTGGTGGCGATGAGCTTCGCGGGTTGGGTGGCCACCCTGGCCGGCTGGTACGTCACCGAGATCGGCCGCCAGCCCTGGCTGGTGACCGGCGTGCTGCGCACGGCGGATGCGGTGGCCGAGGTGCCGGCGCCGGTCGTGGGGCTCAGCCTCACGGCGTATCTCACCATCTACCTGTTGTTGCTGCTGGCCTACGTCTCGGTGCTGTTCCACTTGGCGCGCAAGAGCGGCGCCACCGTGGCCCCGCCGATCACCGCGCCCGCCGGCGACCCCGACGAAACCTGAGGCCCGGGACGCCATGGACGCCTATCTTCCGCTGATCTTCATGGGCCTGATGGCGCTGGCCATGCTGGTGTACGTGGTGCTGGACGGCTACGACCTGGGCGTGGGGCTGCTGGTGCCGTTCGCCGACGACGACGAGAAGAACCGCATGGTCGCCTCGATCGGCCCGTTCTGGGACGCCAACGAGACCTGGCTGGTGCTGGGGGTGGGCCTGCTGCTGGTGGCCTTCCCGATGGCGCACGGCATCATCCTGGGCGCGCTCTACCTGCCGGTGGCGGTGATGCTGATCGGGCTGATCCTGCGCGGCGTGGCCTTCGACTTCCGCGGCAAGGCGCGCGACGAGCACCGCGTCCTGTGGAACACGGCGTTCGCGCTGGGCTCGCTGATCGCCGCGCTGGCGCAGGGCTACATGGTGGGGCGCTACGTGCTGGGCTTCGAGACGGGGGCCACGGCGGTGGTGTTCGCGGTCTTCATCGGCCTGGCGCTGGCCGCCGGCTACACCCTGCTGGGCGCGACCTGGCTGCTGCTGAAGATGGAAGGCCCGCTGGTGCGCAAGGCGGCCGCCTGGGGCTGGCGCGCGCTGTGGCTCACCGGCCTCGGCATTGTCGCGGTGTCGCTGGCCACCCCCTACGTGAGCCCGCGGATCTTCGAGAAGTGGTTCGCCCTGCCCAACCTGTTCCTGCTGATGCCGGTGCCGCTGCTCACCCTGGGCCTGTTCGCCATCTGCGAAAGCCACTTGCGGCGGATCCGGCGCGGCGAGGCGGGCAGGGACTGGGTGCCGTTCGCGGCGGCCATCGGCATGTTCGTGCTGGCCTTCTTCGGCCTGGCCTACAGCCTGTACCCGTACCTGGTGATCGACCGGCTGGAGTTCTGGGACGCGGCCGCCGCCCCGGGTTCGCTCAAGATCATCCTGGTCGGCGCGCTGGTGACCCTGCCGATGATCGTCGGCTACACCATCTTCGCCTACAAGGTGTTCTGGGGCCGCAGCACCGAGCTGAGCTACGAGTAGCGCGTCGACCGGGCATAGTGGGCCATGCGTGCACCTGTCCAGGGCCTGACGATCCCCGCCGAGGTGCTGGTCACGGGCGCCAGCAGCGGCATCGGGCTGGCGATGGCAGGCCTGTTGCTGGAAGACCCGCTGGTGGCGCGGGTGTTCGCGGTCTCCCGCACTGCGGCAACCGCGGAAGGCGTGCGCGGGCTGGTGGCACGGCACGGGTCCCGCGTGGTTCCGATCGACACGGACCTGTCGACCGATGCGGGAATCGACGCGGTCGCCGAGCGCGTCCGGGCCGCCACCGATTCCCTGCAGCTGGTGGTGCATTGCGCCGGCGTGCTGCATGCGGGCGGCGGGCTGCAACCCGAACGTTCGCTCGCGAACCTGCGGCGGCAGGGCCTGGAGCAGGCATTCGCGCTCAACGCCTACGCCCCCGTGCTGCTGGCGCGTGCGCTGCTGCCGTGCTTCGATCGCGCCAGCCCGCTGGTGTACGCGTCACTGTCGGCGCGGGTGGGGTCGATCGGCGACAACCGGCTGGGCGGCTGGTACGCCTACCGCGCGTCCAAGGCCGCGCAGAACCAGCTCATGCGCACCCTGGCGATCGAATGGCGGCGGACCCATCCGCGCGCGGCCTGCGTGCTGCTGCACCCGGGGACCGTGGACACCCCGCTGTCCAGGCCGTTCCAGGCCGGCGTGCGCGCGCAGGCGCTGTTCACCGCGCAGCGCGCCGCGCGGCAGTTGCTGGACATCATCGGACGGCTGGGTCCGGGCGACAGCGGGCGCTTCATCGCCTGGGACGGTCGGGACGTGCCGTGGTGAAGGAAGTCCCGGGCCCAGTGCGCTCGCGCGTCGTGTCCACCGCAGCTGACGGCCGGACGGGCAGCGGTTGCAACGGCGTGCCCCTGGGGAGCGCCGCGGCCCACGACCGCGAACGCCGCGTAAGATCGGCGCTTGCTGGCCTCCGATCCCGAGCACAGGACTGAACGGATGAAGGACACCCCCAGGGCCACCATCGTCGGCCTGGTGACGCCCCAC
>CBFGMM010000157.1:0-4191 GCA_965649855.1 uncultured Thermomonas sp. | reverse complement strand
AAGGGCCTGGGCGCGCCGGTGGGCTCGGTGCTGGTGGGCACGCACGCACTGGTCGAGACCGCGCGCCGCTGGCGCAAGGTCTGCGGCGGCGGCTGGCGCCAGGCCGGCATGCTGGCCGCGGCCGCGCTGCACGCGCTGGACCACCACGTGGCGCGGCTGGCCGAGGACCACGCGCGCGCGGAGGCGCTGGCGCAGGCGCTGGGCGGCATCGAGGGCCTGCAGGTGCTGGGGCGGCACACCAACATGGTGTTCATCGAGGTGCCGGTGGAGCGGTTGCGCGCGCTGGAGGCCCACCTGCGCGGCGCGGGCGTGCGCATCAGCGTGGGCGCCACGCCCGGCGTGCGCCTGGTGACCCACCTGGACGTGGACGATGCCGGCATCGCGCGCGCGGCCGGCGCGTTCCGGGACTTCTTCGCGGCGCGCTGAACCGCCGCGCGGTGGCTCAGGCCTCGTCCTGCGCCTGCACCCGCACGCTGGCACCGCCCCCGGCATCGACCTCCAGCCGGACCGTGATCGGCCGGCAGCAGACCTGGCAATCCTCGATGTAGCGCTGCGCGCCGGCGCTGGCATCCAGCACCAGGCTGATGGGTTCGCCGCAGTACGGACAGGCGGTCTGGCGGGTCTCGAGCATGGGTTCCTTTGCTGCCGGTTCACATTTCCGGTCGAAAGTGCGCTACCGTGCACGCACTGTTCAAAGCGGGATCACGGTACATCGTGGCTCCGATGCGGTCGATCAACAGGTTCCAGAGCCGCTTGCGGCCTGTCCGGACGATCCGCTCCATCGCTTCGCGTTACCCCTTGCTTACAGTCTCGGCACCGCCACGCGGGCCGTGTTTTTTCCCAACTGTTCCAAGGAGTAACACAATGTCTGATCGTCAAACCGGCACCGTCAAGTGGTTCAACGACGCCAAGGGCTTCGGCTTCATCACCCCGGAAAGCGGCGCCGACCTGTTCGTGCACTTCCGCTCCATCCAGGGCAGCGGCTTCAAGTCGCTGCAGGAAGGCCAGAAGGTCTCGTTCAAGGTTGCGCAGGGCCAGAAGGGCCTGCAGGCCGAAGAAGTCCAGGCCGAGTAAGCCACGCGACGCGCGTCATACCGCGTCAGCGACACCAGACCCCGGGCGGCGACGCCCGGGGTTTTTGTTTGCGCGCGTCCTGAGCGGCGCCACCGCGCTGCACGCCGGGTTCATCCCGCCGCGCGCACCGTGCATGTCCCCGCCTCCAGGAAGTCCCCGCATGTCGCACCGCCAGCAGCTGCGCACCGCCAGCGCCCTGTGCACCACCACCGGCGCCGCCGCGGCCAGCGTGATCGCCGCGCGCATGCTGGCGTTCGCCGATCCCGCCGCCGCCTCGTCGGCCTGGCACCGCGCCGAATCGCAGCGGATGGCCGCGGAGAAGGTCGGCGCCGCCAGCGACGGCATGCTGGCCGCCGGTGCGGAACTGGCCCTGCTGCCGATGCGCCTGATGCACCTCGCCGCGCGGCCCGCCACGTGGACGCCGGGCGGCTGGGCCGATGCGTGGATGGACGCCGCCGGCCTGTGGCTGGCGGTGGGCAATGCGGCGCTGCGGCCGGCCAAGGTGACCGCGGTGCGCAATCGCGCGCGCCTGGCCCGCCGGACCCGCTAGGCCACCTGCGCCCCGGGCGCGTATCGCGGGTTGCGCAAGCCAGGCCGATTCGCCCGGGCCGCTTGGCTCAGCCCAGCGACGGTCGCATCAGCAGGCAGTCGATCGCGTCCAGCGCGATGTGGATCAGCAGGCCGATGCCGACCAGGCGGGTCGCGCGCGGGACCGTGAGCGCGCCGTACACCGCGATCGCGGGCGCGGTGTGCAGCGGATGGAAGCCGATGCTGCAGCGCCCGGGCGCATAGACCGGATCGGCCAGCAGGTGGTCGACGTCGATCAGCCAGCCCAGCATCAGCAGCAGCCAGGCCCGCCTGAAACCGACCGATGTCCCCGGGTCGCGGAAGAACAGCCACGCCACCAGCGCGGGGACGGCGGCGTGCAGCAGCAGGTGCAGGATGGCGCGCAGGCTCATGCGCGCCGCGCGGCCGTCCGCCGGCTCATGCGCCCAGCAGTTCCACGTCGAACTTCAGGGTGGCGTTCGGCGGGATCACGCCGCCCGCGCCGCGCGCGCCATAGCCCAGGGCCGCCGGGATGATCAGGGTGCGCTGGCCGCCCTCGCGCATGCCCTGCACGCCCTCGTCCCAGCCCTTGATGACCATGCCGCCGCCCAGCGGGAAGATGAAGGGCTCGCCGCGGTCCTTGCTGGAGTCGAACTTCTCCCCCTGCACGCCGTCATCAAACAGCCAGCCGGTGTAGTGCACGGTCACGTTGCGGCCCGGACGGGCCTCGGCGCCGGTGCCGACGACGGTGTCTTCGAACTGCAGGCCGGAGGCGGTGGTGGTGTACGCCATGGGATGTCCTCGTGGATGGATGGCAAGCGGGCGCGCAGTCTACCGCCCGCACCCTGCAGCCAACGTGGGCGCCCTGCCATGGCCGGCGCCACGGTCATCGCCGCCCGCGCAGTCAGCATTGCGAAGCGCCGGCTAACGCAGCAGTCACCGCGCGCCCATCCACGCTGCGGCAGGCTGGGTCATCGGCCCCGCGCCGTTTCCCTTCCCACCACAGGAGTTCCCATGGCCACCCCATTGCGCGGCAAGACCATCGCCATCCTCGCCACCGACGGCTTCGAGCAGGTCGAGCTCACCGAACCGAAGCAGGCGGTCGAGCAGGCCGGCGCCACCACCCGCCTGCTGTCGCTGAAGACCGGCGAGATCCAGGGCATGCACCAC
Organism: uncultured Thermomonas sp.; assembly: GCA_965649855.1. GTDB lineage: Bacteria > Pseudomonadota > Gammaproteobacteria > Xanthomonadales > Xanthomonadaceae > Thermomonas. The sequence continues at coordinate 1,401 of CBFGMM010000157.1, read as the reverse complement.
GACAAGCAGGGCGACACCTTCAAGGTGGACGCCCGCGTGGCCGACGCCAGCATCGACGACTACGACGGCCTGATCCTGCCCGGCGGCGTGGCCAACCCGGACACGCTGCGCATGGACCCGGCCGCGGTGGCCTTCGTGCGCGACTTCGTGAGCAGCGGCAAGCCGATCGGCGTGATCTGCCACGGCCCGTGGATCATGGTCGAGGCCGACGTGGTGCGCGGCCGCAGGATGACGTCCTGGCCCAGCGTGCGCACCGACCTGCGCAACGCCGGCGCCGAGGTGGTGGACGCCGAAGTGGTCACCGACCGCGGCATCGTCTCCAGCCGCAAGCCGGACGACCTGCCGGCGTTCTGCCGCAAGATCGTGGAGGAGTTCGCCGAGGGCAACCACGCGGCGCGGCGCACGGCGGCGTGAGGTCGCAGCACGCCTGAACGCCGAAGCCCGCCACGCGCGGGGAAGTGAGCCGGGCCCCGCTCTTGCGGGGCGCGATCACTCGCCCAGTTCGGGGTCCAGCAGCAGCAGGGCCGCCGCCGTGGCCGCCGCGTACACGCGCTGTTCCTCGCCCAGCGAAGGATCGAGGTGCACGCGCCCGGCATTCAACAGGTCGACCACCGCGACGGTCGCGCCGCCGTCGCGGATGGCATAGCCGATCGCCGACCACGCCGGGACGCGTGCGTTCGCGTAGTGCCGCAACCCTTGGATGGCATAGCGTCCACCCCAGGGCAGCGCCACGTGGCCGTGCAGGCCATCGGCATCGCGCACCAGGTGCAGCGGCGCGGGATCGTAGCCGTCCAGGCGCAGGCCACATGACAGCAACGGTCCGGCCATCGCGGTCAGGTCCACCGACCAGCGCGCGGACTCCGGCCCCGCGCCCGCCGCCATCGCGTGGGCGCGGCACTGCACCTCCACCGGCGGCAGGTGGGTCGCCACCAGCGTGTAGGCATAGGGCTTGGCGGTGTGTTCCAGGTCGGCCGCGGCCACCGGGATCCGCCAGCTGGCGGTCCAGCCCTCGCGCATCTCCAGCGCGCTGTACGGGCCGAACCGGACCGGCTCGTTGAACCGCCGCGGCGAATGGCCGCTGACCGCATAGGACACCGCGTCGGCTGGTGCGTCGTCCGGCAGCAGCAACTGCGCCGGCGCGCAGGCGGACAGCGCCAGGGCGCAGGACGCCGCGGAGAGTGCGAGGCTCGGACGCATGCATGGCTCCCACGGGACGATGCGCCACCCTAGCCGCGTCTGCCGGCCGCGCCACCCTGCCGAAGGTTGGCTGCATCCAGGGCGTTCAGCGGGCGTTGCCTCCTTGGCAACCGGGAAACATCCATCTGCTGCGCTTGGCACCGTCAGCCTGCCAACATCGAGTCGCCACGAGGACGGCGCAAGTCGATGCACCCGGTTTCTCCA
>CBFGMM010000156.1:0-4201 GCA_965649855.1 uncultured Thermomonas sp. | reverse complement strand
GCGCAGGCGCGCGGCAGGGTCTTGCGCGCCTGCAGCGCGGCGCAGACTTCCAGCAGGGTGCGCGCCGTGCAGACTTCGACGCCGCTGGCCAGCGCGGCTTCCGGGCCGTTGCCCGGCGCCACCAGCAGGCGCCGCCCGGCCTGTCCCGCCGCCAGCGCCGCGCCCAGCGCGCCATCCACCGCGCGGATCTCGCCGGTCAGCGCCAGCTCGCCCAGGAACTCCCAGCCCTCCAGCGCTTCCACCGGCAGCTGGCCACTGGCGGCCAGGATGCCCAGCGCGATGGCGAGGTCGAAGCGCCCGCCGTCCTTGGGCAGGTCGGCCGGGGCCAGGTTGACGGTGATGCGCCGCTGCGGGAATTCGAACTGCGCGCACTGGATGGCGGCGCGCACCCGGTCCTTGGCTTCGCGCACCGCGGCCTCCGGCAGGCCGACGATCGACATCGCCGGCAGGCCGCCGGCCAGGTGCACCTCGACCCGGACTTCGGGCGCGCGCACGCCCACCCGCGCACGCCCGTGCACGATCGCAAGGCTCATGGCGGCGGACTCAGTGGGCGGGGCGCGACGAATCCGGCGCGGCGGCCGGCGGCGGTGCCTGTTCCAGCCTGGCCAGCGCGCGCTCCAGCGCTTCCAGCTTCTCGCGGCTGCGCGCCAGCACCGCGCGCTGCACGTCGAATTCCTCGCGCGTCACCAGGTCCAGGCGGCCCAGGCCGGCCTGCAGCACCGACTTGAAGTTCTGCTGCAGCTCCTCGCGCCCCTCGCGCAGGCCGGGCGGCACCAGGGTGCTCAGCCGGCGCGCCAGTTCGTCCAGCTGGGCCAGGTCGATGAAGGGTGGGGTGGGCGATGCGTTCATGGGCCTTGCTCTCCTGCGCACGGTCTCCTGCGCGATGGGTGCAGCATGCGCATTGCCGCGGCATGCCGCCGTCGGCGCAGGCAGCGCCGGGGGATAGGGGAACTCCGCGTCCGGCCCCGCCAGTATGCATGCGCGGCGGGCTTGGGCGGGCGCCGCGAACGTGCGAAGGTATCGGCCGCCCCAGACGCCCGCGAGGCCGCCCGCATGAAGATGGTCATGGCGATCATCAAGCCGTTCAAGCTCGACGACGTGCGCGAGGCGCTGGCCGACGCCGGGGTCGCCGGCATCACCGCCACCGAGGTGAAGGGCTTCGGCCGCCAGAAGGGGCACACCGAGCTCTACCGCGGCGCCGAGTACGTGGTCGACTTCCTGCCCAAGATCAAGCTGGAAGTGGCGGTCACCGACGACCAGGTGGACGCGGTGATCGAGGCGATCATGAAGGCCGCCGGCACCGGCAAGATCGGCGACGGCAAGATCTTCACCTGGGACCTGGAGCGCGTGGTGCGGATCCGCACCGGCGAGCTGGACGGCGACGCGCTCTAGCGCACGCGGCGACGCGGTCGGGCACGCCCGGTGCATCGATGGGGGCGGGCCGTGGCCGCTCGCGCCCCGCGCGGGACGCGCGTCAGTCGGCCAGGGCGTCCGCCACGAACGGCGGCAGCGCCTGCGCGCCCTTGTGCAGGTCGGCGCTGTAGTAGGCGGTGGCAAAGCCCTTGGCGCGCGCATCCGCCTCGCGGAAGCCGAAGCCGGCGCCCGCCGCCTTCTTGGCCATCGTGCAGCTCCACCAGCCGGTGGGGTAGCAGGGCTGCGGGAACGGCAGCGTCTGGAAGCTGGCGAACCCCGCCTTGCGCATCTCCGCGCGCATGGCCTTGATCAGGTCCAGCAGCACCAGCGGCGATTCCGACTGCTGGACCAGGATGCCGTCGTCCTTCAGCGCGCGGTGGCAGTCCTCGAAGAACGCCTTGTTGAACAGGCCCTCGGCCGGGCCCACCGGGTCGGTGGAATCCACGATCACGATGTCCACGCTGCCCGGCTCGCAGTTGGCCATGTAGGCCAGCCCGTCGTCGAACAGCAGCTCGGCGCGCGGGTCGTTGTTGGATTCGCACAGTTCGGGGAAGTATTTCTCCGCCATGCGGGTGACCTGCTCGTCGATGTCGCACTGCGTGGCCGACTGCACGCCCGGGTGGCGCAGCACCTCGCGCAGGGTGCCGCAGTCGCCGCCGCCGATGATCACCACCCGCTTCGGGTCGGCATGGGTGAACAGCGCCGGGTGCGACATCATCTCGTGGTAGAGGAAATTGTCGCGGGTGGTGAGCATCATCGCGCCGTCGATCAGCATGACGTTGCCCCAGTCGGTGCTTTCGTAGACCTCGATGTGCTGGAACGGCGACTGCACCTCGTCCAGCTTGCGCGTCACGCGGAAGCCGATCGACGAACCCGCCTTGTCGAAGTGCTCGTGCAGCCAGGTGGATTCGGTCATGGCGCTGGTTCCGTGCGGCGGGGCGGGGCGCGGATTGTAGCGGATGGGTCCTACAATGCCGCTCTCCGCGCCCCCAGGACCCCCCATGACCGACTGGTCGCAAGAGCTCGCCCGCAAGACCTATTCGATCCCGCACTGGTCCGACGGCTATTACGACGTCGACGCGCAGGGCCGCATCGTGGTGCGGCCGAAGGGCGCGTCCGGCCCCGCCGTGGCCTTGCCGGACGTGGTGGACGCGGCGATGGCCCAGGGCGCCAAGCTGCCGGTGCTGGTGCGCTTCCCGGACATCCTGGGCGACCGCCTGGGCAAGCTGCAGGCCGCCTTCGCCCAGGCGCGCGCGGACTGGGACTACCAGGGCGGCTACACCGCGGTCTACCCGATCAAGGTCAACCAGCACCAGGGCGTGGCCGGCACCCTGGCCAGCCACCACGGCGAGGGCTTCGGGCTCGAGGCGGGCAGCAAGCCGGAACTGATGGCGGTGCTGGCCCTGAGCCGGCCCGGCGGGCTGGTGGTGTGCAACGGCTACAAGGACCGCGAGTACATCCGCCTGGCCCTGATCGGGCGCAAGCTGGGCCTGCAGACCTACATCGTGATCGAGAAGCCGTCCGAGCTGAAGCTGGCGCTGGAGGAAGCCGCGGCGCTGGGCGTGCGGCCGGGGCTGGGCGTGCGCATGCGGCTGGCCTCGCTGGGCGCCGGCAAGTGGCAGAACAGCGGCGGCGACAAGGCCAAGTTCGGGCTCAACCCGCGCCAGCTGCTGGATCTGTGGAAGCGCCTGCGCGACGCCGGCATGGGCGACTGCCTGGAGCTGCTGCACTTCCACATGGGCAGCCAGATCAGCAACGTGCGCGACATCTCCGCCGGCATGCGCGAGGCGGTGCGCTACTTCGTGGAACTGTCGAAGCTGGGCGCGAAGATTTCGCACGTGGATGTCGGCGGTGGCCTGGGCATCGACTACGAGGGCACGCGGTCGCGTTCCTACAACTCGGTGAACTACGGCATCCACCACTACGCCTCCAGCATCGTCCAGCCGCTGGCCGAGGCCTGCGCGCAGAACGACCTGCCGCAACCGCGCATCGTCACCGAATGCGGGCGCGCGATGACCGCGCACCACGCGGTGCTGGTGGCCAACGTCAGCGAGGTGGAGACCGCGCCGGAAGGCCGCGTTCCGGACGTGCACGACGACGAGTCGCACCCGGTCCGCCAGCTGCGCGAGCTGCACCACGAGATGACCCAGCGCCCCGCGGTGGAGGTGTTCCACGAGGCATCGTCGGCGCACGCCGAGGGCCTTAGCCTGTACGCGCTGGGGCAGATCGACCTGACCCAGCGCGCGCGCATCGACGACCTGTTCTACGCCATCGCGCACGCGGTGCAGGCGCGCCTGACCTACGACGAGAAGAGCCACCGCGACCTGCTGGACGAGCTCAACGAGCGGCTGGTCGACAAGTACTTCGTCAACTTCAGCGTGTTCGAGTCGATGCCGGACGTGTGGGCGATCGACCAGGTGTTCCCGATCGCGCCGATCGAGCGGCTGGACGAGGCGCCGACCCGGCGCGGCGTGATCGCCGACCTGACCTGCGACTCCGACGGCAAGATCGACACCTACGTGGAGAACGAGGACCTGGACAGCTCGCTGCCGCTGCACGCGCTGCGCCCGGGCGAGCGCTACCGGCTGGGCTTCTTCCTGATCGGCGCCTACCAGGAGGTGCTGGGCGACATCCACAACCTGTTCGGCGACACCGACGCGATCGAGGTCAAGCTGAGCGGCGATGGCTATGTCATCGCGCAGCAGCGCCGCGGCGATACCACCGACGTGATGCTGGACTACGTGGGCTACAAGCTGGACGACCTGCGCCGGCGCTACCGCGCGCTGGT
>CBFGMM010000155.1:0-4215 GCA_965649855.1 uncultured Thermomonas sp. | reverse complement strand
CCTTTGGTGCGCTCCTACAGGGGGTTTCGCTGCCGCTTCGAACGTCAGGCCGGAAACGCGTTCGAGGATGGGGACGCAGACTTCCTCGGTGCAGCCGGGGTAGACGGTGGATTCGTAGATGACGGTGTCGCCGGGCTTGAGGACGCTGCCGATGGCCTCGCTGGCCTTGACCAGGGGGGTCAGGTCGGGGCGCTTGGCGCTGTCGATGGGCGTGGGGACGGTGACGATGTAGACGTTGCAGCCGGCGATGTCGGCCAGCTGGTCGGTGTAGGTGAGCCGGGTGGCTTCGGCCAGCAGCTCGGGCTCGACCTCCAGCGTGCTGTCGCGGCCGGCCTTGAGCTCGGCGATGCGCGCGGCGTGGATGTCGTAACCGACCGTGGGTGAGCGCTTGCCGAACTCGACCGCCAGCGGCAGGCCGACGTAGCCCAGGCCGACCACCGCGATGCGGGCATCGGCGAGGCGTTGTTGCAGGTCCATCCGTTGCTGCTCCATGGAATCAGGCGTTCCAGCCGCGCATTATGCCGGTTGCGGTGTCGCGCTGGGCGCGCCGCCCGGGTCGTGGACCCGGCTTGCGGCCATCACCACGAAGCCCCACAGCAGCGCGGTCATGGACATCAGCGACAGCGTGCGCAGCGGGAAATCCACGTACGAATGCGCCAGGACAGCGCCCACGGCCAGCCAGCAGGCCACGGCAAGCGGGTCGCGGCGCGGCGCGCGCAGCAGGCGCCAGCCCGTCGCCAGGTACAGCGCCAGGCCCGCCAGCACGGCGAGCAGGCCGAGCCAGCCTGCCTCGAACCACCACTGCACGTACTCGTTATGCGCATGGTTGATGTATTCGCTGCGCAGGCCTGAGCGCGCGCCGGCCTGCGCGAAGCTGTCGACGAAGGTCCCCACGCCGCTGCCCAGTGGCGCGTGCGCGGTGCCGAGCGCGGCCACGTCGCGCGCGAGGGCGAAGCGGTCGGCGTCGGTCTGCGACACATCCAGCCACCCCCATGCCGCCACCAGACCCACCAGCAGCACGGCCAGCGCGGCGATGCCCGTCGCCATTCCCCGCCGGCTGCGGCGCATGCGGCGCAGGCTGACGGCGCCCGTGGCCAGCAGGCCCGCGGCGAACGCCACGAGGGCGATGACCATGGCGGCGCTGGAACCCGTGAGGGGAACCACCGCCAGGCAGCCCACTCCAGCCGTGGCATAGGCATGCGCCTTCCACTGCGTCGAATCGCCGTCCTCCCGCAAGCGCCTGCGTTCACGCGCCCACAGGCCGATGGCCAGCAGCATGCCGACGACCAGCGCGGTGCCCTGGTGGTTGCCGTTGACCAGCACGCCTCCGATGCCGGTGCCGTTGTTCTCGTGCAGGCGCATGGCGCTGCCCGGCGGCAGGCCCACCTGGAAGAACCCGAACGCCACGTTGGCCGCGATCAGGCCCAGCCCCAGGGGCAGCAGGAGGCGACGGCCGCGCTCGCCCACCGCCAACGCGCCCAGGAAGCACGCCAGCGCGGGCAGGAGGGCGAGCAGGGAGCGCTCGGTGGCTTCCGGCCACAGGCTCCAGCGCTGCGCCGTGGACACGCCGGCCAGGCCCAGGTCGCGCGCGACCAGCGCACGGCTGGACGGTGCTTCCCACAGGCCCGCTGGCAGGCTCACCAGTTGCAGCAGTGGAATCGCGACCACGCATGCGGCCAGCAGCACGCCGAGCCTCGCCATGTCGCCGTGCGCCGCGTTGCGCGATAGCGACACGGCGGACACGCCGATCACCGGCAACGCCAGCAGCATCAGCCACTCATCGGTGGCGGTGACGTCCACCGTGGCCCCGCCGCCGAACCAGGCCAGCGCCAGGAACACGCATAGGGCGATGGTCAGGAAGCGCTGAAGCCCCGTGGATCGCAGGCGCGCCATCGGCAAGGAAGAGGACATGGGCATCACCGCATGCTAGGGAACCGGGGGCCCTGAACGCAAATGGGGCAGGCCGGTGGCCTGCCCCATTGGGGACGCGTGGTGCGAAGCGGCGATCAGAAGTGCTTGATCACGCCGTTCGGGCCGGTGCTGAGCGGGCCCACCGGGGAGTCGCCCATGCTCTCGATGATGGCGGCGCCCACCAGGGCAGCGCCAACGATCCAGACGGCACCCGGGCTGCGCGCGCCGGTCCAGGCGGCTGCGGCGGGGACGCACGAATCATCGACCACATAGGTGTTGGCACCCACGTAGCGCTCGGTGCAGCGGCGGACGACGTCGCCGTTGGCATTGGTGTAGTAGTAGACGACGGTGGCGTTGGAGCCCTCGCCGACCATCAGGCTCTCGCCGACGGCCAGGCGCTTGCCGGTGCTGACGCTCTGGTACTCGCCGCCGTTGCTGGCCATCACGCTGCCGGTCTTGGCTTCCAGCACGATGCGGTCGGGCGTGCCGCCCGGGGTCTGCGCGGCAACGTTGCCGGCGAACAGCACTGCCGCAAGCGCGGTGACGATCCTAATCTTGGTCATGGACTTCATCCTTGTTTGCGCAACGGGTTACGCGGGCTGGGGGTGGAACGAGTTTCAGGCGCCAAGCATACACGCATGTTCGGTGCCAAGTCACGTGAAGCGCATTGCAGAACGGATGTGGCTGGCGAATTTCCCATACGGGTGACCAACAGCGTCACTTTCCGACACCCGCCTTGACGATCCTGAGCCCGGCGTACCACGCTTCACCCGCGAGCATCTGCCCTGCCGATGCACCACCCGGACTGCCGAGGCGCAGCCATTGTCCCTGACAGCCTGTAGTCGGCACCGTGAAGGCGAGCGACCGTTCACGCCAGGGACGGGTGCCGTCCGTCGGGGATGCCTGTTCCAGGACGGTCCCCTGCTCCGCGCAGGCCAGCTGCCACCCGAGGCCCGCCCCGGCCCGCAGCGCCTCGGTCCGCTCACGCCATTCGAGCACATCGGACCCCGGCGGCAGGAGCAGCGCGTGCTCCGCCAGGGCCCCGGGCGCCACCCGGCGCCCCATGAACTGCAGGCGAAGCGCGCGGCGGCCGTCGGCGCGTTCCACGGCAGCCAGCAGGCCGGCGGTCCGGCGCAGGCGCCAGTCGAATCCGGTCCCGGAGGGGTCGGCCGCGAAGTCGCCGTTGAACAGCAGCGGGATCCGCGCACCGGCCTCCATCTGGCGTGATGCCCACCGCGCATGCGCCTCGCCCCAGCGTCCCTGCTGCATCAGGCTTTCGATCCAGGCGTCGAATTCAGTAGCGTCCAGGCCGCCGTGTCGCTGGAGGCCGGACAGCACCCGGTCGATCGCACCGGGATCCTTGGCACGGTTGGCCTGCAACGCGCCCAGCAGCCCGCTGCGCCAGGCGGGACGTGCCGCCAGCCGCCGCGACAGTTCGTCGGCGAACCCCGGGTCCGCCGACAGCGCGCCAAGCAGCGGGTAGAGCCGCGCACCGGCGCCGGGTGCGTACACCAGGACGCGGTCGATATGTTCCAGCGCAGCGGACGCATCGCGCTTGTCCAGCGCCTCCTGCGCGAGCCAGGCACGCGCTTCCAGGTCCCGCGGGGCGCGCCTGGCCGCCACGGCGAACAGGCGACTGGCCAACGCCTTGTCGCCCCGCGCCTCCGCGACCTGGGCCAGCACCCGATAGCCGCGACCGTCGGCCGGGCTGGTCCGCAGCAGGCTGCGGGCGGCCTGCTCCGCACCGTCCAGGTCCCCTTGCGCGCGCAGGCCGGCGGCCTGGCGCAGCAGGGCTTCGGGGTTGTGCGGCCTGACCCGCAGCGCCGCCGCGGCGTCGCCTGCATCCAGCGCCGCATCGCTGCGGATCACGCCCGCCACCCGCCACGCGGCGACCAGCGCCGCCAGCAGCACGCCCACCACCACCGCCCACCGCACGCCTGTGCTCACCGATCACGCTCCATTGCGACATCCGCCACCAGCCACCGTTCCTCGCGCCACACCAGGCGGGCGCGCAGGCGGCCCGCGTTGCCGTCCTTGTACACAAGCCCGGCGTCCACGGAGGCCGACTCGCCACTGATCCGCCACGTTGGCGTCACGAGCGAGGACGGCGGCTCCGCGGCCAGCGCCATGCGCATCGACTCGGCGCCCTGCTGGACGCCCAGGCTGTCCCAGATCGGTGGTACGCGGCCGCCGCGCCCTTCAAGGTAGAGCAGCAGGCGCGTCCAGACCCGCTCGGCGGCCCGTACGCGCCGCGGGTCGAGCGGCGCGTAGCCGACCGTGCGCGGATCCAGCGCGAAACCCAGC
>CBFGMM010000154.1:0-4254 GCA_965649855.1 uncultured Thermomonas sp. | reverse complement strand
TGTCCGCCTGCTTCGCGAACGCGTCGATAAGCGTGCGCAGGCGATCCAGCGCGCGTTGCCCGTCCGCATTGGCGGGCGGCTTCGGCAGCAGCGCATCGAGCAGGCCAAGCAGGCGTTCGCGCCACTGCGCGGGCGGCAGGGCCTCGCCGAGCAGGCGCTGGTGGCGGGCCAGGACCCGCAGCAGGCGCAGCAGCGTATCCAGCGTGTCCAGCGCGCCGCCTTCCAGGTCCGGCCACGGCGCGACGCCGCCAATGGCGTCCTCGCTGCCGCTGGCATGGCCCAGCAGCAGGCGATCCAGCGCGAACTGCCAGGTGTAGGCATCGTCGGCCGGCGCGCCCAGGCGCGCGCGATGCGCGGCGTCGATGCCCCAGCGCGCACCGGCCGCATGCAGCCAACCATGCAGGCGTTCGAAATCCGCTGCTTCCAGCCCCGCGGCCTCGGCCACCGGCGGACTGGCCAGCAGGTCGAGCAGTTCCTCCAGCCCGAAGCGCGCCACCGGCAGCGCGAGCAGGCGCAGGAACACCTCGGCCAGCGGTTCGCCGGCCAGCGGACTGGCATCGGCGATCGCGTAGGGAATCGCCTGCCCGGGCGTGCCGCCGAACACCGCGTCCAGATACGGCGCATACGGATCGATGTCCGGCGCGAGCACCGCGATCTCGCGCGGCTGCAGCGGCGGATCGAAACGCGGGTCTTCGAGCAGCGCGCGCAGGCGGTCGTGCAGCACCTGCAGTTCGCGCAGGCGGGTGTGGCAGGCGTGGAACTGCAGGCTCGCATCGCCGACATCCACGGCCTCGCGCCTGCGACCCGCTGGCACGGCGCGACGATGGAACAGGTCGGCCTGCATGCGTTGCAGCAGGCCCGTGCCCTCGCCTTCCGCGGGATCGGCATAGGCGGCGATGTCGCCGGACGGATGCACGACCTCGTAGCTGCCGAGCAGGGCCATGAAATCCTTGCCGGCGGCGCCCCAGTCGCGCAGCAGCGGGTTCTCGCCGGCGTCGGCATCGAACGGGTCGCGGCCTTCGCGCAGGCGCGCGCCCAGCGCCTGCAGGTCGCCCCAGTATTCGCGGCTCGGCGTGGGCAGATAGAAATGCAGGGTGCCGACGCGCGCCTGGGTCGCCAGCACCCGCAACACGTCCGGCGAGACGTTGAGGGTGCCAAAGGCGAACAACCGCGCGGGCAGGCCGACCGGCAATGCATCGCGATTGCCTGCGTCTTCAGCGAAGCGCGCGAGGTAGGCCTGGATACGGCGCGCCCGCGTACTGCGCCCGGCGGCGACCACGCGCCACAGGATCGCCTGCGGATCATCGGGTTCGGCGCCCGATTCCCAGCGCAGCAGCCAGTCGCGGCGCCAGGCCTGGTACTTCTCGAACACGCCCGCCAGCTCGCCGGCCAACGCCCAGGGCTTGAGCGGATCGTCGCCGGCCAGGTAGGCCGCCAGTTGCGCCATCGCGGGCTTCGCCAGCAGCGCCGTATCGCTCAAGGCCGCATACAGGCGCCAGTGCAGGCTGTCGGCATCGAGGTCGTCGTCGGCCTTGCCGAGGTTGGCGTCCAGCGCGCGCGCGACGAATTCGCCGGGGGTCAGGAACGCGAGGTTGGCGGCGATCCCGTGCCGCCGCGCCAGCGTCGCCTGCAGCCAGCGGCGCATCGCCGCCTGCGGGATCAGCACCGTGTCCGGCTCCAGCAGCGGCCGGCCGGGTACGTCCTTGCGCAGCTCTTCGGCCAGCAGTCCCGCCAGCACGTCCAGCGCGTTCGAGTGGTAGAGGCGGAAATCGTGCGCGGCGTGGCTCATCGGTTCGCGCATTGTGCCGGAGCCGGGTCGCAGCCCCGGAGACCGGCGCAGCGCGCGACCCAAAAGAGAAGGCCGCCTTGCGGCGGCCTTCGTGGCGATCGTGGGGGAATCGCCGCAGGGTGTTGCGTCAGCCCTGGATCAGCGGCCGTCGCGGTCGAAGTCGCCCGGCATGGCGCGCTCGATGTGGTGCCAGCCGTCGCGCACCGCGCCCTTGGCTTCGTTCCAGCCCAGGCGCGATTCGGCCTTGGCCGTGTTCCAGTTGCGCTCCAGGTCGGTTTCGACCTCTTCGAACTTGCGGCCCTGGTACTGGCCGTAGGTGTCGTAGCCGTACTTGTAGGCAGGCTCGTAGTCGCGCCACTCGCTGCCGCTCACGTAGTACGGGGCGGAGGTGTAGTTCTGCTGGAAGTGGGTCGTGTACTCGGTCGGGTTCACGGCCTCGGCGATCTTGCCGCCGCCCTTCGCGCCCAGCGCGCCGCCGGCGATCGCGCCGACCACGGTGCCCACGGGACCCGCGGCGGAGCCCACCGCGGCGCCTGCGATGGCGCCCGCAACCGCGCCAGTGCCTTCACCGATGCTGTGGTCCTTCTTGACGTCGCTCATCTTCACTTGCTCCTGTTGTGGGGTGATGCCGGTCGCTCCATGCGGCGGCATGGGGAGAGCATGGACGCCGGGACGTTGCCAACGGGTCAAGCCCGCGTGAGCATGTCCTGCACACTCATGAATGACTCAGGGACATGAGGGCGCGCCACCATCAGGGTTCGTCCGCGAGCAGCGCGTCCTCGTCGCCCGGTTCCGCCTCGTCGATGCCGAGCAGTGCCTGCGCGTCGGGCGCGGCCAGCGTCTCCACCCCGCGCAGGCGACGCTCGATGGTGCGCGTCTTGCGCCCCGCGTCGCCCAGGCTCTTGCCCACCGTGTGGATCTGCTTCTCGGCCTTCTCCAGGATGCCGGCGAACTTGCCGAACTCGCTCTTGACCGCGCCCAGCAGGCCCCATACCTCGCTGGAACGCTGCTCGATGGCCAGCGTGCGGAAGCCCATCTGCAGGCTGTTGAGCAGCGCGGTCACGGTGGTCGGGCCGGCCACCACCACGCGGTGCTCGCGCTGCAGCAGGTCGCACAGCCCGGGGCGCCGGACCACCTCGGCATACAGCCCTTCCATCGGCAGGAACATCACCGCGAAGTCGGTGGTGTGCGGCGGCAGGATGTACTTCTCGCCGATCGACTTGGCCTGGATCCGGATGGCGCGCTCGAGCTGGGCGCCGGCGGCCCGCACCGTCTCGACGTCGCCCTGTTCCTGCGCGTCCACCAGCCGCTCGTAGTCCACGTGCGGGAACTTGGAATCCATCGGCAGCCACACCGGCGCGTCCTGCGCGCCGCGGCCCGGCAGGCGCACCGCGAAGTCGACCGTCTCCGCGCTGTGCGCGCGCAGGCGCACGCCGCGCGCGTACTGCTCCGCGGTGAGGGTCTGTTCGAGGATGTTGTCCAGCTGCACCTCGCCCCAGCTGCCCCGGTTCTTGACGCTGGTGAGCACGCGCTTGAGGTCGCCCACCCCCGTTGCCAGCTGCTGCATCTCGCCCAGCCCGCGCTGGACCTGCTCCAGCCGTTCCGAGACCAGCTTGAAGGAGGAGTCCAGCCGCTGGTTGAGGGTGTGCTGCAGCTTCTCGTCCACCGTGGCGCGCATCTGCTCCAGGCGCGCGCCGTTGTCGGCCTGCAGCGCGGCCAGTTGCTTCTCCAGGGTCTCGCGCATGGCCGCCAGGCCCTGCTCGTTGCGGGTTGCCAGGTCCAGCAGGCGCTGGTGCAGCGCGTCCGCGAACCGCTGCTGCGCCTCGCCCGCCTCCTGGCGCCCGCAGCGCGCATCCGCCACCAGCCGTTCCTGCAGCGCGGACAGCTGCTGGCCGAAGGCGAGGATGCGGGTTTCCTGCTGCTGGCCGAACGCCTCCAGCTGCACCCGCATCTCCTGCAGGCGGGCGCCGAGCAGGTCGGCGCCGCGCTGCTGGGCCAGGGCCGCTTCCTCGCGCGCCTTGCGCGCATCCTCGGTGAGCGCCGCGCGCAGCTCCTCCAGCCGGGCCTCGGTGCGCGCGGCGGCCGCCTGCAGCTGCACGCCGAATCCGTCGCTGCGCTGGGCCTGCTGCAATGCCAGCGCGTCGAGCTGCGACCGCAGCTCGCTGCGCCCGGCCCGCTGCTCCTCCTGCAGTGCGCGCTCCAGCGCCCGTTCCGGGCGGCGCAGCAGCAACACCACCAGCAGGGCCACGGCAGTGGCCGCCAGCGCCAGCACCATCCACGACAGGGTTTCGATGTCCCTCGGCACAGTCTAGCGGCGCGGGTCGCGGCGCCTGCGACGCAGGCGGCGATCGCGCCCCGGCGCGCGTGCGCCGGTCAGGCCACCGCGACCCCGAACAGGTGGCCGATGCCCGCGGTGGCCGCCATCGCCAGTGCGCCCCAGAACAGCACGCGCAGCGCGCCCCTGG
>CBFGMM010000153.1:0-4286 GCA_965649855.1 uncultured Thermomonas sp. | reverse complement strand
GGCCGGGACGGCTGGCGTGGCTGCAGGGACCGATCCCGCTGGAGGCGTTGCAGGCGCGGCGGAGGGCGTTGCAGGCGCCACCGCACCGTCGGCCTGCGGGGCGTGCCCTGGCGCCACGCCCAGGGCCAACCAGGCGAGCGCACCCAGCAGTGCCGCGCCTCCCCAGGCCAGTGCCAGGGTGCGCGCCGGCGGGGCCCCGCGCGGCGCAGGCGCCTCGTCGGTTGCCGGGGCGACGTAGGGGCGCAACTCCGGCCAGAGGTCGGCGCCGTCCAGCAGTTCCACGCCACCCTGCTGCCGGGCCAGGCGGATCGCCTCGTCGTCGAAGCGGCCGGGCGTGGCCAGCACGATGCCTTGGGCACCACGCATCTGCGCCACCTTGCTCAGGCCCAGGATCGCCGGCGCACCCACGATCGAGCCGCTGCCGTGCTTGCACGACAACAGCACGCGCGCGCCCTCGCGCTGCAGGAGGATGTCGCCGCCATCCGACGGGATGCCGTCGCCCGCGCCGCCATCCTCGACCACCGGTTCGTAGCCACGCGCCTTCATGGCCTGCAGCACCAGGCGGGTGAAGTCGCGCCAGCGCAACCCGGCGAGTTCGCCAGGGCCACGCGCGCCGGCGGTTGCGTGCGGGGTGCCGCGGCGGAGCCAGGCGCTCGCGCCCAGGCCGGCGGCGAGGAACACCAGCAATGCGATGAGCGGGGGGGTCATGCGGAGCGCAGGTGGGGGATGGGGGTCATGGGGCGACTATAGCCGCCGCCGGCGGGACGCACGCGGCCAATCCGGAAGCGCGCGGGGAAGGCGCTTGCGTCTGCTGCGACCAGCCGGACGCAGGCGCGGCTAGGCCGGTGGCGGGGCGGCGGGCTTCGCCTTCGTCGCGCGGCGTGGCGGCGCCTTGCGCGCGGCGACCCTGGCGGGCGCTGCCTTGCGCGATGCGCTGGCCGCTTGGGACGCGGGTGTCCCCCGGGCGTTGGCCTTGCGCAACTCGGCGGTCAGGCGCTCGACCCGTGCACCCAGGGCATCCAGGTCCGCGCGGGCGGGGACGCCAAGCTTCACCAGCGTGCGCTGCACCCTGTCCTCGAACACCTTCTCCAGCCTGTCCCAGGTCTCGCCGGCGCGCTCCCGGGCGTGGCCGACGGTGTCCTCCACCGCATCGCGCACCACTTCGGCGCGGGTGCGCGCGCTGCGCTCCAGCGACAGGCCATCGCGGACCAGGCTTTCGAACAGCTTGCCGCCCTCCGCCTGCGCGCGGTTGAAGGCGCCGATGCCGGCCAGCCAGATCTGCTGGGCGGATTCGGTGATCGACTTGCCCAGGCCCTCGGCCTGGGCCGGGCGTGTTTTCGCCGACGCACGCCGGCTGGGGCCGGCGGACGCGCGCGCGGTCTTCTTGAGCTTCGCCATGGGATCCTCGGCGCCGTGCACGACGCCTGCGGTGGGGTCGAACCCCAGCTTCGCCCCCCGCTCTAGAGCAAACACACCATGCCGCCGGGCCGGATCCATCGCGGGCGGGACGGGTCCCGCGCCCTCGACCGCTAGCGCGTGCCGAACAGCAGCAGGGCGGACAGCAGGGCGGCCAGCCCCAGCGCGGCCAGCAGCAGCCAGGGCAGCCTGCCCGCCCATCCGGCGCGCGGCGGGGCCGGGGGCGCATCCACGTCGTCCGCATACGCCGGCGGCGCCTGCGGGGCGGCGAGCTGCGGCGGCGGGCCTTCCAGCACGAAGCGATGCTGGATGTCGAAGACCACCTGGTCGCCGGCGCGCAGCACCAGGTCACGCGCACGATGCCCGTTGACCTGCACGTCGCCGCCGGTGGCCTTCAGCAGCACCTGCTGGCCCGCGATCTCGACGCTTGCGTGGTAGTCGGCGATGCCGGGTCCGTCGATCCGGATGTCGGCGTCCGCCGCGCGGCCGATCCGCCGGAGCTGCTCCAGGCTGATGGCGCGGCCATGATGGGCGCCGCCAAGGCCACGCAGCGCGTAACGGAGGTTGCCCACCGCGTCGCGCGGGGCGCCCGAGGGGGCCACCGGTTCGCGGTCGTCGTTGCCGGCGGCCAGCAGCAGTTCGTTGCCGTCCACGTGGATGCTGTCGCCGGCGCGCAGCATGGCCACGTTCTGGATGGGGCGCCCGTTGACGTGCACGCCGCGGACGGCGTCCGCCACCGTCAGCCAGATCCCGCGCCGGTCGTTGCAGACCTGCAGCAGCCATCCGGCGTCGGGCGGCACGGCGCCGAGCCCGGTGGCCAGCCGGCCCAGCGCATGCACGCCGTGGCCGAGGACCAGGTCGGGCTGGTCGCCATCGTTGAAACGCAGCCGCAGTTCGTTCATCGGCGGGAATCTATCACGCGGCCGCGCCCGCCAAGCCGCTGGCCCGTGCCCGCCACGCGCGGCACAATGGCGCCGGAACCCGACCAGGCCATCGCATGTCCCGCATCGACATCCGCCACGCGCACACCCTGCCAAAGGCCAAGGCCCGCAAGGCCATCGAGGACGTGGCAAGGACCCTCGCGGAGCGCTTCGAGATGGCCTATGGATGGAACGGCGACACGCTGCGGTTCTCGCGCAGCGGGGTGGATGGCGAGATCGCGCTATTGCCCAAGGAGCTGCA
Organism: uncultured Thermomonas sp.; assembly: GCA_965649855.1. Taxonomy (GTDB): domain Bacteria; phylum Pseudomonadota; class Gammaproteobacteria; order Xanthomonadales; family Xanthomonadaceae; genus Thermomonas. Next base: position 1,688 of record CBFGMM010000153.1, on the reverse strand, counting down.
CGTGCACGCCAAGCTGGGCTTCCTGACCGCGATGTTCAAGGAGCCGATCGAAACCGAGATCAAGCGCGTGCTGAAGGAAAAGTTCTGACCCGCGCCGGACGCCAGCGCCGCCAGGCCCGGTAGCCCAGCAGCAACGCCACGAGGCCGGCGTACAGGGCGGGCTCGCGCACGTCGGACTTCACCAGCCACCAGAAGTGCAGCACCGCGAGCACGGCGACCGGGTAGACCAGCATGTGCAGGCGCGCCCAGTTGCGCCCCAGCCGGCGGATCCAGCCCGTGGTCGACGTCACCGCCAGCGGCACCAGCAGCAGCCATGCCAGGAATCCCACGGTGATGTAAGGCCGCTTGGCGATGTCCTCGAACACCTGGGTCCAGTAGCCGCGCAGGTCCAGTCCCAGGTAGGCCGCGAAATGCAGGCTGGCGTACGCGAACGCGTACAGCCCCAGCAGTCGCCGGAAGCGCACCAGCACGCTCCAGCCGGTGAGCTGGCGCAGCGGCGTGATGGCCAGCGTCAGCACCAGGAACCGCAGCGCCCACAGGCCCAGCCGGTGCTCGATCTCGGCCACCGGGTCGGCGCCCAGCGCATCGCTGCCGGTGTTGGCGACGTCCCACATCTGCCATCCGAGGATGGCCAGCGGGGTCAGCGCCGCGAGGTGGACCGTGGCTTTTGGCAGGATCAGGGAGCGCATGGATGGGCTCTGCGACAGGCTCGCGACACGACTGCGACGAGCGCGAGTGGCCCGGCTGGCCCTTGCGCGACTCTCGGCGACACGGATGTCGCCGAGAAGCCTACATGGACGTATTCACGGCGTGTCGCGCAAGGGCCAGCCGGGCTGCTCGCGCGGAGGGACAAACTCAGAACCACCGCTTCAGATCCATCCCCGTGTACAGGGACGCCACCTGCGCGGCGTAGCCATTGAAGGGTCGGGTGGGGATGCGGTCGGCGAACAACTTGCTGGCGCTGCCGGCGATCCGGCGCTCGGTCTTCTGGCTCCAGCGCGGATGGTCCACCGCCGGATTCACGTTGGAGAAGAATCCGTATTCGGATGGCTGGGACATGTTCCAGGCGGTCTTCGGCATGCGTTCCACGAAGGTGATCGCCACGATCGACTTGATGCCCTTGAAGCCGTATTTCCACGGCACGACGAGCCGCAGCGGCGCGCCGTTCTGCTGCTGCAGCGCCTTGCCGTACATCCCGGTGGCAAGCAGCGTGAGCGGGTGCATCGCCTCGTCGATGCGCAGGCCTTCGCGGTAGGGCCAGTCCAGCACCGGCGAGCGCACCCCGGGCATCTGGCGCGGGTCGGCCAGGGTGGTGAATGCCACGTATTTCGCCTTCGAGGTGGGCTCGAACCGCTTCAGCACGCTGGCCAGCGGCACGCCCAGCCACGGGATCACCATCGACCAGCCTTCCACGCACCGCATCCGGTAGACCCGCTCCTCCGGCTGCAGGCCCTGCAGCAGCGTCTCCAGCGACACCCGGCCGGGCCTGGCGCAATGCCCGCCCACCGCGACCGACCACGGGCTGGTGCGCAGGGTCTTGGCGGCGCGCGAGGGGTCGTCCTTGCCGGTGCCGAACTCGTAGAAATTGTTGTAGGTGGTGGCATCGCGCTCCAGCGTGCGCTCCTCGTCCGTCCGGAACCCCGCGGCGGCCTGCGCCGGCGTGGCGGGCGCGCGACGCGGTGCCGGGG
>CBFGMM010000152.1:0-4293 GCA_965649855.1 uncultured Thermomonas sp. | reverse complement strand
GCGCCAACCCGACCGAGGGCGGCGGCGCCAGCAGCCCGCGCACCGCGACCGCGCCGCGCGGGCAGCCGAAGCGCGGCAGCATGCGTCCGCCATCCAGCGGCCACCAGCCGGCATCCAGCAACACGGCCTGCACGCCCTCGTCCGGCAGCAGCACGCAGTACATGCGCACGCCCGGCTTGCCCGCGCGCAGCTGGTTGTCCCGCCAGACGGTGGCATCGAGCACGCCCCCGTGGCCGGCGGCCCGGTCGTAGCCGCGCGCCCGCGCCGGGTCCGAGGCCAGCAGCAGGGGCTGCGGCGGCGCCCCCAGTGCCCGGGCAGCGTGCTCGAGGGTCTGCTGCTTCTGCTGCATGCGCCCCAGCTGCCAGCGACCGGCGCCCGCGAAGGCAAGCGCCAGCGCCACCGCCAGCAGCCAGCCCACCACCAGGCGCCCGCGGCGGGTCACGCCGGCGCGCCCCGCGCCTGCGATACTAGGCCCCACCCGCGGCGACGCCGCACCGTGGAAAGCGCCATGAGCGATTCGCTGAAGACCCTGCTCATCGTCGGTGTGCTGATCCTGATCCTGTGGAACCTGGGGGCAGGCCTGTACTACATGCTGGTGGACAAGGGGCAGACCAAGCGCACGGTGAACTCGCTGACCCGCCGCATCGCCCTGTCCGTGGGCCTGATCCTGTTCGTGCTGCTGGCCATCTGGATGGGCTGGATCACGCCGCACGGCGTCGGGCGCAACCCGGGCTGAGCGGGTCCGGCGGACCGGCTACACACGCAAAGGCCGGCAATGCCGGCCTTTTCGCTTGGAGCTCCCGTCCCGGCGGGGATGGTTCCTCAGAGCACGTAGACGAACAGGAACAGGCCCAGCCAGACCACGTCCACGAAATGCCAGTACCAGGCCACCGCCTCGAACGCGAAGTGGTCGTCCCTGCTGAAGTGCCCCTTCAGGCAGCGCAGCCAGATGATCGCCAGCATCAGCGTGCCCAGGGTCACGTGGGCGCCGTGGAAGCCGGTCAGCATGAAGAACGTGGACCCGTAGATGCCCGAGCCCATGGTCAGGTTCAGGTCGCGGTAGGCGTGGACGTACTCCTCCACCTGGTAGAACAGGAACAGGCAGCCCAGCAGCACGGTCAGGCCCAGGAACAGCAGCAGGGCGCCGCGCTTGCCTTCCTTGAGCGCATGGTGGGCGATGGTGACGGTGACGCCGGAGGCCAGCAGGATCAGCGTGTTGAGCAGCGGCAGGCCCCAGGCGGGGATGGTCTGGTAGGCGCCGCCCACCGCGCCCGGGCCGTTGCTGGGCCAGCCACCGGAGAACGCGGACCACAGCAGGCTGTGGGTGGCGGCGCCGTCGCCCTCGCCGTTGAGCCACGGCAGCGCGAACTGGCGGGTGTAGAACAGCGCGCCGAAGAACGCGGCGAAGAACATCACCTCGGAGAAGATGAACCACACCATCCCCATGCGGAAGCTGGTGTCCACCTGCTTGTTGTAGCGCCCCGCCAGCGACTCGCCGATCACGTCGGCGAACCACTTGAACAGGATCGCGGCCAGCGCGGCCAGGCCGATGAAGAACGCCGTGCGGCCCCAGCCGGCCTCGTTCAGCCAGCCGGCGAAGCCGATCATGGTCACGAACAGCGCGACCGAGGCGAACACCGGCCACCGGCTGCCATGCGGGACGAAGTACACGTCCTGGTCGTGGTGGGTGTCGGCGTGGGCGTTGGCCATGGTGGTCTTCCGGGTTCGTTGCGGTGGGACGCGGGGGTGCGGGTGGCGGCTGGGTTCAGGGCGCGGCGCGCGCGGCGCCCGGGCTGCCCGGTCCCGCGCCCAGCGCGTCGGACTGGGCCTCGTTCTTGAAGAACGTGTAGGACAGGGTAATGGTCTTGACCCCGGCGGGCAGCGCCGGATCGACGATGAAGCGCACCGGCATCTCGCGCGATTCGCCCACCGCCAGCGTCTGCGCGGTGAAGCAGAAGCATTCGGTCTTGCTGAAATAGCCGGAGGCGCGCGCCGGCGCCACCGACGGCACGGCATTGCCGACGATCGGGCGATCGCCGATGTTGCGCGCCACGTACATGGCCTCGTACTGGCGGCCGACCTGCACGCGCATGCTGGGCTGCTCCGGCGCGAAGGCCCAGGGCAGCTTGGAATTCACCCCGCCGTCGAACTGCACCGTGACCCAGCGCGCGGCATCGTCGGTGGCCAGCGCCCTGCCCGTCGCCGGGCCCTGCTCCAGTCGCACGCCGAACACCTTCTCGCAGGCGATCCGGTACAGCGGCACCAGCGCGAAGGCGAAGCCGAACGCGGCCAGCGCCACGCCGGCCATCTTCAGCACGCCGAAGCTGCGGGCGGGTGCGGCGCTCACTGGCCCAGCACCCCGCTCAGGATGAAACCCACGTAGATCGCCGCGGCGATGCCGGCCAGCACCAGCGCGGTGCGCACGGCCCCCGCGCGACGCGCCCTGGCGTCGTTCGGGCTCAAGCTGGGCGGCTGCCGGTCCATGCCTGCTGCGTGCTCAGTGCGACACGTCGCCGTGCGCCAGGTCGCCGTCGCGGATCACCGGCGGCACGGTGAAGGTGTGGTGCGGCGCCGGCGAGGGCACCGTCCACTCCAGGCCACGGGCGCCTTCCCACGGGCGCGCGGCGGCGATCGCGCCGTGCCTCTTCGAGTGCCACAGGATGACGAACATCATGAACGGCGTGAGGAACATGCCGAACGCGCCGATCGAGCTGATCAGGTTCCAGTCCGCGAACACCACGTTGTAGTCAGGGATGCGGCGCGGCATGCCGGCCAGGCCCAGGAAGTGCTGCGGGAAGAACAGCAGGTTGACGAACACGATGGTCCACCAGAAGTGGAACTTCGCCCAGGTCTCGTTGTACAGGCGGCCGGTCCACTTCGGCCACCAGTAGTAGACCGCGGCGATGATCGAGAACAGCGCGCCGGTCACCAGCACGTAGTGGAAGTGCGCCACCACGAAGTAGGTGTCGTGGTACTGGAAGTCGGCGGGCACGATCGCCAGCATCAGCCCGGAGAAGCCGCCGATGGTGAACAGGATCACGAACGCCACCGCCCACAGCATCGGCGACTCGAAGGTCATCGAGCCGCGCCACATGGTGGTGACCCAGTTGAACACCTTCACACCGGTCGGCACCGCGATCAGCATGGTCGCGAACATGAAGTAGATCTCGCCGCCCAGCGGCATGCCCACCGTGAACATGTGGTGCGCCCACACGATGAACGACAGGAACGCGATCGACGCGGTGGCGTACACCATCGCCTGGTAGCCGAACAGCGGCTTGCGGCTGAAGGTCGGGATGATCTCCGACACGATCCCGAACGCCGGCAGGATCATGATGTAGACCTCGGGGTGCCCGAAGAACCAGAAGATGTGCTGGAACATCACCGGGTCGCCGCCGCCGGCCGCGTTGAAGAAGCTGGTGGCGAAGAACTTGTCGGTCAGCAGCATGGTCACCGCGCCGGCCAGCACCGGCATCACCGCGATCAGCAGGAACGCGGTGATCAGCCAGGTCCAGCAGAAGATCGGCATCTTCAGCAGGTCCACGCCCGGGGCGCGCATGTTGAGGATGGTGGCGATGATGTTGATCGCGCCCATGATCGAGCTGATGCCCATCATGTGGATGGCGAAGATCACGAAGGCCACGTTGTTGCCGCCCTGCAGCGACAGCGGCGGGTAGAGGGTCCAGCCGCCGGCGGGGCCGCCGCCCGGCAGGAACAGGGTCATCAGCAGCAGCGCGAAGGCGAACGGCATGATCCAGAAGGACCAGTTGTTCATGCGCGGCAGGGCCATGTCCGGGGCGCCGATCTGCAGCGGCACCATCCAGTTGGCCAGGCCCACGAAGGCCGGCATCACCCCGCCGAAGATCATCACCAGCGCGTGCAGCGTGGTCATCTGGTTGAAGAACTGCGGGCTGGCGCCCTGCAGGCCCGGCACCGCCAGTTCCGCGCGGATGTAGACCGACATCGCCGCGCCGATGATGAACATGACGAAGCTGAAGACCAGGTACAGCGTGCCGATGTCCTTGTGGTTCGTGGAGAAGAACCAGCGGTCGAGGAAACCGGGCGTGTGGGCGTGGTCGGTGTGGTCGGCGTAGGCCATGACTTGGATCTCGTGTGCGCTGCGGTGGATCAACCGGCCGCCGCGGCGTCGGCCGCGGGCTGCTCGGTCTGCGGGGCGGCGTCAACCGCGGCGGGGGCAACCGGGGCCGGGACGGCCTCCACCGGCTCGGCGACCGGCGCGGGTACGGGTGCAGGAATCGGCGCGGGCGCGCGCCTGGCCTTTTCCGCCGCCAG
>CBFGMM010000151.1:0-4329 GCA_965649855.1 uncultured Thermomonas sp. | reverse complement strand
GCCGAGGGCTTCAGCCGTGGTGTCGAAGGCAAGGGGCCTGGCCGCTTCAAGTGGGGCGAGCAACCCAGCCACCAGGTGGTGGAGCCGACCGCGGTGGTCGTCGATTCGCTGGAAGGCAGGCGTTATGCCGTGGTGCTGCACCTGTTGTCGGTGCAGCACAACCGGCGCCTGCGCGTGCGCTGCTTCGCCGGCGACAACGGCCTGCCGGTGGTCGCCTCGCTGGTGGACGTTTGGCCGGGCGCGAACTGGTTCGAGCGCGAGGCCTTCGACCTGTTCGGCATCCTCTTCGAGGGCCACCCGGACCTGCGCCGGATCCTCACCGACTACGGGTTCGTGGGGCACCCGTTCCGCAAGGACTTCCCGCTGATCGGGAACGTGGAAGTGCGCTACGACGAGGCGCGCAAGCGGGTGGTGTACGAGCCGGTGACCAGCGTGGAGCCGCGCGTCGGCGTGCCGCGGGTGATCCGCGACGACGCCCGCTTCGCCACCGCGCGGGACGAGCGCGAGGCCAAGATCCTCGACCGGGAGGCCAGCCGATGAGCGCCGTGCCCGCCAGCGAAGGCCTGGCCAGCAGCCCCGCGGAAGCCCTGCAGGAAATCCGGAACTACACCCTGAATTTCGGCCCCCAGCACCCGGCCGCGCACGGCGTGCTGCGCCTGATCCTGGAGATGGACGGCGAGATCGTGCGCCGCGCGGACCCGCACATCGGGCTGCTGCACCGCGGCACCGAGAAGCTGGCCGAGTCCAAGCCGTTCAACCAGTCGATCGGCTACATGGACCGGCTGGACTACGTGTCGATGATGTGCAACGAACACGCGTACGTGCGGGCGATCGAGACCCTGATGGGGATCGAGGCGCCGGAGCGCGCGCAGTGGATCCGCACCATGTTCGACGAGATCACCCGCATCCTGAACCACCTGATGTGGGTGGGCAGCAACGCGCTGGACCTCGGCGCGATGGCGGTGTTCCTGTACGCGTTCCGCGAGCGCGAGGAACTGATGGACTGCTACGAGGCGGTCAGCGGCGCGCGCATGCATGCCGCCTACTACCGCCCGGGCGGCGTCTACCGCGACCTGCCGGCGAAGATGCCGCAGTACAAGGAATCGCCGTGGCGCAAGGGCGCCAAGCTCAAGCGCTTCAACGAATGGCGCGAAGGCTCGCTGCTGGACTACCTGGAGCACTTCTGCGAGGACTTCCCGAAGCGGGTCGACGAGTACGAGACCCTGCTCACCGACAACCGCATCTGGAAGCAGCGCACCGTCGGGATCGGCGTGGTCAGCCCGGAGCAGGCGATGGCCTGGGGCATGAGCGGCCCGATGCTGCGCGGCTCCAACGTGGCCTGGGACCTGCGCAAGAAGCAGCCCTACGCGAAGTACGCCGAAGTCGACTTCGACATCCCGGTGGGCGCCAACGGCGACTGCTACGACCGCTACCTGGTCCGCGTGGCCGAGATGCGCGAGTCCACCCGCATCATCCGGCAGTGCGTGGCCTGGCTGAAGGCCAATCCTGGCCCGGTGATGCTGGACAACTACAAGGTGGCGCCGCCGTCGCGGGAAGCGATGAAGGACGACATGGAAGCCCTCATCCACCACTTCAAGCTGTTCTCCGAAGGCTACTGCGTCCCCGCCGGCGAGACCTACGCCGCGGTGGAGGCGCCGAAGGGCGAGTTCGGCTGCTACCTGGTGAGCGACGGCGCCAACAAGCCGTTCCGCGTGCACCTGCGCGCGCCCGGCTTCGCGCACCTGTCTTCGATGGACGAGATCGTGAAGGGCCACATGCTGGCCGACGTGGTGGCGATGATCGGCACCTACGACATCGTGTTCGGCGAAGTCGACCGCTGAGCGCCGGGACGGACAAGAGCAACGCATGAAAGCAACTGGCAACTTCGAGAATGCGCGGAACGTGGACCCGATGGCGGTGCTGTCGGACGCGACGCGCGCGCACATCGACCACTGGCTGGCCAAGTTCCCGCCGGACCGCAAGCGCTCGGCGGTGCTGCAGGGCCTGTTCGCCGCGCAGGAGCAGAACGGCGGCTGGCTGAGCGACGAGATCATCGCCGCGGTGGCCAAATACCTGGACCTGCCGCCGGTGTGGGCCTACGAGGTGGCTACGTTCTACTCGATGTTCGAGACCGCGCCGGTGGGCCGCAACAATGTCGCCTTCTGCACCAACATCAGCTGCTGGCTCAATGGTGCCGAAGAGCTGGTGGCGCACGCCGAGAAGAAGCTGGGCTGCCGCCTGGGCGAATCCACCGCCGACGGGCGCATCTACCTCAAGCGCGAGGAGGAATGCGTGGCCGCGTGCTGCGGCGCCCCGGTGGTGGTGATCAACGGGCATTACCACGAGAAGCTCGACCCGGCGAAGGTCGACGCGCTGCTGGACGGGCTGAACTGATGGGCGGGCATTCCCACTACGCGGACCCCACCGGTCCGGTCGGCCCGGCGCCGGCGGAGCACAACGTGGTCTACACCACGCTGCACTTCGACAAGCCGTGGTCGTACGAGAACTACCTGAAGACCGGCGGCTACAGCGCGCTGCGCAGGATCCTGGAGGAGAAGATCCCGCCGGCCGACGTGATCGAGATGGTCAAGCAGTCCGGCCTGCGCGGCCGCGGCGGCGCGGGCTTCCCCACCGGCCTGAAGTGGAGCTTCATGCCGAAGGGCGCTGGCCAGAAGTACATCCTGTGCAATTCGGACGAGTCCGAGCCGGGCACCGCCAAGGACCGCGACATCCTGCGCTACAACCCGCACGCGGTGATCGAGGGGATGGCGATCGCCTGCTACGCCACCGGCAGCACGGTCGCCTACAACTACCTGCGCGGCGAGTTCCACCACGAGCCCTTCGAGCACCTCGAGGAGGCCACCCGCGAGGCCTATGCGAACGGCTGGCTGGGCAAGGACATCCTCGGCTCCGGCGTCGACATCGACCTGTACAACGCGCTGGGCGCGGGCGCCTACATCTGCGGCGAGGAAACCGCGCTGATGGAGTCGCTGGAAGGCAAGAAGGGCCAGCCGCGCTACAAGCCGCCGTTCCCCGCCAACTTCGGCCTGTACGGCAAGCCGACCACGATCAACAACACCGAGACCTATGCCTCGGTGCCGGCGATCGTGCGCAACGGCGCGGAGTGGTTCGCCGAGCTGGGCAAGCCGAACAACGGCGGCCCGAAGGTGTTCTCGGTGTCCGGCCACGTCAACCGGCCCGGCAACTACGAGGTCCGGCTGGGCACCCCGTTCGCCGACCTGCTGGCGCTGGCCGGCGGCGTGCGCGAAGGGCGCAGGCTGAAGGGCGTGATCCCCGGTGGCTCGTCGATGCCGGTGCTGCCGGCGGACACGATGCTGGCCTGCACGATGGACTACGACAGCATCCAGAAGGCCGGCTCCGGCCTGGGCTCCGGCGCGGTGATCGTGATGGACGACACCACCTGCATGGTCCGCGCCTGCCAGCGCATCGCGCGCTTCTACTACGCGGAATCCTGCGGCCAGTGCACGCCCTGCCGCGAGGGCACCGGCTGGATGTACCGGATGCTGACCCGCATCGCCAGCTTCGAGGCGACCCTGGACGACCTGCGCATGCTGCGCGCCGCGGCGGGCCAGATCGAGGGCCATACCATCTGCGCGTTCGGCGAGGCCGCCGCGTGGCCGGTGCAGGGCTTCCTGCGCCATTACTGGCACGAATTCGAGTACGCCATCGTCAACCGGCGCTTCTATGTCGACGACGAGCGCGCCGGCACCCTGATGGAAACCGCGCAGGTGGCCGCGTGAGCGCTCAACCCGTGAACCCCAACCTCGCCCCCGACCACGTCACCGTCTTCATCGACGGCGTGGAGCTGGCCGCGCCGAAGGGCTCGATGATCATCCATGCCGCCGACAAGGCCGGCATCCCGATCCCGCGCTTCTGCTACCACGACAAGCTGCCGGTCGCGGCCAATTGCCGGATGTGCCTGGTCGAAGTCGAGAAGATGCCGAAGCCGGCGCCGGCCTGCGCCACGCCGGTGATGGACGGCATGAAGGTCGCCACGCGCAGCGAGAAGGCACTGAAGTCGCAGCGCAACGTGATGGAATTCCTGCTGATCAACCATCCGCTGGACTGCCCGATCTGCGACCAGGGCGGCGAGTGCGAGCTGCAGGACCTGTCGCTGGGCTACGGCCGCTCGGTCAGCCGCTTCGTCGAGCGCAAGCGCGTGGTGGCCGACGAGGACCTGGGCCCGCTGGTCGCCACCGAGATGACCCGCTGCATCCAGTGCACGCGCTGCGTGCGCTTCACCGCGGACATCGCCGGCACCTACGAGCTGGGCGGCATGCAGCGCGGCGAGAACCTGCAGATCGGCAC
>CBFGMM010000150.1:0-4350 GCA_965649855.1 uncultured Thermomonas sp. | reverse complement strand
GCAATAATGGACGGGGCCTGCGGGCCCCGTTCCGTTTTCACCACAGATCCCTGTAGGAGCGCACCCTGTGCGCGACCCGGAAGCCCGCCGCGCGACGGTCGCGCACAGGGTGCGCTCCTACAATCCTTCACGACACGAGAACCCTCAATGCGCGCATTCCCCCTCGGCGAAGAACTCGATGCCCTGCGCGACGCGGTGCGCCGTTTCGCGGAGAGCGAGATCGCGCCGCGCGCCGCGGCGATCGACGAGGACAACGCCTTCCCGCAGGACCTGTGGCCGAAGCTGGGTGAGATGGGCCTGCTGGGCATGACCGTGCCGGGCGAATACGGCGGCAGCGAGATGGGCTACCTGGCGCACCTGGTGGCGATGGAGGAGATCAGCCGCGCCTCTGGCTCGGTGGGCCTGAGCTACGGCGCGCATTCCAACCTGTGCGTGTCCAACCTGTTCGCCAACGGCAACGAGGCGCAACGCGCGAAGTACCTGCCCAAGCTGTGCAGCGGCGAGTGGAAGGGCGCGCTGGCGATGAGCGAGCCGGGCGCCGGTTCCGACGTCGTTGGCTCGATGGCCTGCCGGGCGGAGCTGCGCGGGGATGCCTGGATCGCCAACGGCAACAAGATGTGGATCACCAACGGCCCCGAGGCCGACGTGCTGATCGTCTACATGCGCACCGCCGGCAAGGAGGCGGGCAGCAGGAGCATGACCGCGTTCCTGGTCGAGAAGGGCATGCCGGGGTTTTCCACCGCGCAGAAGCTGGACAAGCTGGGCATGCGCGGCTCCAACACCTGCGAGCTGGTGTTCGAGGACTGCGCGATCCCGCGCGAGAACGTGCTGGGCGAGGTGCACAACGGGGTCAGGGTGCTGATGAGCGGCCTGAACACCGAGCGCCTGGTGCTGACCGGCGGCCCGCTGGGGCTGATGCAGGCGGCGCTGGACATCGCCCTGCCCTACGTGCGCGAGCGCAGGCAGTTCGACCAGGCGATCGGCTGCTTCGGCCTGATGCAGGGCAAGATCGCCGACATGTACACCGCGCTGCAGTCCAGCCGCGCCTTCGCCTACCAGGTGGCGCGCGACTTCGATGCCGGCCACAAGAGCCGGATCGACGCCGCCAGCTGCCTGCTGCACGCCAGCGAAGCCGCGGTGCAGGTGGCGCTGGAAGGCATCCAGGCGCTGGGCGGCAACGGCTACATCAACGAATACCCGACCGGGCGCATCCTGCGCGACGCCAAGCTGTACGCGATCGGCGCCGGCACCAACGAGATCCGCCGCATGCTGATCGGCCGCGAGCTGTTCGCCGGCAACAGCTGAGCGCCGTGACCCGGCGTGAACGCGCCGGCGGCTAGCGTGGGCGCCACCCCATCGGGACGCCGCCCATGCGCCTTGCGCTCCTTGCCCTTGCGACCTGCGCGGGCCTTGCCGCCTGCGCCGCGCCCGGCACCCTGCCCGAATCCGCGGTGACCGGGCCGGACCCGACCCTGCCCGAACCGACCCGCAGCCTGCTGCCCACGGTCGACATCGCGCCCGCCGCGGGCTGGCCGGCGGATGCGTCCCCCACGCCGGCCGCCGGCCTGGCGGTGACCCGCTTCGCCGACGGCCTGCAGCACCCGCGCTGGCTGCACGTGCTGCCCAACGGCGACGTGCTGGTTGCGGAAGCCAACGCCCCCGCCGGTAAGTCCGGCATCCGCGGGGTCCGGGGCGTGGCGATGAAGGCGGTGATGAAGCGCGCCGGCGCGGGCGTGCCCAGCGCCGACCGCATCAGCCTGCTGCGCGATGCCGACGGCGACGGCGTGGCGGAACTGCGCACGGTGTTCCTGGCCGGCCTGCATTCGCCGTTCGGCATGGCCCTGGTGGGCGATACCCTGTACGTGGCCAATGCCGATGCGATCGTGTCGGTGCCCTACGCGGCTGGCACCACCCGCATCGACGCCACGCCGCGCACGCTCACCGCGCTGCCGGGCCATGGCGCCGGGCTCAACCACCACTGGACCAAGAGCCTGCTGGCCAGCCCCGACGGCAGCCGCCTGTACGTGGGCGTGGGCAGCAACAGCAATGTCGCGGAGAACGGCATGGCCGCCGAAGCCCTGCGCGCGGCGGTGCTGGAAGTGCCGATCGCCGCGCCGGTGCCGCGGGTGTTCGCCTCCGGGCTGCGCAATCCCGTGGGCCTGGCCTGGGGACCGGGCGGCGGGCTGTACACCGTGGTCAACGAGCGCGACGAACTCGGCAACGACCTGGTGCCCGACTACCTCACCGAAGTGCGCCAGGGCGCGTTCTACGGCTGGCCGTGGAGTTACTGGGGCCAGCACGTGGACGCGCGGGTCGAACCCGCCAACCCGGCGATGGTGGCCAGGGCGGTGAAGCCCGACTACGCGCTGGGCAACCACGTGGCGCCGCTGGGCCTGGCCTTCCACCGCGGCGGGCGCTGGAGCGGCGGGCGCGGCGGGGCGATCATCGGCCTGCATGGGTCCTGGAACCGCACCCCGCCGGCCGGCTACAAGGTGGTGATGGTGCCGTTCGAGGGCGGCAGGCCGGCCGGCGCCATGCAGGACCTGCTGACCGGCTTCCTGGACGCCGACGGCAAGGCGCGCGGTCGCCCGGTGGGCATCGCGGTGCAGGCCGACGGCGGGATCCTGGTGGCCGACGACGTGGGCAACGCCATCTGGCGGCTGGCGCCGGCGCGCTGAGGCGCCGGCACCGGATGCGGCGCGGCTAGAACGCCAGCACCGCCTGCAGCGAGGCCGTGCCCTCATCGCCCAGCGCCGTTGCGCGGTGGCCCAGGTCGAAGCGGAACTGCCCCCGCCGCGCGAACGCGGTGGACAGGCCCAGGCCCAGCACCCGCTGCTGCCGCGACAGGCCCATGCCCTGCAGCGGGGCGAACTGGTCCAGGCCGGTGAAGCTGGCGGCGAAGGCCTCGCCCCCGGCACCGAGCAACCGCTGCCATTCGGCGCGCGCGTCGGCGCGCAGGTGCAGCCCGCCGACCGCGAACCCGCGCTCCGCGCGCAGCCCGGCGAAGCCCTGCCAGCGCGTGCTTTCCCACGCATGCGCCCGCAAGCCGAAGCCGGTCTGCCCGGTCTCGGCGAAGCCGTCGTTGCGCACGCGGGTGTATTGCGTGCCCACGTAAGGCACCAGGCGCACTCCGCCCGCATCCACGTGCCGGCCCAGCTGGAGGGTCGCGCTGTCGTAGCTGCCCGAGACCTGGGTGGCCACCGCGTCGCGCAGGTCGCCCAGCCGCAGGTTGCGCTGCAGCTGGCGGTCGAACCCGCCGCTGGCCAGCTGCGCCTGCGCCTGCCACGGGCCATGCCAGGCCGCGGCGTACGCCTGCACCTCGCGCTGGTGCCCACGCGCGCGGTCGCCCGAGGCGCCGAGCCAGCCCGACTGCTGCACGCGGCTGGTGGACAGGCCCATCGCGACGTTCTCGCCGATCCGCCAGTCGCTGCCGATCATCTCGCCGCTGGCGTCCAGGTCCACCCGGTCGAAGCCGGACTGCGCCAGCATGCCGCTGCGAGACAGGTCGCGGTGCCAGCCGCCGGACGCTTGGGCCGAAGGGCCGAGCGCGTCGATCCGCGCATCCAGCGCGCGCCGCCCCGCGTCGATGCCACCGTGGGTCAACTCCGCCGACGCGCCGTGCAGGCTGCCCGCCAGGCTGCGCAGCGAGGCATCGGCCACGGCCACGCTGGTGATGCCCTGCAGCGCGGCGGCGCCATCGACGAACGCGCCGCTGATGCCCCCGCCGCCCGACGCGCCGCCGACCTGCAGGTCGATCGCCTGCATCGCCTGTTCCACCCGCGCCGCGGAGGCCATCGCGGGCCCCACCAGTCCCATGCCGGCCACGGCCTGGGTCACGTCGATGCGGTTGATGTTGAGGAAGACGTTGTTGGGGTCGTAGCTGAGGCTGGCGTCCAGGAACACGTTCGGCGCCGCGCGCAACGTGGCGAAGCTGCCGCTGATGCCGCCGTTGGCGGTGAGCAGCGTTTCCTTCGCACTGGTGGTGTAGCCGCTGCGCACGCCCAGGATCGACATCTGCCCGCCCAGCGTGGCGGTGCCGCCCACGCCCAGCTTGCTGCCCAGCCACACGCCGAGGTTGCCGGTCGCCGTCTGCAGGTAGTTGCCCGTAATGGTGGCCGGCGACGATGCACCGTTGAGGAACGCGCCGCTGTTGGCCACGCTGCCGCCGAAGGTGCCGCTCGCCCACAGCGTGGCGCCGCTGCTGATGGAAACGTTCGACGCCAGGCCTTTGCGCACATCCAGCCCCCCGGCCTGCACCCGCGTCTCCCCGGCGAAGCTTCCCGCCTCCGCGAGGCTCAGGATGCCCGTGCCCGACTTGACCAGTCCGCCACTGCCGGTGATCGCATTGCG
>CBFGMM010000149.1:0-4398 GCA_965649855.1 uncultured Thermomonas sp. | reverse complement strand
CTTGAGCGCGACCGGAATGGCCGCAAGCGCGGTCGCGCCCCAGTGCGCTCCTACAAAGGCGGCACCGCGCCATTGGGGCGCTGGTCGCGCACAGGGTGCGCTCCTACAAAGGGCGACACCCTTCGGCGAATCGGGGGGCCTGTAGGAGCGCGCTTGAGCGCGACCGGAATGGCCGCAAGCGCGGTCGCGCCCCAGTGCGCTCCTACAGAGGCGGCACCGCGCCATTGGGGCGCTGGTCGCGCACAGGGTGGGCTCCTACAAGAACACGGCGGCGGGGGTCAGCCCGCCAGCCGCTTCGCGATCGCCGCGCCCAGGTCGCCCGGGCTCTTCACCGTGGTCACGCCGGCGGCTTCCATCGCCGCGAACTTGCCCTCGGCGGTGCCGGAGCCGCCGCTGGCGATCGCGCCGGCGTGGCCCATGCGCTTGCCCTTGGGCGCGGACGCACCGGCGATGAAGCCCACCACCGGCTTGGTCACGTGCTTGCTGATGTACTCGGCCGCCTCTTCCTCGGCGCTGCCGCCGATCTCGCCGACCATGATGATGCCCTCGGTCTGCGGGTCGTCCTGGAACAGCTTCAGCGCGTCGATGAAGTTGGTGCCGTTGATCGGGTCGCCGCCGATGCCGATGCAGGTGCTCTGGCCCAGGCCGGCGTCGGTGGTCTGCTTGACCGCTTCATAGGTCAGGGTGCCGCTGCGCGAGACGATGCCCACCTTGCCCGGCATGTGGATGTGGCCCGGCATGATGCCGATCTTGCACTCGCCCGGGGTGATCACGCCGGGGCAGTTCGGGCCGACCAGCACGGTGCCCGGGTAGCCCTTCAGGGTGTTCTTGACCCGCATCATGTCCAGCACCGGGATGCCCTCGGTGATGCACACGATCACCCGGATGCCCGCATCGGCCGCCTCCAGGATCGCGTCGGCCGCGAACGGCGGCGGCACGTAGATGACGGATGCATCCGCGCCGGTGGCGGCCACCGCCTGCGCCATGGTGTCGAACACCGGCAGGCCCAGGTGGGTGGTGCCGCCCTTGCCCGGGGTCACGCCGCCCACCACCTTGGTGCCGTAGTCCAGCATCTGCTGCGCGTGGAAGCTGCCCTGCGAGCCGGTGAAGCCCTGCACCAGCACCTTGGTGTCCTTGTTGATCAGTACGGCCATCGTTGGATCCTTTGTGTTCTTGTAGGAGCGCACCGCAGGGGCGCGATGCCCGGAAGATAGCGCCACAGCCGTGCGCTCCTACAGGCGAATGGAGGTCAGGCGGCCTTGGCGACGGCCGCAACCGCCTTCTTCGCGCCGTCGTTGATGTCGTCGGCGGCGGTGATGGCCAGCCCGGAGCTGGCCAGCAGCGCCTTGCCCGCTTCCACGTTCGTGCCTTCCAGGCGCACGATCACCGGCACCTTGACGCCCACTTCCTTGACCGCGGCGATGATGCCCTCGGCGATCATGTCGCAGCGCACGATGCCGCCGAAGATGTTGACGAAGATCGCCTCCACCGACGGCGAGCGCAGGATCAGCTTGAAGGCCTCGGTGACCTTTTCCTTGTTGGCGCCGCCGCCCACGTCCAGGAAGTTGGCCGGCTCGCCGCCCTCCAGCTTGATCACGTCCATGGTCGCCATCGCAAGGCCCGCGCCGTTGACCATGCAGCCGATGTTGCCGTCCATGGTCACGTAGTTCAGGTCGTACTTGGACGCCAGCACCTCGGTCTCGTCTTCCTGGCGGGTGTCGCGCATCGCCACCAGGTCGGGGTGGCGGAAGTTGGCGTTGTCGTCGGAATTGATCTTGCCGTCCAGCACGGCCAGCTCGCCGTTGGTGAGGATCGCCAGCGGGTTGAGTTCCACCAGCGCCAGGTCCTTCTCGTTGAACAGGCGGTACAGGCCCAGCATGATCTTGCTCAGCTGGCCGACCTGCTTGGCGTTCAGGCCCAGGGCGAAGCCCAGGTCGCGGGTCTGGTAGGGCTGCAGGCCCTGCACGTAGTTCACGTGCAGCGTCTTGATGGCGTCCGGCTTCTCGGCGGCCACCTGCTCGATGTCCATGCCGCCTTCCGCCGAGGCGATGAAGGTCACGGTCTGGGTGGCGCGGTCCACCAGCACGGACAGGTACAGCTCCTTGGCGATGTCGGTGGCCTGGGTGACCAGCACCGAATCCACCGGCAGCTCCACCCCGGCGGTCTGGTAGGTCGCCATCCGGGTGCCCAGCATGCCCTTGGCGTACTCGCGCACCTCGTCCAGGGTCTTGGCCAGCTTCACGCCGCCGGCCTTGCCGCGGCCGCCGGCGTGGATCTGCGCCTTGACCACCCAGAAGTCGCCGCCGATCGCCTTGGCCGCGGCCACGGCCTCGTCGGGGGAGCGGGCCACCTGCCCGACGGGAACGTTGATGCCGTAGTCGCCAAACAGCTGCTTGGCCTGGTACTCGTGGAAGTTCATGGGTCACCCGGTGGGAAAACGGACGCGCCGCGGGCGGTGCACGGTGGCAGGCCCCGGGGCGGCCGGGCATTTTAGCGTGTTGCGCCGCCGCACGCGGCCGGGCCCCGCGGAGGGACGCCTGCGCATCGCGCATACTCCGGCCGATGCCCGCCCCCAGCGCCGCCGCCGACCTGCCTGGCTCCCTGCGGCGCGAGCTGTATTTCCTGACCCTGTACCGCCTGCTGGAGGCGGCGCTGCTGTGCCTGCTGGTGTTCGGCCCGGCCGGGTTGCTGGTGGACGCGCCGCGCGACCCGCTGCTGGCGCGCGGCGTGGCCGCGGCCTATCTGCTGGCCGCGCTGGCCCTGTTCGTCAGCGGGCGCACCGGCCGGCTGCGGGTGCAGGCGGCGGTGGGCGTGCTGGTCGACATCGCCGCGGCCACCCTGGCCATGCACGCCCTGCCCGGGGCCAGCGCCGGCATCGCGATGATGCTGCTGTTCAACATCGGCGCGGCCGGGGTGCTGCTGCCGCTGGCCATCGGCCTGGGCCTGGCCCTGCTGGCCGCGGCGGCGTTCGCCGCGGAGCGCATCTGGGACGTGGTCCGCCACGGCAGCGCGCAGAACTCGCTGGCCGAACTGTCGATGTTCGCGCTGGGCTACCTCGCCATCGCCACCCTGACCCATGTGCTGGGCCGCCAGCTGCACGCCAGCGAGGCCCTGGCCGAGCGCCGCGGCGACCAGGTGGCCAACCTGGCCGAGATCAACGAACTGATCATCCGCCGCATGCGCACCGGCGTGCTGCTGGTGGACGGCGAGGGCCGCATCCGCCTGGCCAACGAGGCCGCCATGCTGCAGCTGGGCGCCACCCACGCGCCGGACGACCTGCTGCTGGCCGCGCCGCGGCTGGCCGCGCGCCTGCAGCGCTGGCGCCAGGACGGCAGCGAGGACGCCCAGCCGCTGCAGCTGGGCCCGGACCTGCCGGAGGTGCTGCCGCGCTTCGCCCGCCTGCTGGCCGGCGACGACCAGGTGCTGGTGTTCCTGGACGACACCACCCTGGCCGCGCGCCACGCGGAAACCCTGACCCTGGCCACCCTGGGCCGCTTCTCCGCCAGCCTGGCGCACGAGATCCGCAACCCGCTGGCCGCGATCAGCTACGCCACCCAGCTGCTGGAGGAATCCGCCGCCATCCCCGACCCGGACCGCCGCCTGCTGGGCATCGTCTACCAGCAGACCCTGCGCATGAACGGGATCGTGGAGAACGTGCTGGGCCTGGCCCGGCGCGAGCGCGCCCGGCCCGAACACGTGGAACTGGTGGACTGCGTGCGCCTGTTCGTGGAGGACTACGCCAACTGCCACCCGCTGGAGGACGACACCCTGCAGGCCGTGCTGCCGCCCGCGCCGCTGCCGGTGCTGGTGGACCGCCAGCAGCTGCAGCAGGCGCTGACCGTGCTGGTGCACAACGCCCGCGTGCACGGCCACCTGCCCGGCCAGCCCGCCCGGATCAGCGTGCGCGTCCACCAGGACGCCGGCGGGGCGCCGCTGCTGGACGTGGTGGACCGCGGCCCCGGCATCCCGGAGCCGGTGGTCGAACGCCTGTTCCGCCCGTTCTTCACCACCTCCCCGCACGGCACCGGCCTTGGCCTCTACATCGCCCGCGAGCTGTGCATGGCCAACCAGGCCAGCCTGGACTACGTGCCACTGCCTGCCGGCGGCGCCTGCTTCCGCATCCGCCTGCTGCCGGCGGGCGCCCGCGCGCTGGCGGGCACGTAGCGGCGCCCCGGCGCCGCCCCGCGCCCGTTCCCGCGCCACCACCCCCATCCCTGTAGGAGCGCACCGCCAGGGGCGCGATGCCAGGTTGCAAGGTCTGTCCACGCGGCCTAGTTCCCGCGGCCCCGTTCGCGCCCCTGCGGTGCGCTCCTACAAGGCCCCCACCACCCAATCCCAGCCCCCACCTGTAGGAGCGCGCTGGAGCGCGACCGAGGCGCCGCGCATCTCGGGTCGCGC
>CBFGMM010000148.1:0-4427 GCA_965649855.1 uncultured Thermomonas sp. | reverse complement strand
CCGACACCGCGGCGCGGTACGACGCCATGCACGTGACGCCCGGCGACGAGCACCTGAAATCCCCGGGCCTGGTCCAGCAGCTGGCCGACGCGCTGGCCGCGGCACTGGGCGGGCCGGTGCAGCTGCGCTTCGAATCCGGCGAGCCGCGCGGCGAAACCGCCCGTGCGCGCCACGCGCGCGAGCGCGATGCGCGCCAGGCCGGCGCCGAGGCCGGCTTCGCCGCCGATCCGGCGATCCAGCGGCTGGTCGACGTGCATGGGGCGCGCATCGTGCCGGATTCGGTGCGTCCGCTGGATGCGCCCCGCGACCCTTGATCCGGCGGCCGCGTGCCGCCATCCCCCTCGATACCCGAACACAGAGGCCAAGCCATGCGTGGAAACATCGCCCAGCTGATGCAGCAGGCGCAGAAGATGCAGGAGGACATGCAGCGCGCGCAGGAGGAACTGGCCGCGCTGGAGGTCGTGGGCAACGCGGGTGGCGGGATGGTCAGCGTGACCCTGGGCGGCCGCATGGATTGCCGCAAGGTGCGCATCGACCCGTCCGTGCTCGCCGATCCGGAGATGGCGGAGGACCTGGTGGCGGCGGCCTTCAACGACGCGGTCAACAGGATCAACGCCGAATCGCAGGCGAAGATGGCGGCGGCCACGGCTGGCATGCCGCTGCCGCCCGGCATGAAGCTGCCGTTCTGAGTTTGCACGGCATGCGCGCCGCCGCGGAACCGGGGATCGGCCGGGCATGACCCTGTCCCTGCTCGACCAGCTGATCGACGCGCTGCGGGTGCTGCCCGGCGTGGGCCAGAAGTCGGCGCAGCGGATGGCCTACCACCTGCTGGAGCGCCAGCGGGAAGGCGGCCGCCGCCTGGCCGGGGCGCTCGCCCAGGCGATGGAGCGGGTGGGCCATTGCCAGCGCTGCCGCGACTTCAGCGAAACCGAGGTATGCGCCACCTGCACCAGCCAGGCGCGCGACGCGCAGCTGCTGTGCGTCGTGGAGACCCCGGCCGACCGCCTGGCGATCGAGCAGGCGACCGGCTACCACGGGCTGTACTTCGTGCTGCAGGGGCGGCTGAGCCCGCTGGACGGGATCGGTCCGCGCGAACTCGGGCTGGACCGCCTGGCGCGGCGCCTGGAGGAGGGCGAGGTCCGCGAGCTGATCGTGGCCACCAACCCCACCGTGGAGGGCGAGGCCACCGCGCACTACCTCGCGCAGCTGGCGCGCGCGACCGGGGTGCAGCCCAGCCGCCTGGCGCATGGCGTGCCGCTGGGCGGCGAACTGGAATACGTGGATCGCGGCACGCTGTCGCACGCCTTCGGCAGCCGCAGCGAGATGCCGTAGCACGCGACTGCGTTCCTGCCATCCGGAACACCACCCGAGGACCGCCGCCATGGCCGACACCATCTTCGACAAGATCATCCGCCGCGAGATCCCCGCCGACATCGTCCACGAGGACGCGCACCTGATCGCGTTCCGCGACATCGCGCCGCAGGCGCCGGTGCACGTGCTGTTCGTGCCGAAGCAGCGCTACGCCACTCTCAACGACGTGCCGGAGGAGGCGGCCGTGGTGGTGGGTCGCCTGGCCACCGCCGCGGCGCGCTACGCCAAGGAGCAGGGCTTCGCGGAGGACGGATACCGGGTGGTCATGAATTGCAACGCGGATGGCGGGCAGACCGTGTTCCAGATCCACCTGCACCTGCTGGCGGGCGCGCCGCTGGGCCGCTTCGGCACCCGCGGCTAGGGCTTACCAGTTCCAGGCCCAGGGCCACGGCGCCGGCCGGGTGATCACGTTGACCCGTTCGCGCTTGGGCCACAGGTAGACCACGTCGGCCGCGACCCGCGGGAACTTGTACACATAGCCACCGCCCACGGTGCGGTCCTCGTAGCCCTCGATCACGCCGGTGAAGGTGACCTCGCGGTTGGGCTCGAACAGGGCCGGGTCGTAGAAGCCGGTGCGGCAGGCGATGAATCGGCCCCAGGTGCTGTCGCTGCCCCAGTACGGGCGGCCGTTGACGTCCAGGCGTGCGCTGATGACCTCGAAGCAGGTCCGGTCCGGGCGCGGCTCGGTGCGGATGATGCGGCCGCCCCAGCGCACCGGCGTGCCGGTATGCGCGCCGATCACCGCATCGTGCGGGGTCAGCGTGTCGAACTGCCCCTGCAGCGGCCGCGGATGGGTGGCGCAGGCCGACAGGAGGACCACGGCGAGCGCGGCAGGCAACAGGCGGGCGTTCATTCTCGTTCCGGGTCAGTGGCGGGTTGCCCGCAGGATCGCACGCGGCGGTCAAGATTGCGTCATGGGCGGTGGCGGTCGAGCGCCCGCATCAGCTCGCGCAGCGCAGCCGGGTCGGGCCGCCCGTAGCGCGCGTCCGAGAACGCCCGGCCCAGCGCACGCAGCGGCTGCCCGCGGCGCGGCACGTCCGCACCGACGCGCGCCGCCCATGGCTGCGCGGGTTCGTGGGGCGCCCGGCCCAGGCCCAGGCGCGCGTAGCGCCGGTCCAGCCGTTGCCACGCGCGCAACAGCGGGTCGCGCCGGCGTTCGCCGCGGGCCATCAGCCAGGCCATCCACGCCAGCGCCAGCACGGCGAGCAGGGCGAATCCGACGGTCAGGGCCTGCAGCCCGAAGCGCTCCAGGCCCAGCGGCCGGAGCAGGTTGCGCTGGCGCTCCGCGTTGAAGCCCAGCACGAAGTCGTTCCAGCCCCGGCGCAGCCAGTCGCTGGCCTGGAAGACCGGCACCAGCCCGTCGAAGCCGCCGAAGCGGCCGGGCTGGCGGTCGGCCAAGGTGTCGTAGATGCGCTCCGGGGCAACCGCGGCCGTGGGGTCCACGCGCACCCAGCCGCGCCGCGGCAGCCAGACCTCGGCCCAGGCGTGCGCGTCCGAGCGCAACACCAGCCAGTACCCGCCGATCGGGTTGCGGATGCCGCCGGCGTAGCCGGTCACCACGCGCGCGGGGATGCCGGCCGCGCGCATCAGCACCACGTAGGCGGAGCTGAAGTGCTCGCAATAGCCTTCCTTGCGGTCGAACAGGAAGTCGTCCACTTCGTTGCGGCCCGCCAGCGGCACGTCCAGGGTGTAGGCGAACTCGGCGCGGATCCAGCGCAGGGCGCGCTCGGCGATCGCCGCGTCGGCCCGCCCCTCGGCATCGCTGCCCGCCTCGCGCCGCCACCGGGCTGCCAGCGCAACGGTGCGCGGGTTGAAGCCCGCCGGCAGCTCCAGCGCCCGCTGGCGCAGCATCACCGGCAGCCGGGGCTCGGCCACCCGTGGCGGCGCCGAGCGCATGCGCCAGCGCGTGACATTGGTGAGCGGCAGCCGGGTGGTGGTGCTGTAGTCGACCGAGACATTGACGCCATCGGGCACCTGGGTGGGCAGGTCGAGCGCCACCAGCTGGCGGCGGTCGGTGGGCTCCAGTTCGATCTGGTAGTCCCAGCCCGGCCCGGCCGGTTCCAGCGGCGCGGCCGGCACGCGTTCCAGCCAGCGCGCCTGGCGCCAGGTCTGGCCATCGAAATCCCACAGCACCGGTCCGCGCCAGTACATCTGGTCCTGGGGCGGCGCGGGGCCGAAGAACTGCACGCGCGCGGCCGGCGTGTCGTCGATCATGAGGTCCAGCCAGCCGCCGGGGGTCATGTTGTCCGACAGCCCGGGGCGCGCAACGGCGCGCTCCGGCAGTCCCCACAGCGGCGAGGGCAGGCGCGGGAACAGCCAGAACGCAGCCAGCGCCAGCGGCAGCCCGATCGCGAACAGGCGCAGCACCTCGGGTGCGCCGGCCCACCACGCCGCGGCGTCGCCCCGGTCGGCGTCGCCCTCGTCCGCCGCCAGCTGGCGCAGCGCGACCAGGCCCAGCAGCACCGCGCCCAGCGCCAGCGCAAGGCTGACCGGGCCCTGGTCCAGCATGAAGGTGGCGAACGGCGCGAACAGCGCGAAGCCGACCAGGCTGCGCCCGTCGCGCAGGCTGACGGTCTCGCCCGGCTTCAGCGCCAGCATCCCCGCCAGCACGGCGCAGGCGGTGTCGCGGCCCACGCCCGGCGAGACCAGCGCGACGGCCAGCACGATGCCGGCGCCCAGCACCAGCCTCAGCAGGGTTGGCAGGGGCCGATGCCATGACAGCGCAGCGATCGCCACTGCGGCGGTTCCGAAGCCCAGCCCGAGCACGCCTGGCAACTGGAGCAGCAGCGGCAGCAGGCACACCGCGGTCGCCAGCAGGGCCAGCTGGCGGCTGCGCGGCGACAGCGGCGGCAGGACGCGGTCAGCCATGGCGCGCCTGCGCCGGCATGAGCGCCAGCGCGCGCAGGCAGCGATGCCGGTGGGCCGCGCCCAGGCCCATCGGGATCGGCGGCTGGCCCGGCAGCGCCAGCGCGTACCGCCGGCCCTCGCGTTCGGCATCGTCCACCCAGCGCGCCAGCCTGCGGGGTCCCTGGCCGATGCGCCGCTTGGGCGTCAGC